>NZ_RJVR01000241.1 GCF_003999195.1 Streptomyces soli
GGGGAACGGACACCCCCTCGACCGCGCCAGCAGCAGTCACCTCGCCCGCCTCGAACTCGCCCTCACAGCATGACAATTACGAATTAGCCACCAAGATCTCGCCGTCGCCGGGGAACGCCTGGGGAATGTGCGGCCCACTGACGCCCAGACTATTGCTGCGACCGGGAAGGTTCCCCGGATTCACGGATGTGAGGGGGGTGCGGGGGTCGGCGACGGTGATCGGTAGCCTCTCCGCACACGGATTTCGGGAGGAAGCATGGGGCGGGCTGGGCGACGGCGATTCGCTGCCTGGATGTTGGGGCCGGTTGGGCTGATCCTGCTGGTGTGGCCTCTTGTACTCGTCAGGACTGGCTATACGGCGATCACGGTCGTGAGCAGGGCCATGGAACCGACCTATTCCGTCGGCGACCGTGTCCTGCTCGAGCGGATCGACGCGAGTGAGGTACGGCGGGGCGACGTGGTGCTGTATCAGACGCCGGATCGCTACCAGGGTGCGGCGGTGCTGCAACGTGTGATCGGCGTTGGTGGCGACCGAGTCGCGGAGCGGTCCGGTGCACCGGTGACGGTGAACGGGAAGCCGCTGGCCGAGCCATATGTCAAGGGCGGTGATCCGTCCGGCATGGCGCCTCCGTACGACGTGGTGGTTCCTGCGCGGCGGCTCTTCCTGCTCGGCGACCACCGCGCGGACTCCAACGACTCCCGCTACTTCCTCAGCGAGCAGTCGGGTACGGTCGCGGCCACCGCGGTCCAGGCACGGGTCCTCGATGACCGTACCGGCCTCCTCGAGCTGGCACTGACCGCGCTGCTCGGCTTCCTCCTGACCATCACCGCGCTCGTGTTGGGGATCACCGCTCGGGTCGCACGGCGGCGAAGCTCGCTACTGCTGTGACCGGGTTGGTTCACCGGGTTGTCATGCGTACGTCCTGACTGATCGCCAGTCCCCAGTGCGGTGACCGCGTTGGTGCGTGGGCGGGCGGAACGCCCTGACTACTGCGAGCTGCTGACCAAGGCGACGGTCCCCGTGCTGGTCGTGGTCGGCGTGGATGACGAGTACACCCCGGTGAGCGACGCCGAGTTCATGCACCGGCAGCGGCCGGACTCCACCCTTGCCGTCATCGAGGGCTCGGCCCACATGCCCAACCTGGAGCGCCCGGCCGAGTTCAACGCCGCACTGGCCGAGTTCCTGGGCGCGCTGTAGGACCAGCTGGGCTTCGGCACCCTGGCGTACGCCAAGTGACGTGACCGGAGCGAACGATCGGTGCCGGCCGGGTGGGCTTCCTGGCCTGCCTTGCCGGCATCGGCTCGCCGCAGTCAGATTCCTA
Source organism: Streptomyces soli (assembly GCF_003999195.1). Classification (GTDB taxonomy): domain Bacteria; phylum Actinomycetota; class Actinomycetes; order Streptomycetales; family Streptomycetaceae; genus Actinacidiphila; species Actinacidiphila soli. The sequence continues at coordinate 1,323 of NZ_RJVR01000241.1, forward strand.
CTTCATAGGCCGGCCAATAAATCTACCCACAAGCCTTACACAGAGTGCCCAATATTTTCGGCAGGCGCCGATAGCGTTATTGATCGCTCCATCCCGTGCGAAAGAACCAGGCTGCCAGTGTCCCTGGCGGCGCAGTCAGCACAGAAGGACCGCAGATGGAATACTGCTCCTCATGCCTTCGGCCCATCAACGGGTGGCTGGTGTGTCCGGGATGCGGCGCATACGCCCCCAGCATCGCCCCGCCTGCCCGCGCCGACCACACCACGGCGGTGACTCCCACAGCAACGAGTGATGGGTACCGCCCGGAGAAGTTCTCCTCCTGGGCGCCGTACTCCGGCGCTCTTCCCCCCGAATCCGCACCGGTTGGCACCGGCGCTCTCGGCCTCGCCCTCGGGGACTCGTCGGTGGACGGACCGGGTGCGGACTCGCCCAGCGGGGCGGGATACGCGGGATACGAGGCCGGCCCCTGGCAGGGCCGGGCGGCACGGCGGCGGCAGATGGCGCATTGGAAGAAGCACCGGCGCCGGGCCGCGGCCGCCACCGCCGTCGCGCTCATCGGCGGCGGCCTGACCATTGCCGCGGTGCAGAACGCATCCACCACCGGCTCCCCAACGGCGGGCTCGGCGCCTGAGTCACTGGCTCCGGTCGCTGACCCAACCTCGGCCGTGCCGAGCCTTCCCGTTGCCTGGCAGACCAGTACTCGCGCATCCGCAACGCCGAGCACCCAACCGACCACTCCCCGGGCGGTGCGCTCCACCGCGACCACGCACCCGCAGCCGGACGCAGTGACCACGACGCGGGCCACCAGGGTGTCCAGCCCGTCGCCGAGCACCACACCCCCGGCAACCTACGGGGCAGACACTTCCTCCTACACACCCAGCACCATGACCTCGCATACCAGCGCGCCTGCGTCCGCCACCTCATCACCCGCCACCGCGACTACGAAGCCGAGCCCCACACCGTCGACGACGTCGCCGACGCGCCTGTGCCTCCTCATACTGTGTGTCGGCTGACTCTGTCGCTCTGTCGTAGGAAGCCGTTGATGTTCCTAAGGTGACTGCGCATCGGCGCCGATCAGGTGAGTGCAGCGGCCACCAGCGCTGCGGTCCTGGCGACCAGCGGTTCATCCGCTGAGGCGGCGGCGTCCCGTTGAGTGGAGAGGACGGCCAGCACGATCGGGCCGCGGCCGGGCGGCCAAGCGATGCCCACGTCGTTGGTGGTGCCGTAGCTGCCGGTGCCGGTCTTGTCCGCGACGGTCCAGTCCTCCGGAAGGCCGGCGCGGCATCCTGGCGGACGTCGCCAAGCGCGGTCGTCGATCTCGAACCACGGATTGCTTTGCACGCAGTGACCGTAAAGCGGAGGGGCCTTCGCGTCACCTGGATTACTCCCACAACTGGCAGCCACTTGGTGTGAACAGCGGTTCTCCCCCGGCCATCGCTTGCGTCACGCTTGGCCGTACAGCGTTGGTAAGCCAATCAGTTGGATGCCGGCGGAGCTTATGGCGGCGGTGCGTGCCTTGTCGTTGAAGCCTGCTCCACTGAAGCAGAGCAACTGGGTGTGGGTGGTGTCGTAGCGTCCGGCCTGGGTGATGAGGTCGCGGATGTGCTGGAGTCGTTCGATGTGGGCGATGCCCATGGTGTCGTTCCACTTGGCTTCGCCGATCGCCAGCAGCGGGGGCTTGGTGCCGTCAGCGATGCCGATGACCGCTACGTCGACCTCGTGGCCGGTGCGGGCCTTGGGGTCGTGGACGACGCCGTGGCCGACGCGGGCGGGCAGGCCGCCGAGCAGGTCGGGGTCGGCGTGGTGCAGGGCCCAGTCGCGGCAGACCTGCTCGAAGCGGGGGCCGAGGACGTTGCTGACGTAGCGGCGGCGGCTTGCCTGCCAGACACGGGCGGCGCTGCCGGGGCGCTCCAACTGGTCCCATACCGGGCGCATGATGGCGTGGTAGAAGCCGATCAGGGGTTCGGCGATGCGATAGGTGGGCCGGTTGTCGCGGAAGGCGTCGGCGTCCCGGTGGAGCAGCCCGGCGTCTTCGAGGACGTTGATCGGGTGGGCGACGTCGGTGGCCTTGCGTTCCAGGTAGCCTGCAATGCCTCCGCGCGTGGCGTTGCCGTCGGCGACGGCCGCCAGGACGGACAGGTACAGGGCCGTGTCGCGCAGATCCGGTTCCTCGGCCAGCAGGTAGCGGGCCTCCCGGAACAGGGGTGTCTCGGGATTGAGGACGGTCCGGACGACCCAGTCGTCGAAGTCCTCCGCCCCGGATGGGCTGTCACCCCGGGCGAACTCACGCCGATAGGCGGGCGTGCCTCCGACGATCGCATTGACCTGGAGGGCCAGACGGGCGTCCGCAATGTTCCAGAACTCGGCGGCGAGACGGTGGTCGAGGGGGCGTACGACAAGCTCCAGTCCCGCCCGACCGCGCAGCGGTGCGTTGCCTGACAGCAGTCGGCCCATGAACGACAGGGCCGAGCCGCACAGCAGTAGTCGCGCACGGGAGCGGGTGCGCTGCTCACGCAGCGGACGGAACGCCTCCTGGATGACGGAGGGCAGCTCCGGGTTGGCCTTGGCGAGGTACGGGAACTCGTCGATCACGACCGGCACCGGCTGCTCAGCCCCGAGGGCAAGAAGCGCATCGACAACCTCCGCCCAGTGGGCGAAGTGGAAGGGGCTGGCGGGCTGAACATGGGCGGTGAGGGCAGCGCTGATCCGGCGCAGCGACTCCGCATCAGCGGCCTCCGTTGCCCCGAAGTAGAAGCCGCCTGCGGCACGGCAGGCGGCGTCCAGCAGGAAGGTCTTGCCCTGGCGGCGTCGGCCGGAGACCACACCGAGGGTTGCGCCGGGCTGCGGGTCAGTGATGAACCGTGTCAGTGCCGACCACTCGAAATCGCGGTCGAACATCTCAGCAGGCTTGTCCACGTGCCACTCCTCCATGGGCGCCAATATAGAAGCACGTATCTATAAAACGTACTCCTATATCTCTGGGCATGCCGCCGACGCGCGCAAGAACGGGGGTTCACCAGGGGAACCCGGTTACCCGGACCGGCTGCGCGCAGGACGACGGCCAGCACGGCATCGATCCGGGCCGCGTAGCTGTGGGAGAACCAGGGCATGTTGGCCTCCACCACGGCCCAGCGCTCGTGGCCGGTGTCGGGGTCCTGGGCGAGGCCGACATCGACAGTGACCGCGCTGGGCAGGGACTCCCCAACCGTGGCAAGGAGCCGATCGGCGAACCGGCGGACCTCCCGTTCACGCGGATCCCTGTCGAGCGGCGCGGTGTCCAGCCGCCCGTAGACCGCGTGCCGGCTCCCGGAAACGATCCGCCTGTCGAGCACAACTGCCGGTACTCGACAGCGAAGGTCACCACATCGGAGACCAGGACCGGGGTAGCCGGGCCCACGCCTTCCCCTGTGCGGGGAAGCCGTGACCCGTCGGCATACACCTCAGCAGGAAACGACTTGTCGCTCGGCGGCTCGACGAACACCGGGCGACGCAAGGTCCACGTCTCCGAGAGGGTGGTCAGCTCGATCCACCGTCCCGTGAACCCCTCCGGCAACCGCGCCAACCAGCCATCCGACGGCTCCAGCAACCCCAGACCCAGCCCGCCCGCGACTCGGTCGGCAGCCAACGGCCCCGCGTACCAGTGCACCACCCGGCCCACCAGGCCGTCCGGCGCCTGCCCGGCCGTGAGCGCCCGGACCTCCATGCCGCGCCGGGCCGCCGCACCCGCGAGCAGTCCGATCGTACTGGTCTGCTGCCCCGAGGTCAGAAGGACCGCTGCCCGGCCGCCGCCGGTCGCCCATGGCCCTGGCCCAGGTGGAGCGGGTTCGCGCCGAACTGGCCGCGCTGCGGCCGGAGATCCGTACGGAGGTCGTGCCCGTCACCACCTCCGGCGACCGCTGGATGGGCGACCTGGCCCGGCTCGGCGGCAAGGGCGCGTTCACCAAGGAGGTCGACGCGGCACTGCTGGCCGGCGAGGCCGACCTGGCCGTGCACTGCGTCAAGGACGTACCCGCCGACCGCAGGCCGGGCGGCGATCAGAGCGTCATGCCCGGTCTGCGGTCGGCGGGCAGCATGCAGGCCGCTGTGCCGCCCGGCATCCGCTCGCGGTTGTTCGCGATGAGTCTGTAGGTGCCGTGAGCAAGCCATCGTAGGGGGGGCAGGACCAGCAGAGCGCCCAGGAGGGCCCACCCTCTGCCGGCGTTCAGCAGGAGCCTGGCGACGGCCTGGGAACCGCCGTGAACCGTGCCTGTGGGAGTAATCCACAGCACTTCGTACTCCGCCCGCTGCTGCGTGACACCAAACGAGCCCAGATCAGCGAACTGCCAGGGGATCGCCTTGCAGTCGGGCCGGATACGGCGCTCGGCGAACCTCACGGAGGTCGTGCAGAAAGCACAGTCACCGTCATAGACAAGGATCGGTGGCCGACCGGGTTCCGGGTTCATCGGGCGGTCACGAATCCATCGGCTGAGTCCCTGCGAGCGTGCGTTCCGCGCCGTTTCCGCAGCCGCTTGGCAAGGCCGGTCGAGTGGCTGCCTGTCCAGATGAGAAAAGCGGTGGGCAGGAAGACCGCGTCGCTGACGATCATGGCCAGTGACAGGAAGGGAATGCCCAGGAGAACCGCGATCCCCACATGCTCGAGCATCATCACCACCAGCAGCACATTCTTGACCCTCCGGTACATGAGCGTGAACGGGAAGGAAATCTGCATGATGACCGTCCCATAACAGAGCAGGAAGATCACCAGCATGTTCGCCGTGAGGAGATCATTAAGCCAGGGCCACGGCCGGAAGAGGTCGACGTGCATCGCGTAGTACACGGCGCTGCCGTCCTGCCACTTGGACCCTTGGCTCTTGTACAGGCCGGCTGAGCCGTAGATGAAGCAGACCTGCACGGCGATCACTAGCATCGCGCAGTTGTGCAGCATGGCTGAGCCGCTGTCCAGCATTGAGCGAGCCGCGTGCCGGGGGAACCACCGGTGCGCGGCGAACCACAGACCCTGGAAGCTCCACATCACCCAGAAGACTCCGAGCCAGCCTGCCCAGTTGACGGTAGACATCCACAGGAGCGGCAGCCCGAGCGCCAGCCACATAACCACACCGGCCCGGTCGTGTCCGGGCTCGCGCGCGTGCAGCCGACGGCGACGCGCGTCCAGCGAACAGACCTGTCCACATCGAGTGAATGCCAGGTAGATCGCCATGATGCGGATGATCCTGTCACCGGCGTCACCGACGAAGGGGCTGTGGTTTTCCAACGAGAGCACCCCCACCAGGAAAAGCACCGCTGTGGCCCGGGTCCGCCAGCCCAGCATCAGCAGAACGGCTGCCGCGATCGCCCCGTGGTAGATGAGTTCGAACCACCACCGCCCACCCGACCACGCCAGCACGGTGAACGAGTGGGTCTCGGTGGCAAATGCCTTGGCGATGTCGAACGACCAGGGACTGAGGTCGCCGTACAGCACCCGGCGGTTCGGCCATTCCCGGAGTAGGTAGAACGCGAAGAAGAAACCGTATCCGATCCGGATGGTGGCGGCCTGGTACGGGGAGTGGGTGCGGCTGGCGAAGGCGACGAACCGCGCGACCCGGTCGGCGATTCGGCCGCCCACGGACACAGGTGTGGTGAGTACCGGTCCGGACGGTGGCCGGGAAACGGAAACGGGGGGCGATCCGGGGCCGGTGACGCTGTCCACAGGAGGATGGGGCGCCGGAACGGCAGCCTTCTTCGTCGCGGAGTGGTCGATATTCACGTCACAGCCCCCTGGTAAAGCTTTTCGTTCACCGGCGACCACGGCAGCACCCGGTAATCGGTGTTGTCCGAGGCAGGCTGCCCGGTCCACTTGGGAGGGGCCACCGAATTCGTGCGGCTGGCGAGCTGGACACCGACGATCCGCTCGCCGTTCCATTCCCGCCCGAAGTGCTGGAGCGCGATCCGCGCCAGGTATTCGGCGGAGAGCGCACCGCGCCTGCCGTTGATGTTCTCCTCTTTCTGATTGTGCGAGCTCACGTAATATTCCCAGGCACGGCAGAGCACGTTCTGGTCCAGATGGCTGGGGAGCGGGTTGTGTCTGATGGCCTCGAGATGCGGGGCGGAAAGGTTGACCCATTCCGAGGTATGGCGGGCACCGTCATACCCTGCGGTCTGCACTCGAGCGCCGATCGCGATATTCTGCGCGATCGGGTTCGGGGCGAACATCTTCCAGTTCTGCTCGAATTCGGGATAGATGTAGCCGTTGATCTGCTGCTGGTACTTGTTCGTCACTGAACTTGCCGGCGAGAGAGTAAGGAACACCATCGCGATGTGCCACAACGCTGCGCCGAGCAGTACGACAGCGGTCGCCGTCAGCACCACCAGGGAAGGGGTGGACCAGGTACGCGTGGTGCCATCCAGCACCTCCGGTCGGATCACGTAACCGGCGCCAACGGCCACTCCGCCGTGCGGCGGCGACACGTTGGACGTCTCGCCGGACTCCCGGGTCCCGCCGCCCGCGGCACCGGATGCCCGGGGAGGACACACCGCGGGCATATGCCTCCGTGCCTCCCCTTGTCCCGTGCCTGAGCCGCCTAGCGGACCCTCGTCGGCGCGATGTGCGTCGGAGCCCCCGCGCGGCGGATAATTGCCACTGGTCTTCGTGGACTGCTCCATGATGCTCCTTGTGCTCTGCGGCTCGTACGGCCCGGTGATCCCCGCCCAGGCCGCACGAGCCGCCCCGGCGCGCCTCCACTTGCACCAGCGCCGGTCTGCCGCTTCGACTCTGCGGGCTTCCCGACGTCACCGTGCCTGACGTGACGTCGGGTTCCACCGTTCACCTTTCGGACGACCTCCGGAATCAGGTTGCGTCACCCGGTTGCGGTTGCCGATCCGATCATTACGGTCAGTCGTCCCCGTTGCTGTTGCCGTTGCTGTTGCCGTTGCTGTTGCCGTTGCTGTTGCCGTTGCTGTTGCCGTTGCTGTTGCCGTTGCTGTTGCCGTTGCTGTTGCC
>NZ_RJVR01000314.1 GCF_003999195.1 Streptomyces soli
CAGCGCTGCCAGCTCGCGGTCCGCGTCCTGCCCGGCCACGGCATCGGGCGCCTCGGCGGCCCGCAGCAGCGCGCCGGTGCCGCACGCCGGGTCGAACACGGTGCGGGCCGGGCCGGCCAGCGCGGCCATCAGCTCGGCGAGGTCGGGCGGGGTGAGGGTGTGCTGCCTCGGGTTGGCGTCCAGGTAGCGCCCGAGCAGGAATTCGTACGTCTGCCGTGGCCCCAGCTCGGCCGCCAGTTCGGAGACCCCGCGCAGCAGGTCGAGCTCGACGGGGCGGCCCAGGGTGAACTGCTCGGCGAAGCGCAGCGCGAAGACCTCGTCGAGCGCCTCGGTGAGGGCGTGCGCCCTCAGGTCCGCCCAGTCGTCCGGCCGGTCCCGTACGAGCAGCAGGACGGCGCCTGCCTGGCGCAGCGCGGTGAGGGCGCCGGCCGGGTGGCTCTCGACCTGCTGCCAGACGCGTTCGCGCAGCGGGACCTCGGCCAGCTTTCCCTGGCCGCGCAGCCACGCCTCCACCTCGGCGAGCGCGAAGGCCGGGCTGGTGTCGGTGCCCCCCACCGGCCGGGGGAAGTCGGCGTGGCGGCGCCGCCAGTTGCTGACCGCTGCGCGCCCCACCCCGGCGAGCCGCGCGATCCCGGCGGCGGTCACCTCTGCTGCGTTCTCCGGCACCTGGCGCCTCCCCTTCCCTGTGGCCCCGAGCATACCGATGAAGACGAGAGAGATCGCTTCACGGCGTGAATTCATTTTATTCTCAGAGTCATGTTGACTCGGTTCACAGTCAGATGCTGTGATGGCTCCATCGCCTCACGGCCCGTCATCCCAGGGGGAATCCACATGCACCAGCACGTCTTCCAGCGCGCCACGATCGCCCTCGTGGCCACCGCCACCGCCCTCGGCCTCGCCGCCTGCAACCCCACGGGTGGCAGCAGCACCGCCGGGCAGCAGTCCCAGAAGAAGACCATCGCCGACCTCACGGGCCCTCAGATCGCCACCAGGGCAATCAAGGCCACGAAGTCCGCCACCTCTCTCACCATGGACCTCGACGGCAAGAGCGGCGGCCAGGACATGGCCTTCCACATGGCCCTGGACACCAAGGGCGACTGCACCGGCCACATCAAGACCGCTGACGGCACCATCCAGCTCATCAAGGCCGGCGCCACCGCCTTCCTCAAGTTCGACGACGCCTACTGGACGTCCCAGGGCAAGGACGGCCAGACCGCCAAGTCGGTCATCGGAGGCCGCTGGATGAAGACCAAGGCCACCGGCGCCGACGCCAAGGACCTCACCAGCTCCTGCGACCTCTCCCAAGTCCTCACCGGCTTCGAGGGCGGCGACACCGAGGCCAGGAAGGGCGCTCTCACCACTGTCGACGGCGTCCCCGCCATCACCCTCACCGAGAGCGACGGCGCCGAGCACTACACCATCTACGTCGCCACCGAGGGCAAGCCCTACCTGCTCAAGCTCGTCACCAAGGGCGGCAAGGAGCCGGGTACCCTCCTGCTCTCCGGCTTCGACAAGCCCGTCAACGCCAAGGCCCCGGTCGCCAAGGACACCGTCGACCTCGACAAGCTCGGCGGCTGACCCGGCCTCACCGCATCCCTCACCGCACCGACACGAACGGCAGCACCCACGACATGGCAGTCGACGCCTCCCCCGTCCCCCACGAGCCGATAGCCCCCGAACTGGCGGCTCTGGCCGCCGCCGAAGGCCTCGGCGCCCACCGCTTCACCATCCACCCCCAACGCCCCGGCGTCCTTCGCCTGGGCGGCCTGCTCCTCTTCGGGATCCTCGGCCTCTTCGCCCTCGTCCTGCCGGGCCTCTACTTCTTCTGGCTCGCATCGCAGACGCCCAGCCTCTCCCGCGCCCAGGCCGCCCGCCGCCTCCACCTCTTCGAGCACGGGCTGATCGAGACCGCCAAGGACGGTACCCCCGCCGCCTTCCGCTGGGACTCGATGATGGCCCTCCAGGAGATCACCGAGCGCTACGCCAACGGCATCTACGTCGGCACCACGTACGTCTACACGCTCCACGCCAAGGACGGCACGTCCCGCAAGCTCACCAACTTCTATGCCGAGCCCGAGCGCTGGGGCCCCTTCATCCAGCAGGAGATCACCAACTTCCAGCTCCCCGGCCTCCTCGCCCGACTCGACCAGGGCGAAACGCTCCGCTTCGGCGACCTCTCCGTCAGCCGCGGCGGCATCGCCACCGCCAAGTCCGGCTCCGCCACCTGGGCCGAGATCCAGGGGCTCCAGATCAAGAACGGCGCCCTTTTCCTCCGTAAAGGCGGCAAAACGCGTTCCTGGTCCACCAAAGCCGTCAAGGACATCCCCAACTTCTTCCTCTTCCTCGCCCTGGTCGGGCAACTGCGGCCGTAAAGTTCCGTTCGTGGGCATATCAAGGGCGGGAACCGCACTGGTGGTTGTGGCGATCGGGGTAATAGGCATCGCGGGCTGCAAGGACACCACCGCGACCGGGACGGGCAACAACGCTGCACCCAAGGGCAGCGCCCTGACGGCGGTGAACGACCTCACCGTGAAGGGGCGGGCGCCGAAGACGGGCTATTCCAGGGCCCAGTTCGGGAAGTCCTGGGTCGACACGGACCACAACTCCTGCGACACCCGGGACGACATACTCCAACGCGACCTGACGGCCGAGTCGTTCAAGGCAGCCCAGGGCGGCGACTGCATCGTCGCCACCGGCACGCTGGACGATCCGTACACCGGAAAGGCCATCCGCTTCACCCGCGGCAAGAGCACCGTCGACATCGACCATGTCGTCGCCCTGTCGGACGCCTGGCAGAAGGGCGCGCAGCAGTGGACCCGCGACAAGCGCGAGCAGCTCGCCAACGACCCGCTGAATCTCCTCGCCGTCGACTACTCCTCCAACCGCATCAAGGGTGACGCGGACGCGGCGACCTGGCTGCCGCCCGACAAGAGTTTCCGGTGTGCCTACGTGGCGCGGCAGGCGGCGGTGAAGAAGAAGTACGGCGTGTGGGTCACCAAGGCCGAGCAGACCGCGATGCGCACCGTGCTCAACACCTGCCCCGGCGAGAAGCTCCCCGACTCCGGCAAGCCGGTCGCCTCCGGCGCCCCCGTCACGGACCCGACCACCTCGGCCCCGGCGGGGACGACGCACTACGCGAACTGCGACGCCGTACGAAAGGCGGGCGCGGCCCCGCTCCGCAAGGGCGACCCGGGGTACTCGCGGTCGCTGGACCGGGACGGCGACGGAGTCGCCTGCGACAGCTGACCGACACCTGTCGGTGCGGTTCTCGTTTGTACGAGTGCTGGATATAGCGGTGCCTGAGTCAATATCCTCGATCATCGCCAGGTCGTGCACCGTCGCTCGATCCCTTGCCGGGAGGCAAAATGCTCCGCCGCAGGACTGCGCTCTCCTTCACCGCCGTCGCCGTGCTCGTCGCGACACCACTGCTGACCTCGTGCGGGACCCCGCGCCCAGGGGCCGCGGCGGTGGTCGGCGGACAGCGGATCACGGTCGCGGCGGTACAGACGAGGGTCGACGCGGTGCGGGCCGCGCAGGAGAAGTCACCGCAGGCGGCGCAGCTCATCGAGGCGAGCAGCAATCTGCAGAGCACCACGGTGCACACCCTCATCGAGGCCCGGGTCATCGACCGGGCCGCCAAGGACGCCGGGGTGTCCGTCACCACGTACGAGGTCCAGCAGGCCAGGGCTGCCGCCGAGAAGCAGGCCGGCGGCAGCGCGAGCCTCGAGGCGCAGGTGCTGCAGACGTACGCGATGGTGCCGGCCGACATCGACGACAGCATCCGCACCGACCTGACCCTGCAGAAGGTCGCCAAGCACTACGGCGCCGACATGCAGACGGCGACGGGGCAGGCCAAGGTGTTCAAGGTGCTGCAGCAGACCTCCGACAAGCTCGGCATCGACGTCAACCCTCGCTACGGCACCTGGAACTCCCAGAAGCTCACCCTCGACACCACCAAGGACCCCTGGCTCACCCAGGTGACCGCGACCTCGGCGAGTGCGTAGGGAGGTAGTTTCGTCGGGTGGACTCGAACTCGACGAATGACGACGCCGGCACCGCGCCGGGGCGCCTCCTGCTGCTCACCACCACCCACCGGGTGGCGCCCGGCCTGCTCTCCTGGCCTGCCTGGGAGGCCCTGCACGGCGCGGACCAGGTGGTCTGCCCGGATATGAACCACCCGCTGCTGCCGTATCTGCGGGAGGCGGGCGTCACCGTCGAGCGCCTCTCGCCCAGCGGGCGCGAGCTGGTCGAGCTCACCGCCGGCGGCCGCACAGTCGTCTACATCGCCGGCGGCGAGGGCGACCCTGCCGTCACCGACGAGCTGGCCCGGCTCGGCGGCTCCGGCCGCGTCGCCATGCCCGACCTCGAGCTGCTGCCCGGCTCCTACGACCTGCCGGGCGCGCGGCTGCTCGACCTGGTGCAGGTCATGGACCGGATTCGGCGCGAGTGCCCGTGGAGCAGCGAGCAGACCAGCGCGGAGCTGGCGAAGTACGGGGTCGAGGAGGTCTACGAACTCGTCGAGGCGATCGAGGAGGGGGATCAGGAGGCGCTGCGCGAGGAGCTCGGGGATGTGCTGCTCCAGGTGGTCTTCCATGCCCGGATCGCGCAGGACGACGACGAGGAGCCCTTCTCCATCGACGACGTCGCCGGGACGATCGTGGACAAGCTCATCCACCGCCACCCGCACGTCTTCGGCGACGCGGTCGCCGAGACCCCGGAGGACGTTCAGGCCCACTGGCAGCGCACCAAGGCGATAGAGAAGCAGCGCACCTCCGTGACCGAGGGCATCCCCCTCGGCCAGCCCGCCCTGGCCCTCGCAGCCAAGCTCTCCGGCCGCGCCCGGGCCGCCGGGCTCGACGTGCCGGTGACCTCTGGCGCCGACTACGGCGAGCGGCTGCTCGACCTCGCCGTGGCCGCCCAGGCCGCCGGCATCGACCCCGAATCCGCCCTGCGCACGGCCGCCCGCCGTTACCGCGACGCGATCCGCTCCGCCGAGGGCGGTGCCTGACCGGAGCGGGTGCGCTGACGGGCATGTTGCCCCGGCCCGTAAAGGGGTACAAATAGGGCATGAGTGCTGTGGAGCAGGTCCACCTGGCCGTCACGCACGATTACCTCGTGGGGATCGCGCCATTGGTGGTGGGAATTTTCCTCGTCGGGATTCTGGTCGGCGCCGTCTCGCTGGGCCTGTGGGCCCGGTCCAAGGAGCCACCCCCGGAGCAGAAGCCGCAGCCCCGTGCAGGGGCCTGGCAGAAGCGTGAGGAGCACGAGCAGGGTGCGCCGCCCGATCACGGGCCCGGGCACCAGGACGGCGAGCGGCATTCGCTCACCGAGACACGCGAGACGGATGAGTGGGTACAGGACGGGACCCGGCGCCTGCCGCACTCGATGAAGGGCTTCGGGAACTGGGGTTCGCACACGGTGAAGTACAAGTAGCCTCGCCGGATGCGTATCGAGGTACCCCACGCCTGGCCGCAGGGCGAGTCCGAGGCGCTGGCCCTGCAGGACGAACTGCGGCCCCGAGCCGATCATGTCGGTCCGGGACCGCAGTCGCCGCGCCTGATAGCGGGCCTGGACGTGGCCTACGCCGGCAGCGGCGGCGCGGCCGACGAGGTCGTGGCGGCCGTGGTGGTGATCGACGCGCGGACGCTGGCCCCGGTCGAGCAGGCGACCGCGGTGGGTCGGGCGTCCTTCCCGTACGTACCGGGGCTGTTCGCCTTCCGGGAGCTGCCGGTGCTGATCCAGGCCCTGGAGCGCATCCGTACGACCCCCGACCTGCTGCTCTGCGACGGGCACGGCCTGGCGCACCCGCGCCGCTTCGGGCTGGCCTGCCACCTCGGCGTGATCACCGGCATCGCGACGGCGGGCGTCGCGAAGACCCCCTTCGTCGGGACGTACGACCCGCGCGACCTGGCCCCTGTACGCGGCTCGTACGCGCCCCTCACCGACGGCGGCGAGACGGTCGGCCGGGCGCTGCGCACGCAGGACGGCGTGAAGCCGGTGTACGTGTCGACGGGGCACCGGATCGACCTGGACACGGCGTGCCGGCACGTCCTGGCGCTGGCGCCGAGGTACCGCCTGCCGGAGACGACCAGGCTCGCGGACCGCCTCAGCCGGGACGTGCCGGCCTCGTAGGGTCGTAGGGTCGTGGGGTGTCTGAGACCCCGACCCTGTTCACCTGGGAATTCGCGACCGATCCCTACCCCGCGTACGGATGGCTGCGCGAGCACTCGCCCGTGCACCGCACCACCCTCCCCAGCGGAGTCGACGCATGGCTGGTCACGCGCTACGCGGACGCCCGGCAGGCTCTCGCGGACGCGCGCCTGAGCAAGAACCCGGTGCACCACAGCGAGCAGGCCCACCACAAGGGCAAGGTCGGGATCCCCGGCGAGCGCAGCGCCGACCTGATGACCCATCTGCTCAACATCGATCCGCCGGACCACACGCGGCTGCGCAGGCTGGTCTCGAAGGCCTTCACGCCACGCCGGGTGGCGGAGTTCGCGCCGCGCGTGCAGGAGCTCACCGACCGGCTGATCGACGGCTTCGCGAAGACCGGGGAGGCGGACCTCATCCATGAGTTCGCCTTCCCGCTGCCGATCTACGCGATCTGCGACCTGCTCGGAGTGCCGGCCGAGGACCAGGACGACTTCCGCGACTGGGCCGGGATGATGATCAGGCACGGCGGCGGACCGCGCGGCGGAGTCGCCCGCGCGGTGAAGAAGATGCGGGCGTACCTGCTGGAGCTGATCCACCGCAAGCGGGCCGATCCGGGCGACGATCTGATCTCGGGGCTGATCCGGGCGAGCGACCATGGCGAGCACCTCACCGAGAACGAGGCGGCCGCGATGGCCTTCATCCTCCTCTTCGCCGGCTTCGAGACGACCGTCAATCTCATCGGCAACGGTACGTACACGCTGCTGCGCCACTCCGAGCAGCGCGCGCAGCTGCAACAGGCCCTGGCCGACGGCGACACCGCGCTGCTCGCGACTGCCGTCGAGGAACTGCTGCGCTACGACGGGCCGGTGGAGCTGGCGACCTGGCGCTTCGCGACCGACCCGCTGACCATCGGCGGCCAGGACATCGCGACGGGTGATCCGGTGCTCGTCGTACTGGCCGCCGCCGACCGCGATCCGGCCCGTTTCGAGCAGCCGGACACCCTCGACCTGACCCGCCGGGACAACCAGCACCTCGGTTACGGACACGGCATCCACTACTGCCTGGGCGCCCCGCTGGCCCGACTTGAGGCGCAGGCCGCGCTGGCCACGCTGCTGACCCGGCTGCCGGACCTGAGCCTGGCCGCCGAGCCGTCGGAGCTGCGCTGGCGGGGCGGATTGATCATGCGCGGACTCCGGACTCTTCCGGTTCTTTTCACCCCTGAGGGGTAGTTCGGGCTGAGCAGGGGCGATACGGAATATGACACTCCGTCAGTCCCGTGATCTCGGCGTGATCTCCGATACATCGACTTGTGATGCCATGGCCAACGCCGCTACGTTCTGCGGTCATCGCAATCTTCGTTTGAGAAAGGCGATCGCATGCTGACGTCCGGGAACGGCAGACACCGCAAACCGCGCCAGGCTCCCACCGCAATGGTGGCGGTCGCGGCGACCGGGGCCGGGATCGCGCTCCCACTCTTCGCCGCGGGCGGCGCACAGGCCGCCGACGTCAGTGCCACCACCTGGAACGCGGTCGCGCTCTGCGAGAGCGGCGGCCTGTGGAGCGCCAACAGCGGCAACGGCTTCTACGGCGGACTGCAGATAACCCAGCAGACCTGGGACGAGTACGGCGGCCAGGACTATGCGAAGCGCCCCGACCTGGCCAGCCAGAACGAGCAGATAACCGTGGCCGACCACATCCTCGGCTCCCTCGGCGCCGACGCCTGGCCGACCTGTGCCGACATCTCGGGCCTCACCGCCGCGGTCACCGACACCGCCTCCGGCTCGGCCTCCACCTCCACTTCCACATCCGCCTCCCCGACGGACGGGGCGACCGGCACCCCCACGGACGGGGCCACCGCCCCGACCGGCGGCGCCACGGACACCCCGACCGACTCCGCCTCCGGCTCCACCACGGACACGGGCACCGGCGGCTCGACGAAGGCCACCGCATCCCCGGATTCCTCGTCCACCAAGGCCGCCACCCCCGCCCCCGCCGCCACCACCCCCACCCGCAGCACGGGCCGGCACGCGAAGCCCGAGACCGTCCCCGCCACCGCGGAAGCCGCCTGGGGCAAGCTCGGCCGCAGCACGACCAAGGCGGACTCCGACATCACCGGCCCGAAGCGCTACCGCGTCCGCGACGGTGACTCGCTCTGCGACATCGCCGTCGCGGAGCACGTGACCGGTGGATGGCACGCCCTCTACGAGGCCAACAAGACCGTGATCGGTGACGATCCGGGAGTGATCCACCCCGGACAGTATCTGACGGTGGGGTAGCCGTGTGACAAGCCTTACCCAGATTTTTAGGTACTGAGTGTCCGTTCGGTCCTGATTCACCCACGCTCACCTGGAATTATATGAATTTCCCGGGTCGGGATGGGTGCTTCCGTGGTGATCTTGAGGGGATTGCCCTTACCCAAAGCCTTGCTTACGGTCGACATCGCTCGCCGCCGCGGGCCCCGCCGGTCAGGTACGCCGAATCCTGCCGCCGACCGACGGGAACAGTCGACGCGAAAGCGCCGTAGGCAGGAGCGGGGGACCCACAGGTTCGCCGCCGTACGGAAACGGATGGATCCGGCTCCGTACGGCTTGGGGTTAAGTGCTGCGCGCATGCCGCGCGGCGCCGGGCACTCACTCGGCCCGAACCCGACAGCTGACCTCGTAGGCGTCGGTGAGGAACCAATTTCATGATTCGCCGTGCCTCCAAGACGGTCCGCTACGCCCTGCTCGGCGCCGTCGCCACCACCGCTGTCGCCGTCCCGATGCTGACCGCCACCACCGCCTCCGCCGCCCCCGCGTCCGCGTGGGACCGCGTCGCCGTGTGCGAGTCCACCGGTAACTGGCACATCAACACCGGCAACGGCTTCTACGGTGGCGTGCAGTTCACCAAGTCCACCTGGGCAGCCTTCGGCGGCACCAAGTACGCCGCCCGCGCCGACCTGGCCAGCAAGGGCCAGCAGATCAACATCGCCGAGAAGGTGCTGGCCAGCCAGGGCAAGGGTGCCTGGCCGATCTGCGGCAAGAACCTCTGACACCAGCTGTTCATCCCACGGCTCCCCGGCCGGGTACGCACTTCCCCCCTGCGTGCCCGGCCGGGGCTTTTGGTGTCGGTTAGGCTCAGCACGAAAAAGAAGAGACATCCAAAGGAGACTCACGTGCCGTCCATCGACGTCGTCGTAGCCCGGGAAATCCTCGACTCGCGAGGCAACCCCACCGTCGAGGTCGAGGTCGGCCTCGACGACGGAAGTACTGGACGGGCCGCAGTTCCGTCCGGCGCCTCCACCGGAGCGTTCGAGGCCCTCGAACTGCGGGACGGCGACAAGAGCCGCTACCTCGGCAAGGGCGTGGAGAAGGCCGTCCTCGCCGTCATCGAGCAGATCGGCCCGGAGCTCGTCGGTTACGACGCCACCGAGCAGCGCCTGATCGACCAGGCGATGTTCGACCTCGACGCCACCCCCGACAAGTCCTCGCTCGGCGCCAACGCCATCCTCGGCGTCTCGCTGGCCGTGGCCCACGCCGCCTCCGAGGCCTCAGACCTCCCGCTCTTCCGCTACCTCGGTGGCCCGAACGCCCACGTGCTGCCGGTCCCGATGATGAACATCCTCAACGGCGGCTCGCACGCCGACTCCAACGTGGACATCCAGGAGTTCATGATCGCCCCGATCGGCGCGGAGTCCTTCTCCGAGGCCCTGCGCTGGGGCGCCGAGGTCTACCACACGCTCAAGGCGGTCCTGAAGGAGCGCGGCCTGTCCACGGGCCTTGGCGACGAGGGCGGCTTCGCACCCAACCTCGACTCCAACCGCGCCGCCCTCGACCTCATCGTCGAGGCCATCAAGAAGGCCGGCTACCAGCCCGGCCAGGACATCGCGCTCGCGCTCGACGTCGCCGCGTCCGAGTTCTACAAGGACGGCTCGTACGAGTTCGAGGGCAAGGCCCTCTCCGCCGCCGAGCTCACCGCGTACTACGCCGAGCTCGTCGACGCCTACCCGCTGGTCTCCATCGAGGACCCGCTCTTCGAGGACGACTGGGACGGCTGGAAGACCCTCACCGAGCAGCTCGGCGACAAGGTGCAGATCGTCGGCGACGACCTCTTCGTCACCAACCCCGAGCGCCTCCAGAAGGGCATCGACAACAACACCGCCAACGCCCTCCTGGTCAAGGTCAACCAGATCGGCTCCCTGACCGAGACCCTCGACGCCGTCGAGCTCGCCCAGCGCAGCGGCTACAAGTGCATGATGTCCCACCGCTCCGGCGAGACCGAGGACGTCACCATCGCCGACCTCGCCGTCGCCACCAACTGCGGCCAGATCAAGACGGGCGCGCCCGCGCGTTCCGAGCGCGTCGCCAAGTACAACCAGCTCCTCCGCATCGAGGAGATCCTCGACGACGCCGCGGTTTACGCCGGCCGGTCCGCGTTCCCCCGCTTCAAGGGCTGACGCGGTAGCTGTACGCAGCCGGGTTGGGCCAGCCCGTCCGCCTGAGGCGGTCGGGCTGGCCCAACCCGGCCACGGCTACACACCCTGCGACGGTGGCCCAGGCCCGGGCGCGGGTGGGCACAACCCTCCCGTGTGCGCGGCCTACGGCCGCGTAGGGTGACCGAAGGCGCAGCCGCCGACCCAACGCGAACCCCCCACCGGAGGTGCCCGTGCCGGACCGCTTCTCGACCGCGACGCGGATCCGCGCCCTGGGCGCGCAGGCGCAGGCCCGCGTGTACCGGGCGACGGGCAGAGGCCCGAGCGGACCGCGCCGGAACCGGCTGACGGGTCGGGCGGCCGTGCTGGCGCTCGTGGTGTGTGCGCTGGTGGTCGCCCTGGCGTACCCCATGAGGCAGTACATCGCCCAGCGCAGCGCCATCGCGGACCAGCGCCGCCAGGCGCAGGAGGCGCGGCAGCGGGTGGACCAGCTCCGGGAGGAGAAGGCACGCTGGCAGGACCCGGCGTACGTACGGAGCCAGGCGCGGGAGCGGCTGAACTACGTCCTGCCCGGCGAGACGGGATATACCGTGGTGACCCCGGGCGCCACCGCGCAGAACAGCGCCGACCGGCACGACGCGAGCGAGGCCGCCGGCCGCAGGCCCTGGTACACGAACCTCTGGGACGGCGTGGATCACGCCGACGGCTCCGCCCCCGCCCGTGCAGCAAGCAACTAACGAACGGCACGAGAAGACACCCCGCATGGAAACGCCCCCACCCGCCACTCCGCACACCCCGCCCACCGACGAGGACATCGCCGCCTTCAAGGAGCAGCTGGGCCGCCCCCCGCGCGGCCTGCGGGCCATCGCGCACCGGTGCCCGTGCGGCAATCCGGACGTCGTGGAGACCCAGCCGCGCCTTGAGGACAGCACGCCGTTCCCGACCCTCTACTACCTGACGTGCCCGCGCGCGGCCTCCGCGATCGGCACCCTCGAGGCGGACGGCGTCATGAAGGAGATGACGGCCCGCCTCGCCGAGGACCCCGAGCTGGCGGCCGCGTACCGGAAGGCCCACGAGGACTACATCCGGCGGCGCGACGCCATCGAGGTCCTGGAGGGCTTCCCGAGCGCCGGCGGCATGCCGGACCGCGTGAAGTGCCTGCACGTCCTGGTCGGCCACTCCCTCGCCGCCGGCCCCGGGGTGAACCCGCTGGGCGACGAGGCCATCGCGATGCTCCCGGAGTGGTGGAGCAAGGGCCCCTGCGTAAGCCCCTGCTCAGCAGAAGCAGCGGCAGAAGCCGCAGCAGAAGAAGAAGCGGAGCAGAAGTGACCCGGGTCGCGGCCATCGACTGCGGTACGAACTCCATCCGCCTGCTCGTCGCGGACGCGGATCCCGACACCGGCGAGCTCAAGGACCTGGACCGCCGGATGAAGATCGTCCGGCTCGGCCAGGACGTGGACCGTACGGGCCGGCTCGCGCCCGAGGCGCTGGAGCGCACCTTCGCCGCCTGCCGTGAGTACGCCGCCGTGATCAAGGAGCTGGGCGTTGGGGGTCCCGCCGAAGGTAAGGGGAGCCTGCGCTTCGTGGCCACGTCCGCCTCCCGTGACGCCTCCAACCGCGAGGACTTCGTACGGGGCGTCGTCGACATCCTGGGCGTGGAGCCCGAGGTGATCACCGGCGCGCAGGAGGCGGAGTTCTCCTTCACCGGGGCGACCAAGGAGCTGACCGGACGGGACGACCTGGCGAAGCCCTACCTCGTGGTGGACATCGGCGGCGGCTCGACCGAGTTCGTAGTCGGCAACGACACGGTCACCGCCGCCCGCTCGGTGGACATCGGCTGCGTACGGATGACCGAGCGGCACCTCGTGCGTGAGGGAGAGATCCTCGACCCGCCCACCCTCGGCGCGATCACCGCCATAAAGGCCGACATCGAGGCCGCTCTGGACCTGGCCGAGGAGTCGGTGCCGCTGAAGCAGGCCCGTACGCTCGTCGGGCTGGCCGGGTCGGTGACGACAGTGGCCGCGATCGCGCTGGGCCTGAGCGAGTACGACTCGACGGTGATCCACCACTCCCGTATCGGCGTTGACCGGGTCCGGGAGATCACCGGGCAGTTGCTGGCGGCCACGCACGCGGAGCGCGCGGCGATCCCGGTGATGCACCCCGGACGGGTGGACGTCATCGGTGCGGGGGCCCTGATTCTGCTCGAGATCATGGAGCGGACGGGGGCCGGAGAAGTGGTGGTCAGCGAGCACGACATCCTCGACGGCATCGCCTGGAGCCTCGCCTGACGGCACCCTCGACGGCACGCCCGAAATTGTTTGTGAAACTCTTCACATGAAGTTCCGGCCCCACGGCCCAGTTTTCGAAGGCCGGGGGCCTCACGGCCCTCAAAACCCCTTGCGGGACTGTGTTTCCGCCGTATTGCAGGATCTCTCGGCGACCCGGCCCCCGTGGCGATCTCCGCACTTCAAAGGGGTCGATCAACGCTTGCGCCATACACCAGGTTCCCCCGCGGCGCTGTGGCCCTGATCACGAAGCGGCGCAGTGTAGCAGAAGGGTCGGGAGAGCTTGTGAAGGGGCTCACGAGCCACCCCCTAGGACGTGGTGAATACTCGAAGCCATGAGCACCACGGAGCGTCCCAGGATCCTCGTAGTAGGCGGTGGGTACGTCGGCCTGTACGCGGCCCGGCGCATCCTGAAGAAGATGCGCTACGGCGAGGCGACCGTCACCGTCGTCGACCCGCGTTCGTACATGACGTACCAGCCCTTCCTGCCGGAGGCCGCGGCCGGCAACATCTCCCCCCGCCATGTCGTGGTGCCGCTTCGCCGCGTGCTCCCCAAGGCGGAGGTCCTCACCGGCCGGGTCACCACCATCGACCAGGACCGCAAGGTCGCGGTCGTCGAGCCGCTCGTGGGCGAGACCTACGAGCTGCCCTTCGACTACCTGGTCATCGCGCTCGGCGCGGTCTCCCGCACCTTCCCGATCCCCGGCCTGGCCGAGAACGGTATCGGAATGAAGGGCGTCGAGGAGGCCATCGGCCTGCGCAATCACGTCCTCGAGCAGCTCGACAAGGCCGAGTCCACGAGCGACGAGGACGTCCGCCGCAAGGCGCTCACCTTCGTCTTCGTCGGCGGCGGCTTCGCCGGCGCGGAGACCATCGGCGAGGTCGAGGACCTGGCGCGCGACGCCGCCAAGTACTACCCGAACGTCAAGCGCGAGGACATGCGCTTCATCCTCGTCGACGCCGCGGACAAGATCCTCCCCGAGGTCGGCCCGGAACTCGGCGCGTGGGGCCTGGAGCACCTGCGCGAGCGCGGCATCGAGGTCTACCTCAGCACCTCCATGAAGTCCTGCGTCGACAAGCACGTGGTGCTCGCCAACGGGCTCGAGGTCGACGCCTCCACCATCGTCTGGACCGCGGGCGTCAAGCCGAACCCGGCGCTGGCCAACTTCGGCCTCCCGCTCGGCCCGCGCGGCCACGTCGACACCGCCACGACTCTCCAGGTCCAGGGCACCGACTACATCTGGTCGGCCGGCGACAACGCCCAGGTCCCCGACCTCGCCTCCGGTGAGGGCGCCTGGTGCCCGCCCAACGCCCAGCACGCGCTGCGCCAGGCCAAGGTCCTCGGCGACAACGTCATCTCGGGCATGCGTGGCTTCCCGCAGTCCGAGTACAAGCACGCCAACAAGGGTGCGGTCGCCGGCCTCGGCCTCCACAAGGGCGTCGCGCTGCTGCGCTTCGGCAAGGTCAAGCTCAAGTTCAAGGGCCGCCTCGCCTGGTACTTCCACCGTGGCTACCACGGCATGGCCGTCCCCACCTTCAACCGCAAGTTCCGGGTGCTGGCCGACTGGACGCTGGCCATGTTCCTCAAGCGCGAGGTCGTCTCGCTGGGCGCCATCGAGCACCCCCGCGTGGAGTTCTACGAGGCGGCCAAGCCGGTCCCGGTCCAGGCCGCCAAGCCGGTCCAGGTCCCGGCCGCCAAGCCGGTCCAGGCCGCCAAGCCGGTCCAGGTCCCGGCCGTCAAGGCCGAGGAGAAGGCCAAGGCCTGACCCAACGCCGTACGTGAGCCGAAGGGCGCCCGCCATCCGTGGTGCGGGCGCCCTTCGGCATTCGTGCATCCAGGGGGATTACCTCCGTAGCGTGCAGACGTTTACGTGCTGAGAGGAACCGTGAACCTGTCACGACGGAGGTGCCCGACATGACCGACGCGGCCGGACGGCTGACCGCACTCGCCGAGCAAGCCCTCGGCACTCCCTTCCCCCTGCGCGTCCGCGCGTGGGACGGCAGCCAGTCGGGCCCGCCGGACGCGCCGGCACTCGTCCTACGGAAGCGCCGGGCACTGCGGCGCCTGCTCTGGAGGCCCAGCGAACTGGGCCTGGCACGCGCTTGGGTGGCCGGAGACCTGGACGTCGAGGGCGACCTCTACGAGGCCCTGGGCCGGCTCGCCGGCTTCCTCTGGGAGCGCGACGACGCCACCCGCGGGATCACCGAAGTGCTCCGCGACCCGGCGACGTACCGCCTGGGCCGTGAGGCGCTGGCCCTCGCCGGCCCCGGACTGCCCCCGCCGCCCCCGCCGGAGGAGGTCCGGCGACGCAGCGGCATGCTGCACAGCCCCCGCCGGGACCGCGAGGCGATCAGTCACCACTACGACGTCGGCAACAACTTCTACGAGCTCGTCCTCGGCCCGTCCATGGTCTACTCCTGCGCCTACTGGGAGACCCCGGAGGCGACCCTGGAGGACGCCCAGGTCGCCAAGCTCGACCTCATCTGCCGCAAGCTCGGCCTCCAGCCCGACCAGCGGCTGCTGGACGTCGGCTGCGGCTGGGGCTCCATGGTCCTGCACGCCGCCGAGCACTACGGCGTCCGCGCCACCGGCATCACCCTGTCCACCGAACAGGCCGCCTACGCCCGCAAGCGCGTCGCCGAGGCCGGCCTCACCGACCGCATCGACATCCGCGTCCAGGACTACCGCGCCGTCCCTGACGGCCCGTACGACGCGATCTCCTCCATCGGCATGGCCGAGCACGTCGGCCGCGACCGCTACCGCGAGTACGCGGCCGTGCTCTACGGGCTGCTCCGGCCCGGCGGGCGGCTGCTCAACCACCAGATCGCGCGGCGTCCGGTGGCGGACGAGGAGAAGTACCACGTTGACGAGTTCATCGACCGCTACGTCTTCCCCGACGGCGAGCTGGCCCAGGTCGGCTCCACCGTGTCCCGTCTGGAGGAGGCCGGCTTCGAGGTCCGCGACGTCGAGGCCATCCGCGAGCACTACGCCCGCACCCTCCGCCAGTGGGTCGCCAACCTCGAGACGCACTGGCGGGACGCCCTCCGCCTCACCAGCCCCGGCCGCGCCCGGGTCTGGCGCCTCTACATGGCTGCCTGCGCGCTGTCCTTCGAGCACAACCGCATCGGCGTCAACCAGGTCCTCGCCGTCCGCACGACGGCCTCCGGGGACTCCGGAATGCCACGCACCCGCGCGGAGTGGCTGGCGTAGGGCCTGTCCGACCCTGATCCACCGGACAGGCCCTAGCGGTGACGCGTTCTGCCCCGCCCGGGAAGGGCGGGGCAGAAGGCGCCGGGCGCCCCTCTTCGGCTATTCGGCCTTGATCGACCCGAGCATGTTCAGCCGCGCCGCCCGCCGGGCCGGCCAGAGCGCCGCCAGGACGCCCACCAGCGCGGCCAGCGCGAGGAAGAGCCCGATCCGGGCCCAGGGCAGGACCATCGCATACGAGTCGAGGCTGCCCGAGATGAGCTGTCCGGCCGCCCAGCCGAAGAAGACCCCCAGCCCGATCCCGAGCACCGCGCCGAACAGCGAGATGATCAGCGACTCCAGCCGCACCATCCGCTTGACCGCCGACCGGTCGAGCCCGATGGCCCGCAGCATGCCGATTTCGTGCGAGCGCTCGAAGACCGACATCGCCAGGGTGTTGACCACGCATGGACGATCGGTCTTCCCTCATCCTCCCGGCCCGGATCGCCCTCCGGATCAGCCTTTGCTGCTGTTCTCATGGCGTGCCCAAGACGTACGCGACCGCCTCGCCGTAGTCCCTGGGTATGACGCCGACCCTGAGTCCCCCACCAGGGGGCAAGCGATTTCACGTCATATGCTGCGGGCCTTGTCCAGCCCCCGGACGGCCCCGGGCCTGTGCATTCCGGCCCTTCGGTAGTGTCTGATGCTCCGTCAGTTACCCATAAAATCAGACAACATGGAGCCAACGGCCCCCTGGCCGCCCCGCCTTCCCGGATAGGCTCGTACTGCGCTCATGTGCCGCCTGCCCGGATGGTGGAATGCAGACACGGCGAGCTTAAACCTCGCTGCCCCTCGCGGGCGTGCCGGTTCAAGTCCGGCTCCGGGCACCTCTTCGTCCAGCGGCGGTCCCCATCGGGCCGCACGGGTGCTTCCTCCCCGGCTACCCGCACTTCGTCGGGGCATTCCTATGGATTTCCTATGGGTGTCCGTATTCGCCGTTCTCGTTGCGCATGTAGCGATTGTCCAACTCGTAGGCGGGTGTTCACTTCACGTTCACCTATCAAAAAATAAAAACCTATGAGAATCCCGTGTGCAACCTTTTATGTCGTCCACAGGTCATTCCTGCGCGTCGCGAGATCCGCTGGCGCCAAAACCCTTTGGGGGGTTCCGCATGGCGCGGGAGAGTACGTCCGTTATCTCGGTCGAGGAGGCCGAGGTGCCATCCCTGCCCGACGTTGTTCCCGGCGTCGTGCCCGAAGCCGAGGCTGTGCCCGCGAAGGGGCCGGGGCGGGCTGAGAGGGGTGGCGGGGGCGGGCGGCTGAGGGCGCTGGACGGGATGCGGTTCCTGGCCGCGCTGTTGGTGTGCTTCTTCCACTACGTGGGGCATGGTGGGGCGCCGTCGAACGCCTTCGGGGAGTCGCCGCGGCTGTTGTTCCCGAACATGGCGCAGGCGGCGATATACGGGAACCTCGGGGTGCAGATCTTCTTCGTGATCAGTGGGTTCGTGATCTGCATGAGCGGGTGGGGGCGCTCGCTGGGCAGCTTCTTCCGTTCCCGGGTGTCGCGGCTGTATCCGGCGTACTGGGTGGCGCTGCTGATGCTCGCGGGGGCGACGGCGGCGTGGCCGGTACTGGAGAAGAGGCCGGGGTTCGGTGATCTGCTGGTCAATCTGACGATGCTGCAGTCGCCGATGGGCGTGCCGCGGGTGCTGGGGGTGGACTGGACGCTGTGGGTGGAGGCGCGGTTCTACCTGCTGTTCGCGCTCTTCGTGCTGTGGAAGGGAGCGAGCTACCGACGCGTCGTCCAGTTCTGCATCCTGTGGCTGGTGGCGGGGGCGCTGACGGCGAACCTGCACATCCCGCTGCTGGACCTGCTGACGGTGCGCAACCACGCGCCGTTCTTCATCGGGGGCCTGGCGCTGTACCTGATGTACCGCTTCGGGAGCGACCTGACGCTGTGGAGCATCCTGATCGCGAGCTACCTGCTCGGCCAGAAGTACGTCATCGACATCATCTGGCAGCCGGACGCAGTGCACCCCTACATCACCCGGACGCCGGTCGTCATCATGCTGGGGCTGACGCTGGGCTATGTGCTGGTCGGCCTGGTCGCACTGCGGAAGCTGGAGTGGGCGAACTGGCGGTGGCTCACCTATGCGGGGGCGCTGACGTACCCCTTCTATCTGATCCATGAGCACCTGGGTTACATGGCCATTTACGCGTTCCGGCACAATCTGGAACTGACCCCGCGCGAAGCGCTCGCGGCGACGGTGGTGCTGATGCTGGCGCTGGCGGCGGCCATCCACTGGCTGGTGGAGAAGCCGGTGGGACGGAGGCTCCGGAAGGGCTTGGAGCGCCAGGTTTCCGGAAAGATCCTCCTCAAGGATTAGCACGTCTTCTTTGCCAAGCCAATACTCTTGCGAGGAAGCCGTAACGCGCGGCCATGGAGGAGTGAAGGATGAGGAGCAGCAACCCGGTCTTCTCCCGGCGGGGATTCACCCGCGGGGACGGCGGCTACGCAGGCTTCGGCGGGCAGCAGCCCCAGGGCGGTAACCCGTACGCCGGCGGTAACCCCTACGCGGGCACGAACCCCTACAACAACGGCTCGCCCGAGCAGCTGCAGCAGATGTACCAGGCCCCTCCGGCCGGGCCGCTGCAGACCGGGCGGATGACCATCGACGACGTCGTCATGCGGACAGCGATCACGCTGGGCACCGTGGCCGTCGGTGCGGTGGTCGGCTGGGTCGCCCTCGCCGGGAGTCTCGGCCTGGCACTCGGCGCCGCGCTGATCGCGTTCGTCCTCGGCATGGTGCAGTCGTTCAAGCGTGAGCCGGTGCCGGCGCTGATCCTGGCGTACGCGGCCTTCGAGGGGATCTTCCTCGGGGTGCTCAGCGAGGCGTACAACCAGCAGTGGTCGGGTGCTCCGCTGCAGGCCGTGCTGAGCACGATGGCGGTCTCGGGCGGCATGCTCGTGGCGTACCGGACCCGGCTGATCCGGGTGACCGCGCGCTATCAGCGGATCGGTATGGCGATCGCGATCGGCTTCGTGCTGCTGCTGGTCGTCAATCTGCTGCTGTCGGTCTTCGGCGTCGATCTGGGGATGCGCAGCGGCGGGCTCGGCATCATCGTCGGCATCGTGGGTGTGCTGCTCGGCGCCTTCTTCCTGTCGCTGGACTTCAAGCAGATCGAGGACGGCGTCACGTACGGCGCTCCGCAGCGGGAGTCCTGGCTGGCGGCCTTCGGCCTGACGCTCTCGCTGGTGTGGATCTACCTGGAGATGCTTCGGCTGATCTCGATCCTGCGGGACTGACGGGCTGACGGGCTGATGACCTGACGCATACGTCGACGGGCCTGGGAAGGCGTTGCCTTCCCGGGCCCGTCTTCTGTGCGGAGGGGGCGCGGAGCAGGTGCGCGCTAGAGCAGCTTCCGCGCGGCCCGCCTCAAGTCGTATTCGTGGACGATCGCCTTCGCGTGTCCGTAGGACAGGTCGTGCTCGCTGCGTAGCCAGCTGACTTTCTCGTCGAAGCGGAGGAAGGCGGGGCCGTCGTCGACGGCGCGGAGCCATTCACGGATCTCGCGGCCAGTGCAATGAGGGATGCGGGAGAGCAGGTTCCGGTGGGTTTCTTCGGAGAAGATCTGGGACATCGGCGCCTCCGGTATGCGTTCCGGTTACCCCACCGTGCCTGAGACGTCGGGTGTTGGCAACACTCTCAGACCGTCGGTTATGTGTACGCACGGGTAGGCTCGCGCTCGTGCTCGACTGTACGGATCTACGGAACGCCGCCGACCGGCTCGCGGGACGCTTCCGCTCGCTGCCGCAGAGCCGGCTGCGCGGCGGTGTCGCGCGGGAGGGCCTCGCCCTGGCCCGGGAGCTCTCGGCACAGGCGCAAAGCGTTGAATTCCCCTGCCGCGAGGTGCGGTTGATGCCCGACGAGGGGGTCTTCGTGATCGGCGACCAGATCGCCGTGGCCGGGCATGAGCTGGCCGCCGCGTTGGAGCGGCTGCCGGAACTGGCGGAGGTGCGGGACGCCGCGGTGGCCCGGATCGAGCTCGCCGCGAAGCGCTGCGGGCTCTAGAAGGCCCCAGAAGGTTTTACCTTCCTACAGCGAGGCGACCACGCGGTCCGCGAGGATGTAGACGCTCTCTTCGCCGTAGGTGAAGGTGAGGGCGTACGCACCCGCGATGGCGGAGCCGCCGAGCAGCACCGGGCTCTCGCCCCGGTCGAGGGCGTCGGAGAGCTGCAGCGCGGTCTCGCGGTGACCCGGGGTCATGCAGAGCGTGGTGCCGTCGGCGAAGACGTAGACGTCGAGGGTGCCCAGCGGGCCGGGGCGGACGTCGGCGAGGGGGATGCGGGCGTCGGCGAGGTCGGCGAGACGCTCGGCGGTCTGCTCCTGGTTGGCGACGACCGGCGAGGGGATCGCGAAGTCCGCGTCCGAGGGGTGCCGGAAGGGCGCCTCGGGCTCCAGGTCGGTGTCCAGGCCCGCCAGGTCGGCCTGGCGCGGCAGGAACGGGCCGTACGGCAGGACCTCGTAGTCGGAGTGCTCGGCGCCGGGCAGCGGGCCGAGCGGGCCGAG
Organism: Streptomyces soli; assembly: GCF_003999195.1. Lineage (GTDB taxonomy): Bacteria > Actinomycetota > Actinomycetes > Streptomycetales > Streptomycetaceae > Actinacidiphila > Actinacidiphila soli. The sequence continues at coordinate 20,607 of NZ_RJVR01000314.1, forward strand.
CGGCGGGCCCAGCGGGCCTGCACCGCCGAAGAGCGGGGCGTCGGCGGCCTCGCGGGCCTCCTGGGCGGCCCAGAAGGCGCGGGCCTCGGCGAGTTCGCGCTCGCGCTCGTCGGCCAGCGCGTCGGCGACGGCGGTGCGTATCGCGTCGGCGTCGGCCGAAGAGGAGGCGGTACGAGCGGCCGGCACCTGGATCGCGCCGGCGGCACGGGCGGCCAGCAGGTCCTCGCGCAGTGCGGTGACGTCGCGGCGCAGGCCACGCGCGGTGAGTAGCGCGGCGAACCCCGCGGCCACGGCGGCTACCGCGACCGTAAGCGGAATGAGGATCATGGCGCTCACTGGCGAACTCCCGACTGTCTGTCCCGAGCCTGTCCTTCGTACTCGAATTGCTCGACGTACTCCACCACTGTGCACCGCGATCCTTGGCCTTTGCAGTGCGGAACGTCACGAAATGAGTGGGTCTTCAGTCCTGGCTCGAAAGGGTGATACTCCCCTGACCTGCACAAATAGGCCGCCCCCGGGACAAGGTCACGTCCTGGGGGCGGTTAGATTGCGACTTAGCTCACGGCGATTGAACCGGGCTTCACGGGGAAGCTCAGGACAGTCGCTCGATGACCATGGCCATGCCCTGGCCGCCGCCGACGCACATCGTCTCCAGGCCGAACTGCTTGTCGTGCCACTGGAGGGAGTTGATCAGCGTCGTGGTGATGCGGGCGCCCGTCATGCCGAAGGGGTGGCCGACCGCGATCGCGCCGCCGTTGACGTTGAGGCGGTCGAGGTCGATGCCGAGGTCCCGGTAGGAGGGGATCACCTGGGCGGCGAAGGCCTCGTTGATCTCGACGAGGTCGATGTCGGAGACCGAGAGACCGGCCCGCCGCAGCGCCTGCTTCGAGGCCTCGACAGGGCCGTAGCCCATGATCTCGGGGGACAGGCCCGACACGCCGGTCGACACGATCCGCGCCAGCGGGGTCAGGCCCAGCTCGCGCGCCTTGGTGTCGCTCATGATGATCAGCGCGGCGGCGCCGTCGTTGAGCGGGCAGCAGTTGCCCGCGGTGACCGTGCCGTCGGGGCGGAAGACCGGCTTGAGGCCCTGCACCGCTTCGAGGGTCACGCCGGCGCGCGGGCCGTCGTCCTTCGAGACCACGGTGCCGTCCGGGAGGGTCACCGGGGTGATCTCGCGCTCCCAGAAGCCCTTCTTGATGGCTTCCTCGGCCAGGTTCTGGGACCGTACGCCGAACTCGTCCTGGTCGGCCCGGGTGATGCCCTTCAGGGCCGCCAGGTTCTCGGCGGTCTGGCCCATCGCGATGTACGCGTCGGGGATGAGGCCGTCCTCGCGCGGGTCGTGCCACTCACCGCCGCCGTGCTCCGCCCGGTCCTGCGTACGGGCTTCGGCCTCGGCGAACACCGGGTTCTTGGTGTCGGGGAGGCCGTCGGAGCTGCCCTTGATGGAGCGGGAGACGGTCTCGACGCCGGCCGAGACGAAGACGTCGCCCTCGCCGGCCTTGATGGCGTGCAGCGCCATGCGGGTCGTCTGGAGGGAGGAGCTGCAGTAGCGCGTGATCGTACAGCCGGGAAGGTGGTCCATCCCCATCTGCACTGCCACGATCCGGCCCAGGTTGTAGCCCGCCTCGCCGCCCGGCAGGCCACAGCCCAGCATCAGGTCGTCGATCTCGCGCGGGTCGAGGCCGGGGACCTTGTCCAGGGCGGCCTGCACGATCGTCGCGGTGAGGTCGTCCGGGCGCAGGTCCTTCAGGGATCCCTTGAACGCCCGCCCGATCGGCGAACGGGCGGCAGAGACGATCACGGCTTCGGGCATCGCGACACTCCTCGTCGAGGCGGCTGGACTCTCTGGGAAGTTACCCGCACGTAGCGCAGTCCGTCACGCACTACATGCTGTGACACGGGCCTCTTTCTGAGCGCCCGCTTAGTCATTACGCCGACAGTAGCTCCGCCACGCGTCGTGCGGCCAGCGCGTCCCGCCCCGCCGCGAAGGGCTGCGCCCCGTCCGCCATCCGCCACGGGCCGCTCCCGTCGGCGCGCAGCACGGCGCCGCCGGCCTCGGCGACCAGCAGGATGCCGGCCGAATGGTCCCAGGGGTTGTCGTACACGTATGTCACAGCGTCGAGCTGCCCCCGCGCCACGTCCAGGTAGTCGCACCCCGCGGAACCGCTCGCGCAGGCCTTGATCCGGTGCGTCGGGCCCAGCCCGTAGAAGCGGTCGTACTGCTCGGCGGTGAGGTGCGCGGGCCGGGCACTCGCCATGTGCAGCACCTCGGCGGCTTCGCAGCCTGGCTCCGGCGTGAGGCGCAGTGGCTCGCCGTCCAGCAGGGCGCCCTCGCCGCGCCGGGCGACCGCCATCCGCCCCGAGGTGGGGTGGTGGATCCAGGACGCGAGCAGCTCCCCGCGCTGGGCGAGGGCGACGAGGGTGACGAAGGACGGCACGCCCCGTACGAAGTTCGACGTGCCGTCGATGGGGTCGATGATCCACACCGGGTCCTCGCCCAGCAGCGAGTCCCGCAGCGACGGGTCGGCGTGCACCGCCTCCTCCCCGATCACGGCCGAGCCGGGCAGTAGCGCGGTGAGCGCCTCTGTCAGCCGCTCCTCGATCCTGCGGTCGGCGACCGTGACGAGGTCGAGGGGGCCCTTCTTCTCCGTGATTTCGGCGTCGGAGAGCTTCCCGAAGCGGGGGGTTGCTTCTTCGGCCACGACGTCACGTATGAGGGCTTCGACGGTCGCGAGGGTTTCGGCGGGGGCGGCGGCTCGGATCATGCGGGACATGGAACCAGACGGATGTTCGGTGGCGCGCCTGCCCGGTGGGTGGTTGCGGTCCCGTGGGCCCATGCGGCTGGGTGGCCGGCTTGTGGGAGATCGTTCCGCCTTGCGGAACGATCTCCCACAAGCCGGATGAATCCGGCTGCGGTCGACACGGGATCTGCGGCGAAGCCGCCTTTGAAAAACTTAGCGCGGGGACCGCCGCACCCCCGTTGCCGGGGGGCGGGACGACGGCGGTCCCCGCGAGGGACACGAGCCGGGTCAGGGCCGGGCTTCGCGTCCTAGGGTCACCATGGAGGTCCGGGAGCCGCTCCGGAGGTCCTTGGTGCCACATTTTCGGGTTGTCGTCCTGCTGACATCCACTAATGTGCCGGACGCGTGTTAAGCGCGTGCTGCGTGGACGTGACGCCCCTGTACCACTTCGCGGAACTGCCTACTTCGCTTCCTCCGCCAGGAACGCCAGCAGGTCCTGGCGGCTGACGACACCCGTCGGCTTGCCCTCGACCAGCACGATCGCGGCGTCAGCCGTGCCCAGCACCGCCATCAGGTCGGCGACCGGCTCGCCCGAGCCGACCTGCGGCAGCGGGGCGCTCATGTGCCGCTCGAGAGGGTCGTCGAGCGTGGCGCGCTTGGTGAAGAGGGCGTCGAGCAGCTCGCGCTCCACGACCGAGCCGACGACCTCCGCCGCCATGACGTCGGGGTGGCCGGCGCCCGGCTTGACGATCGGCATCTGGGAGACGCCGTACTCGCGCAGGACCTCGATGGCCTGGCCGACCGTCTCCTCGGGGTGCATGTGTACCAGGTGCGGGATGCCGCCCTCCTTGCGCTGGAGGACGTCGCCGATGCGGGCCTGGCCGTCGCCCTCGTCGAGGAAGCCGTGCGAGGCCATCCACTCGTCGCTGAAGATCTTGGTGAGGTAGCCGCGGCCGGAGTCCGGCAGCAGTACGACCACCACGTCGTCCGGGCCGAGGCCCTCCGCCACGCGCAGCGCCGCCACGACCGCCATGCCGCAGGAGCCGCCGACCAGCAGGCCCTCCTCGCGGGCGAGGCGGCGGGTCATCTGGAAGGAGTCCTTGTCGGAGACCTCGATGATCCCGTCGGCGACGGTCGGGTCGTAGGCGGTGGGCCAGAAGTCCTCGCCGACGCCCTCGACCAGGTACGGACGGCCGGAGCCGCCGCTGTAGACCGAGCCCTCGGGGTCGGCGCCGATGACCTTGACCCGGCCCTCCGACACGTCCTTGAGGTACCGCCCGGTGCCGGAGATGGTGCCGCCGGTGCCGACGCCCGCCACGAAGTGGGTGATCTTCCCCTCGGTCTGCTCCCACAGCTCCGGGCCGGTGGAGTCGTAGTGCGAGGCCGGGTTGTTGGGGTTGCTGTACTGGTCCGGCTTCCAGGCGTTCGCGGTCTCGCGGACCAGCCGGTCGGAGACGTTGTAGTACGAGTCCGGGTGGGAGGGGTCCACGGCCGTCGGGCAGACCACGACCTCGGCGCCGTAGGCGCGCAGGACGTTGATCTTGTCCATGGACACCTTGTCCGGGCAGACGAAGATGCACTTGTAACCGCGCTGCTGGGCCACGATGGCCAGCCCGACGCCCGTGTTGCCGGAGGTCGGCTCGACGATTGTGCCGCCGGGCTTGAGCTCGCCGCTCTTCTCCGCCGCCTCGATCATGCGCAGCGCGATGCGGTCCTTGACCGAGCCGCCGGGGTTGAAGTACTCGACCTTGGCCAGGACGGTGGCCTGAAGCCCAGCGGTCACGCTGTTGAGCCGCACCAGCGGGGTGTTGCCGACGAGGCTGATCATCGAGTCGTGGAACTGCACCATTGTCTCCGGGTTCTCCGAGATTGTCAGGCCAGCGTAAGCGCTGCCGCGGGGTGCGCGGGCGCACGCTTCACGCTGCTGTTACGTATCCCGGGCATCATGCGGCGGTAGAGTCGCGCAGTGGCGCGTCCACGACACGTCGCACTTACGTCACTGGGGGGTGGCATATGCCGAGGCATACCGCTGCCGCGCTGCACGGTCTGGCGGCCGAACTCGCCTCCGTACGGGACCGGCTCGCGGACCTCGCACGGTCCGCGCCGGAGCAGGGGAATCACCCCACCGCCTCGCTGCCGGGCGACATCGCCGAGGTCGTCTACGGCGAGGCCGAGCAGCGGCACCGCGTACAGCAGCTGCAGCGGGATGCGCGCAAGGAGGTGCTGGGCTTCGTGCGGCCGCCGTACGTCGACCAGGCCAATCCGGTGCAGGCCGAAATGCTCGCCGCAGGCGTCAGCTATCGCTCCCTTTACGAGGCCTCGGCCCTGGACTACCCCGGCTCGGCCGACATGCCCGGCTTCATTCCGCCCGGGGAGCAGGCCCGGGCCACGCCACGCGTCCCCATGAAGCTGATGATCGTCGACGGTGAGCGCGCGCTGCTCCCGCTGCACGGCGACGCCGACAGCGAGGGCGGACACGGCGATCTCGCCTCCGCCGGGCTGCTGCTTCTGCACCCGTCGGTGCTGGTCGACGCACTGCTGGAGCTGTTCGAGGACCGCTGGCTGCGCGCGACGCCGCTGCGCTTCGCCGCCGACCCGGAAGTCCCGGCCTCGCCCGCGCTCGACGCCCAGCTGCTGTCGCTGCTGATGTCCGGACTGCCCGACAAGGCCATCGCCACCCAGCTCGGCGTCTCGCTCCGCACGCTCCAACGGCGCATTCGGGCGCTCATGGAATCCACCGGCACCGCCAATCGCACGCAGCTTGCCTGGTACGTCGCTCAACAGCGCCTCGCGTGATCCCCGCCTCATCCCGGCGGGGGTTGCATCGGGCACACGACGGGGCACGTACGTGTTGAAAGGGTGCGGGCCGCCGTCATTGGTCCGCACCTCGTAACGGGAGGTGGACGCGAGCATGTCGAGGGCCCGGGTCGCACGGCGTATCGCACGGGCCGCCGCGTACGGCGGCGGTGGAATCGGCCTGGTGGGTGGCGCCGCAGTCGGCCTGCTGCTCACCGAGGTGGCACTGGCCAGACGGACAGTCGGCGGCTCAGACGCCGTCCCGCCGCGCGCCGACGGCCGCTATGGCTCCGTATTCGCCCAGCTCCCCTATCAGCCCCCCGGGGAGCCGCCGCTTGTCCTGGGCTTTCTGGGTGATTCCACCGCCGCGGGCCAGGGTGTCCACCGGGCCCGTGAGACCCCCGGCGCCTTGCTGGCCTCCGGGCTGGCGGCGGTCGCGGAGCGGCCGGTCAAGCTGATCAACGTGGCGAACCCCGGCGCGATGTCCGACGACCTGGCCCGCCAGGTCACGCAGCTGCTGGACGGCGACGGCGACGGCGCGCCGGGGGAGGAGGTGCCCGTCCCGGACGTCTGCGTCATCATGATCGGCGCGAATGACGTGACCCGGCGGATGCCGCCCGCGAAGTCCGTACGCTTTCTCTCCGACGCTGTACGCAGGCTGCGTGAGGCCGGCAGCGAGGTCATCGTCGGCACCTGTCCCGACCTTGGCAGCGTCGAGCCGGTCTACCAGCCGCTGCGCTGGGTCGCCCGGCGGCTGAGCCGTCAGCTGGCGGCCGCCCAGACCATCGGGGTGGTCGGCGTCGGCGGCCGTACGGTGTCGCTGGGGGACCTGCTCGGACCCGAGTTCGAGTCCCGGCCGCGTGAGATGTTCGGCCCGGACAACTACCACCCCTCGGCGGAGGGCTACGCCACCGCCGCGATGGCCATGCTCCCCACGCTCTGCGCCGCCCTCGGCCTCTGGCCCGAGGAGGACCGCCCCGACGCCCGGCGTGGCGAGGGTGTTCTCCCCGTCGCCCAGGCCGCTGCCGAAGCCGCGGGTGAGGGCGGTACGGAGGTCGCCGCCGCGGCCGGCACGCTCTCCGGGCCCCGGGGCCGCTGGGCTCTGCTCATGCGGCGTCGCCGTCGGCGTCTCCCCGGCGGCGAGCCGGTCGGCGTCGAGACGGCTGCCCCGGCGGAGCCGTAGGCCGCGGCCCTCAGCCCTCCCAGGCGTCGTCATCCTTGGGGTGGCGGCGCCGGTCGAGGTTGCGCTCGGCGACGAACGCGCCCACGGACTGGGCCACGTTGACCCCGACGATGCCGGTCCAGGTGACGAGCAGTCCGGCCAGTCCGGCGTTCGCGGCGCCGATCGCGGACAGCGGGATCGCGAAGATGAGGGAGAAGCCGGCCATGCCGTAGCGCGCGGCGAAGCGGCCCCCTCCGCCGCCGCCCCCAGGGCCGGGACCGGGGGCGACCTGGCGGCCGGCCCGGGCGAACGAGGTCTGGTGCTGGGCGAGTTCGCGGCGCACGCGACGCTCGACGTGGCTGTCGAGGCGTTGGTCGATCTTCTCCATGAAGGAGTCGACCAGCGCGGACTCGTACTCCTCGCCCAAATCCTTGCGCACCTGGATGGTGGCGGCGAGTTCCTTCTTGAGCTCTTGGTCGCGGGCGTCCATGGACGACACCGTACGGAGCCGGGCGCAGCTTGACACTGGGGTAAACCCCCTAACCGTGTCAGGGGCCAGCCCCCTCCCCGGGGAGGAGTCGGTGCGTAGAGTCGACGGTGCGCTGGCCCGCTGACCTTGGAGCCGAACAATGCACCTGCTGCCCGCCCTCACGGCCACGGCCTCGGCCTCGGCCGACACCGGTGACGCTGTCACCGTCGCCGGCCGGTCCTGCTCCCGCGAGGACCTGCTCGGCGCGGCCGGCGCCGTCGCCGCGCGCATCGGCGGTGCCCCGGCCGTCGCCGTGCACGCCACGGCGAGCCTGGAGACCCTCGCCGCCGTGGTGGGCGGCCTGCTCGCCGGTGTGCCCGTCGTGCCGGTGCCGCCGGACGCCGGGCCCGCAGAGCGCGACCACATCCTCCGCGACTCCGGCGCGCAGCTCCTGCCCCCGGTCGACTTCGGCGAGCGCGCCGACTGGCAGGGCGCCGAAACGGCCGACGACGCGGCCGCCCTCGTCCTCTACACCTCCGGAACCACCGGCGCCCCCAAGGGCGTCGTGCTGTCCCGCCGGGCCATCGCCGCCGACCTCGACGGCCTGGCCGCCGCCTGGGACTGGACGGCCGACGACGTGCTCGTCCACGGACTTCCGCTCTTCCATGTGCACGGCCTCGTGCTCGGCGCCCTCGGCGCTCTGCGGGTCGGCAGCCGCCTCATCCATACGGGTCGCCCCACCCCGGAGGCGTACGCGGCGGCCGGCGGCTCCCTCTACTTCGGCGTGCCGACGGTCTGGGGCCGGGTCGCCCAGGATCCCTCCGCCGCACGCGCCCTGGGGAACGCGCGGCTGCTCGTGTCCGGCAGCGCCCCTCTTCCGGCGCCGGTCTTCCGCGACCTGGAGGCGCTCACCGGTCAGCGGCCGGTCGAGCGTTACGGGATGACCGAGAGCCTCATCACCGTGAGTACCCGGGCCGATGGTGAACGCCGGCCCGGGTCCGTCGGCCTGCCGATCGACGGCGTCGCGACCCGGCTGGTGGGGGAGGACGGCGAGCTGGTCGCCCGCGACGGCGCGTCCGTGGGGGAGCTCCAAGTCAAGGCGGCGACCCTCTTCGACGGCTACCTGGGGCGGCCGGAGGCCACCGCCGCTTCGTACGCGGCCGACGGCTGGTTCCGGACCGGCGACATGGCCGTCATCGAGCCGGACGACATGCACCGGATCGTGGGACGCGCCTCGACCGACCTCATCAAGTCCGGCGGCTACCGCATCGGCGCCGGCGAGGTCGAGAACGCGCTCCTCGACCACCCCGCCGTCCGCGAAGCAGCGGTCGTCGGCGCGCCCCATCCCGACCTCGGGCAGCAGATCGTGGCCTACGTCGTCGCCGACGGGGTGAGTGAGGCCCAGCTCATCGATTTCGTCGCGGGCCACCTCTCGGTACACAAGCGGCCACGACAGGTGCGCTTCATCGACGAGCTTCCGCGGAACGCGATGGGGAAGCCGCAGAAGAAGCTTCTGCCTCCGGCGTAGTCAGTGCTGGGTGCGCGCCGGAGTTCGCGCCTGCGGCGGGCTGACGAGGCCGCCGCAGGCGCGGCAGGCCCGCGGACGCCGACGGTGGGAAGCCCCACGGGTGGGAGAAGCCCGGCGCAGGCGACAAGGCGGGAACGGGTCAGACACCCCATGTCGTTGGGTGTCAAGCGGCATGGGGTTGGGCGTGGTGCGACCAGGCGGTCGCTTCGTCGTAAGTGGTGTGGGTTTTGAGG
>NZ_RJVR01000218.1 GCF_003999195.1 Streptomyces soli
CGCCCGCGCGGCCCGGCCGCCGCGAGCCGCGGGAGAGGCCCCGGCCCGCCGCGCCCGGAGCGTGAGCGAGGGCTCCGCAAGCCAGGCCGCCGAGCCCCAGGCCGAGCCCGCCAAGCGCACCCCGGACACCCCGTGGGAGCCGGCGAAGCCCGCCGCTGACGAAGGAGGCGAGAACGCGTGAACGATGTCCTCGACGTCGCCCTGCGGCTCGTCGCCGTACTCGTCGTCTTCCTGACCTTCCCGCTGGTCGTCGGCCAGACCGAGCACAAGGTCATGGCCCACATGCAGGGCCGGCTCGGCCCGATGTACGCGGGCGGCTTCCACGGCTGGGCGCAGCTGGTCGCCGACGGCGTGAAGTTCGCGCAGAAGGAGGACGTGGTCCCGGCCAACGCCGACCGCAGGATCTTCCAGCTCGCGCCCGCGGTGGCCCTTCTCCCCTACCTCCTGGTCCTGATCGCGATCCCGGTCGGCCCGCACGGCTTCGTGGGGCAGGCCATCGACGCGGGCCTGTTCTTCGTGCTCGCCGTGATGGGCGTGGGGGTGCTGGGCTCGCTCATGGCGGGCTGGGCCTCGGCCAACAAGTTCTCCCTGCTCGGCGGCCTCCGTACCGCCGCGCAGCTGATGGCGTACGAGCTGCCGATGCTGCTGGCCGCCGCCTCGGTCGCGATGGCGGCGGGCACGCTCTCGCTGCCGGGGATCGTGGAGGCGTACCACTGGTGGTGGACGCCGTGGCAGATCATCGGCGCGGTGGTCTTCTTCACGGCGGGCCTCGCCGAGCTGCAGCGGCCGCCGTTCGACATGCCGGTGGCCGACTCCGAGATCATCTTCGGGGCGTACACCGAGTACACGGGCCTGCGCTTCGCGCTGTTCCTGCTCGCCGAGTACGCGGGCATCGTCGTGCTCTGCGCCCTGACGACCGTCCTCTTCCTCGGAGGGTGGCACGGGCCCTGGTCCGACAGCGTGGGCTGGCTGTGGACGCTGATCAAGACCTTCGTCCTCGCCTTCATCGTCATCTGGCTGCGGGTGACCTACCCCCGCATGCGTGAGGACCAGCTCCAGAAGCTTGCCTGGACGGGCCTCATCCCGCTCGCCCTGGCCCAGATCGCGCTCACCGGCGTCGTCAAGGTGGTGATCTCGTAATGGCTCAAGACAAGAAGAAGCTGCCCGGCTCCGGCCTGGCCAAGGGCCTCGCCGTCACCCTGCGGACGATGACCCGCCGCTCGGTCACCGCGCAGTACCCGGACCTGCAGCCCGAACTGCCCCCGCGCAGCCGTGGCGTCATCGCGCTGTTCGAGGAGAACTGCACGGTGTGCATGCTGTGCGCCCGCGAATGCCCCGACTGGTGCATCTACATCGACTCCCACAAGGAGACGATGCCCGCCGTGGCCCCCGGCGGCCGCGAGCGCAGCCGCAATGTGCTGGACCGCTTCGCGATCGACTTCTCGCTCTGCATGTACTGCGGGATCTGCATCGAGGTGTGTCCCTTCGACGCCCTCTTCTGGTCCCCGGAGTTCGAGTACGCGGAGACCGACATCCTCGAACTGACACATGAGCGCGACAAGCTCCGCGACTGGATGTGGACGGTGCCGGCCCCGCCGCCGCTGGACCCCGGCGCCGAGGAGCCCAAGGAGCTGGCGGCAGCGCAGAAGTCGGCGGAGAAGGTGGCCGCCGCGCGGGCTCAGGAGGGCGACGCATGAGCCTCGCAGCCGCACCCTCCGGCTTCCTGTCCCCGACCGGCGTCGAGATCGCCTTCGTCCTGGTCGGCATCGCGACCGTCGGCGCGGCGCTCGTCACGGTGAGCACCAAGCAGCTCGTGCACGCCGCGCTGTGGCTGGTGGTCACGCTCGGCGGGCTCGCCGTCGAATACCTGCTCCTCACCGCCGAGTTCATCGCCTGGGTGCAGGTGCTGATCTACGTGGGGTCCGTGGTCGTCCTCCTGCTGTTCGGGCTGATGCTCACCAAGGCCCCCATCGGCCGCTCCCCGGACGCCGATTCGGGCAACCGCTGGGCCGCGCTCGTGGTGGCCGTGGCCTCGGCGACCACCCTCGTGTGGGTGGTCGTGGACGCCTTCCGGGCGACCTGGATCAACCTCGACGGGGCCGTCCAGGGCTCCACCAAGGTCACCGGGCAGATCCTCTTCCAGCACTGGGTGCTGCCCTTCGAGGCGCTGTCCGTCCTGCTCCTGGCCGCGCTGGTCGGCGCGATCGTGCTCTCCCGCAGGACCGACCGGAAGAACGGAGCGCGCTGATGCATCTCGTCTATCCCGCCGTGCTGTCCGCCCTCCTGTTCTCCGTGGGGCTGTACGGCGTACTCGCCCGGCGCAACGCGATCCTCGTGCTGATGTCGCTCGAAGTGATGCTGAACGCGGTCAACCTCAACCTGGTCGCCTTCGACGTCTGGCTCCGCGACAGGCTCCACGCCGGCCAGGCGCTCACGCTGTTCGTCATCGTCGTGGCCGCCGCCGAGATCGGCATCGGCCTGGCGATCGTCCTGCTCGTGTACCGCAACCGTGGCACCTCCGACGTCGACCGGCTCACCGACCTCGCCGACTCCGACGATCCCTCCGTAGTGGCTGCACCCGAAGAGAAGGCAGAGGCCGCAGCGTGACCGTGACGACCCTGGCCGTCCTCGTCCCCCTTCTTCCGTTCCTCGGCGCGGCCGCCGCCCTCTTCCTCGGCAAGCGCGCCCCCGGCTTCGCCCAGCCGGTCGCCGTGCTGCCGACCGCCGCCGCCTTCGTGCTCGCGGCGATCGTCGCCGCACGGCAGGGCAGCGGACCGGCCACCGACGCCGCCCACCGGCTCACCCCGACCGGCTCGGTGCCGATCGACCTCGCCCTGCACCTCGACGGCTTCGCGGTCCTCATCGCCGTCCTGGTCGGCCTGGTCGCGACCTGCGTGCAGCTGTACTCGACGGGCTATCTGCGCGACGACCCGCGGTATGTCTCCTACTCCGCGCTGGTCTCCCTCTTCACCGCCGCCATGTTCCTGGTCGTCTACTCCGGCGACCTGATGGTGCTGCTGGTCGGCTGGGAGGTCATGGGCATCTGCTCGTACTTCCTGGTCGGGCACTACTGGGAGACCGAGGCCGCCCGCTCCGCCTCGATCAAGGCCTTCCTGGTCACCAAGCTCGGCGATGTCCCCTTCCTGATCGGCCTGTTCGCGCTCGCCACCGATGCCGGAACGTTCCGGATCAACGGCATCCTGACCGCCGCCACCCACGGCGAGCTGCACCACCCCACCCTGATCGCACTGCTGCTGCTCGCCGGAGTCGCCGGCAAGTCCGCGCAGTTCCCGCTGCACACCTGGCTGCCGGACGCGATGGCGGGCCCGACTCCGGTGTCCGCGCTGATCCACGCCGCCACGATGGTCGCGGCCGGCATCTACTTCGTCGCCCGGCTGCTGCCGGTCTTCGAGACCTCCTCCGCCGCGATGGCCGTCCTCGCCGCCATGGCGGCGATCACCATGATCGGCTCGGGGCTCGCCGCGCTCGCCCAGGACGACATCAAGCGGGTGCTGGCCTATTCGACGATCGGCCAGCTCGGCTACATGGCCGGCGCGCTCGCCGTCGGCGACCGCAGCGCCGCCGTCTTCCACCTCCTCTCGCACGGCGCCTTCAAGGCGCTGCTCTTCCTCGGGGCCGGCGTGGTCATCCACTCCGCAGGCACCAACTCGCTGGCCGCCATGTCCCGCATGGGCGACCTGGGCAAGCGCATCCCCGACGCGATGTGGACGATGGGCATCGCGCTGGCCGCCCTCGCCGCGCTGCCGCCCTTCTCCGGCTTCTTCTCCAAGGAGTCCGTGCTCCGTGCCGCCGAGCACGCTGCCGGTGGCCACACCGCCCACATCCCGGCCGCCGTCGGCTGGACGGTCCTGGTCGCGGGCCTGGTCACCGCCGTCCTCACGGCCGGCTACGCCACCCGCCTGTTCCTCCTCGCCTTCCGGGGCCAGGGCGCGACCGTCGCCGACCACGGGCGGGAGCCGGTCGTCATGAACGCCGTGCTCTGGGTGCTGGCCATCCCGACCATCGGCTTCGGCATGATCTCCCTCCTGCCCAGGGTCTTCGACCTCCCCCAGTGGTTCGACGGCGAGGCGCTCAGCCCGACCCTCACCACCTCTGTCCTCGGCATCGGCCTCGCCCTCGTCGGCATCCTCGCCATGTACGGCGCCTGGCAGGCGACGGCCACCCGCCGCCGCGTGCCCATCGGAGCCGTGGTCGCGGCACCGCCGCAAGACCTCGAACCCGCCCTCGTCGAGGAGACGGCCATCGACACCCACGCCAAGGTCTACGGCGACATCGCCGCCGCCGAGGACCCCGGCGACCCCGGACGCCTGCTTCTCGGCCCGCTGCACCGCCACGCCGCCCACGGCTTCCACCTTGACGCCCTCTACGCGGCGCTCTTCGTACGCCCCGTGCTGGCCGCCGCGGGCCTGGTGCGCTTCCTGGACCGCGAGGTCATCGAGACCTACGTAAGCGGCACGGGCGCGGCGCCCCGCCTGCTCGGCGCTGCCGTGCGCAGGGCACAGACCGGCAATGTGCAGACCTATCTCAGCGTGCTGCTGGCCGGCTCCGTCGTACTCGCCGTCCTCGTAGCCGTCGGAGCGTGAGCCGTGAACGACACCGTCCTCCAGTACCTGCTCGCGGCCGTCGTCGTCCTGCCGCTGCTCGGCGCGGTGGGGGCCCTGCTCCCGCCCCCGCCCGGCCTGCGGGGCAAGAGCCCCGACCAGGCCGTGCTCCGGCACGGCGTGACCGTCTCCGGCGTCGTGCTCGCCCTGTCCATCGCACTCGCGGCCGGCTTCGACCACGACCACCCCGCGAAGATGCAGGCAAGCACCGACATCAGCTGGATCCCGGCGCTCGGCATCCGCATCCACCTCGGCATTGACGGCATCAGCCTCCCCCTCCTCGTGCTGACCGCGCTGCTGACCTTCCTCTGCGCGGTCTACAGCTACTTCAAAATGCCCGCGGGCCCGTCCCCCAAGGCCTTCGTCGCGCTCATCCTCGTCCTCGAGTCCGGCACGCTCGCGACCTTCGCGGTGCTCGACCTGATCCTCTTCTTCCTGGCCTTCGAGCTGGTCCTCATCCCGATGTACTTCCTCATCGCCCGCTGGGGCGGCGAAGGCCGGGAGAAGTCCGCCCTCCGCTTCATCCTCTACACGCTCCTCGGCTCCGTGGTCATGCTGCTCGGCCTGCTCCTGATCGGGATCAAGGCGGGCACATTCGACATGGTGGCACTCGCCACTGACAACGGGTCGCACCTCAGTCACACCACGCAACTGATCGCCGCCCTCGCCATTGGCCTCGGCCTCGCCGTCAAGGCCCCGATGTGGCCGCTCCACAGCTGGCTCCCGGACGCCCACACCTCGGCGCCCACCGTCGGCTCGGTCCTCCTGGCGGGCGTCCTGCTCAAGATGGGCACGTACGGTTTCGTACGGATCCTTCTCCCCATCACCCCCGAGGCGACCCGGACGTACGCGCCCTACCTGGCCGCCTTCGCCGTCATCGGCATCATCTACGGGTCCCTCGCCTGCCTGGCCCTCGCGAGGCAGGGCACCGGCGGCGACCTCAAGCGGCTCATCGCGTACAGCTCGGTCGGCCACATGGGCTTCGTGCTGCTCGGCATCGCGACCCTGACCCCGACCGGCGTCAACGGGGCGCTGTTCGCCAACATCGCGCACGGCCTCATCACCGGCCTGCTCTTCTTCCTGGTCGGCTCGCTCAAGGACCGGTACGGCTCCACCGACCTCGACCGCCTCGCCGGCCAGACCGGCGCTGCCCTCTACGGCCGGGCCCCGCGCCTGGGCGGCCTGCTGGCCTTCGGCGCGGTCGCCTCGCTCGGGCTGCCGGGCCTGGCGGGCTTCTGGGGCGAGATGCTGGCCATGTTCGGCGCCTTCAAGCCGGCCGTGGGGCTGCACCGGGGCGCGTATCTGACCTTCACCGCCATCGCGGCCTTCGGCACGCTGCTCACCGCCGCGTACCTCCTGGTCGTCGTACGCCGGGTCTGCATGGGCGAGCGCAGCACCGCCGAAGCGACCGAGCCGGTCCTCGCGGACGTCCAGACCTACGAATTCGCGGCCTGGACCCCGTTGGTCGCCCTCACCGTCATCGCCGGGCTCTGGCCCGCACTCCTCCTCGGCCTGACCGACCCGGCCGTGCGTACCCTCCTCGGAGGCAGCTGATGGGTACCCTCGTCCAGTCCGTCGACTGGATCGCGATCGCGCCACCGGTCATCGCGGCCGCCCTGGCGCTGATCGTGCTGGTCGCCGACCTCTTCGTCAGCGAGGCGCGCAAGCCGCTGCTCGGATGGCTCACCGTGGGCGGCCTGGTTCTCGCCGGGCTGAGCCTGATCCCGCTCCTGGATCACGACCGCAGCACCTTCTGCCTCACCACCGCCGGCGGCGACTGCTCCTACGTGGCCGACCACTTCACGCTCGTCATCCAGCTCCTGGTGATTGGCGGCGCGCTGCTCACCGCCCTGCTGTCCATCCACATCATGGACGAACTCCCGGCGGGGGAGTACTGGTTCCTGCTGCTGTCCTCCGCCTCCGGCGCCGCCCTACTGCCCGCCTCCCGTGACCTCGCGACGCTGATCATCGCCCTCGAGGTCGCCAGCCTGCCCGCCTTCGCCCTGGTCGGCATCAAGCGCGGCGACCGGCTCTCCAGCGAGGCCGCGCTGAAGTTCTTCCTCTCCTCGGTCGCCGCCACCGCCGTCACCCTGCTCGGCGTCAGTTTCCTGTACGCGGCCACCGGCACCCTGCACCTCACCGCCCTGGCCCACGGCCTCACCGGCGTCGACCCCCAACTGGCCACCCTCGCCAAGGCGGGCGCCGCCCTCACCATCGTCGGCTTCGCCTTCAAGCTCGCCGTCGCGCCCTTCCACTTCTGGGTGCCCGACACCTACACCGGCGCGCCGCTGCCCATCGCCGCGTACCTGTCCGTCGTCGGCAAGGCGGCCGGCTTCTCCGGCCTGATCCTGATCACCGTCGTCGCCCTCAAGCCGTACGCGGATGTCTGGGGTCCCGCCGTCGCCGTCCTGGCCGCCCTCACCATGACCGTCGGCAACGCGGCCGCCCTCCGGCAGCGCCCCGACGCCTCGCGCAGCGCCGTACGCCTGCTCGCCTGGTCCTCCATCGGCCAGGCCGGCTACCTCCTGGTCCCGGTCGCCGCCGCCGCGTACGCGGGTACCGACGAGATCGGCACCACGATCGCGTACGCGCTGATGTACGGCGCCGTGAACCTCGGCGCCTTCGCCGTCGTCGCCCTCGTGGCCCGCAGCGCCCCCGACAACCGCCTCACGGACTACCGGGGGCTGTACGCGCGGCGCCCCCTGGCGGCCCTCTCCATGGCCTTTTTCCTGCTCTGCCTGGCCGGGCTGCCGCCGGGCATCATCGGGCTGTTCGCCAAGGTCGCGGTCTTCTCCTCGGCCGTGCACGCGGGGCTGGGATGGCTGGCCGTCATCATGGCGCTGAACGTCGTCGTGGCGCTGGTCTACTACCTCCGCTGGACGGCCCTGCTCTTCGCGAAGCCGGAAGGCGCGGAGGCACCGGCACCGGCCGTCACTCTCCCCCAGCCTTCGGCCGGTGGGGGTCCTCCCCCTGACTTCGCCGGGAGTACCCCCACCGGCGAAGCCAGGGGGAGGACCTCCGCCTCGCTTCGCTCGCCCACCTCCCTCACGGCGGCCATCGCCCTCAGCGCGGTCCTCGGGATCGCCCTGTCCGGTGCTCCCCAGCTCGTCCTGCGCTTCGCCTCCGGAGGCCTGCTGTGACCGGTGCACAAGGGAACTAACACCTTTCCGGTGGCGTTGCCCCCTACGGGAGGTTCTCCTGATGGAGAGAGATCTCCCGACGCTGATTTCAGCGGAGAACCTAGGAGGACGCACCGTGCACCGCCGGCACAACGGGCTGAAGACCGCCGCGCTCCTTGGTGGACTGTCGGCGCTCATCCTGCTCATCGGCAGCTTCTTCGGCCGTACAGGACTGATCGTCGCGCTCGTCGTCGCCCTGGGCACCAATGCGTACGCGTACTGGAACAGTGACAAGCTGGCGCTACGCGCGATGCGTGCCCGCCCGGTCAGCGAGTTCGAGGCCCCCGGCCTCTACCGCATGGTCCGCGAGCTGTCCACCGCCGCGCGCCAGCCCATGCCCCGCCTCTACATCTCCCCGACCCCGGCCCCGAACGCCTTCGCCACCGGCCGCAATCCGCGCAACGCGGCGGTCTGCTGCACCGAGGGCATCCTGCGCATCCTCGACGAGCGTGAGCTGCGCGGGGTCCTCGGCCATGAGCTGAGTCACGTCTACAACCGCGACATCCTCATCTCCTCCGTCGCGGCCGCCCTGGCCTCCGTGATCGTGTTTCTGGTCAACTTCGCCTGGCTCATTCCCATCGGCCGCTCCGATGACGACGACGGCCCCGGCCTGCTGGGCATGCTGCTGATGATGATCCTCGGCCCGCTCGCCGCCAGCCTCATCCAGCTCGCCGTCAGCCGCTCCCGTGAGTTCGAGGCCGATGCCTCCGGTGCCCGCCTCACCGGCGACCCCCTTGCCCTCGCCAGCGCGCTCCGCAAGCTCGACGTGGGCACCAAACAGCTCCCGCTCCCGCCCGAGCCGCGCCTGGAGACCACCAGCCACCTGATGATCGCCAATCCGTTCCGTCCTGGCGACGCGTCGAAGCTCTTCTCGACCCACCCGCCCATGGCCGAGCGCATCGCCCGGCTGGAAGAAATGGCAGGCCACCGATGAGGACTCTGCTCAACATCATCTGGCTGATCGTCTGGGGACTGTGGATGGCCATCGGCTACGCCCTGCTCGGGCTGCTGATGTTCGTCTTCATCATCACCATCCCCTGGGGCATCGCCTCCTTCCGGATCGCCAACTACGTCCTGTGGCCCTTCGGCCGTACGACGGTCGAGCGCCCCGACGCCGGGGCGGCCTCCTTCGTGGGCAACATCATCTGGCTGGTTCTCGCCGGTATCTGGCTCGCCATCGGCCACATCGTCGCGGGCATCGGCTTCTGTCTGACGATCATCGGGATCCCCTTCGGCATCGCCAACTTCAAGATGGTCCCGATCTCCCTCGTCCCCCTGGGCCGGGAGATCGTCCCTGCGTGACGCAGGTCACAACTGACCGCTGTGAACCGCCCGCCCTCCCGGCCCGTGTACGTGGGGAACACGAAGAGGACGGAGTCGGTGGATGGCGGCATTGTGGTCCCGCACTCGGCAAAGCACGAGTGGCGAGGCGCTGATCCAATCGCTCTACGAGGAACACGGCGCCGCGCTGCTGGCGTACGCGCCCCGGCTCACCGGCGACCGGGGGCGGCCGAGGACGTCGTGCAGGAGACCCTGATCAGGGCCTGGCGCCATCCCGAGGCGCTGGTCAACGGCAAGGGGGTCAGTGCGCGGCTGGCTGCTCACCGTGGCCCGGAACCTCATCACCGACCGCTACCGGGCGAAGTCCGCCCGGCCCGTGGAGGTCCCCGAGTCGCCCACGACGCCGCCCGTGCAGGAGGACCACGCGCAGCAGGTCGTGGATTCGATGGTCGCAATGGAGGCTTTGGACCGACTTTTCCCGGATCGCCGAGATGTGCTGCTCGAAATCTACTTCCGGGGCCAGAGATTCGCCGAAGCCGCGAAGAAACTCGGAATACCACCGGGAACCGTGAAATCCCGGTCACACTACGCTCTCAAGACTTTAAGAGAGCTCTACGCGAATAAGAATGCGAACACGCAGAAACCGGTCGCACTGCGGGAGGTGGCGGCATGAGTACGACGCAGCATGACAGCGAGCGTCACGACAGCGAACAGCTCACCGCCTACGTCCTCGGCGTCCTTGGCGAGCAGGAGATGAGGGAGGTCGACGAGCGCATCGCATCCTGCGACCCGTGCCGTGGCGAACTGGCCGAGCTGCGCGAGATGGAGCAGGCGCTGGGCGAGGTGCCGCCCGAGGCCTTCATCGACGGACCGCCCGAGGGCGGCGACCTGCTGCTTCAGCGCACCCTGCGGCAAGCGCGCGCCGAGCGCTCCGGCCGTGACCGGCGCCGGTAGGCCGCCATCGGCGCCGTGGCCGCGGCCGCCGCAGGGGTCCTGCTCTACGGCGGTGTGCTCATCGGCCAGAACGGCGAATCCGGACCCCCGCAGGCCCTGCCCACGACCTCGGTGTCCACGGCGCCGTCCGGCGTCATGGACGGCTCGGCCACCGACCCGGTCACCAAGGCCGGCCTGACGGTGCAGGTCACTGCGGCCGCCGACTGGGTCCGGGTCAACGCCTCCGTCACGGGCATCCCGGCAGGTGAGCGGTGCCATCTGGTCGTCGTCGCCAAGGACGGCAGCAGGGAGGTCGCCGGCAGCTGGGTCGTCGGCGCCGACAACGGCCACGGCAAGGCCGCCAACCTGGACGGCTCGGCCGCCATGGCGCCCGGCGACGTGGCATCCGTACTCGTCGAGAACACCGCTGGAAAGAAATACGTCTCCGCTTCACTGTGATTTCCCCGGACAAACGCGGCGTCGCCAACTCCCCCCGGCGGCGCCGCGTTCATTGCGGACAGATTGCTGGCTCATTGCTTACCGGTGGGAAAATCGGAATTCCTCGAATGTGATTCCGGAGAACCTCCCATGTTCTCGGAAGCGATGGTAGTGTCCGCCACGATCTACACAGAGGAGTCGAGCAAACCCTTCCCGTAACCACGGAGTACGCCGGCTCACAAGGAAGCAATCGTCCTAGGGGAGCGACCTGATGTCCGCCGGTGAGTACCAACCGCACTACCACCCGGCCGGATTCGACGACGAGCTTCGGCTGGCCCTGGAGGACTTACGCGCGGGCCGCTGGCGTGAGACCCAGGAGTTGCTCACCCGCACCGGCGAGAACTGGGAGCTGCGCACCGCCCGGACCCAGGTCCTGGCCGTGGCCGCCGCCAGGACCGACGCGATCGCCGCCTGGCTGACCGAGGAGCCCTCCTGCGCCGACGCCGTGGTGATGGAGGCCAGGGTCGCGGTACAGCGCGCCCTGTACGCCCACCGCACCCGGCAGCCCGACGCCGAACGCCTCGCCGCCCGGGCCAGGATGGTCTCCCAGGACGCCACCCAGTTCGCCCTCGAGGACCCGGTGCCGTGGGTCTGCCTGCTCTCCCTCGCCCTGGTCGACATGGGCCAGCACCTCCCCGAGCACCGGGTGCCGCCCCCGGAAGGCCTGTTACCGACCGGCCCGTGGGGCCTGCTCGAAGAGGTCTACAAACGCGATCCGTACAACCGCGAGGCCTGGCACCGCATGCTCCAGGTGTTCTACGCCCGCAAGATCAACGCCTTCGACTACGTACGGTGGGTGGCGTCCTGGGCGCCGCTGGGCTCGCCGCTGCTCGTGCTCCCGCTCTACGCGTACGCCGAGGACTACCGCTCCCGCCGCGCCAGCGGCGCGACCAGCGGGCTCGCCCTCTACTGGATCAGCGAGCAGGTCACCCACTACACCAGCCGTGCCCTGGACGACTGGTTCCGCCACTCAGCCCCCGCCACGCTCCCCCAGCCTTCGGCCAGGGGGGGCACCCCCACCGGCGAAGCCAGGGGGAGGACCCCCATCTCGCTTCGCTCGCCCGTTGACCTCAACCACCTCGGCCATGCCCTGTACGCGGGCGGCTTCGACGGCGGGACCGAGGTCTTCGAGGCCATCGGCCCGCACGCGACGCCCGCGCCCTGGCAGGACATCGCCGACTCGCCGCAGCACTGGGAAGAGGAATTCCTGCGCGCCGGACGCTACTTCCTGGGCGGCGGTTCGCGTCGATGACCATCCGTCCAGGACCCGGCCGGGCGCCTCCGGCCCGTCACTGATCCGCCCAACGCTCTCTTCCCCCACGCCCCCACCCCCCATCACCGGAGGCTTCTCCGTGTCCTTCCCCAAGTCCCCCCATGCTGCCGAATCCCCCGGCCTGAGCGACGAGGCGATGCTGCGGCGTCTCGGCTATCAGCCCGAACTGTCTCGCCGCATGGGCCCGTTCGGCAACTTCGCGATCAGCTTCTCGGTCATATCCATCCTCTCCGGCGGCATGACCCTCTACGGCTTCGGCCTCATGACAGGTGGCCCCGCCGTCATGCTCTGGGGCTGGTTCGGCGTCGGCCTCATGGTGCTGCTGCTCGGCTGCGCACTGGCCGAGGTCACCAGCGCCTACCCGACCTCCGGCGCCCTCTACTTCATGGCGAGCAAGCTCGGTGGTCCGCGCTGGGGCTACTACACGGGCTGGTTCAACCTGCTCGGCCTGCTGGGCGGGGAGGCCGGCGGCTGCTATGGGACGGCGCTGTTCACCGGGGCCTGGCTCAACCTCCAGTGGGGCTTCACCCCCACCCCGGCCAAGACCCTGGGCATCTTCGCGGTCATCCTGCTGCTGCTCGCCACGCTCAACCTGTTCGGCGTACGCCTGGTCAGCATCCTCAACTCGATCAGCGTCTGGTGGCACCTGGCGGGAGTCGCCGTGATCGTCGGCGCGCTCATCATCGTCCCCTCCCACCACCAGTCCGCGAGCTTCGTCTTCGGCCACTTCGCCAACACCACCGGCTGGTCCAGCCCGCTCTACGTCGGCGCTCTCGGCCTGCTCCTCGCCCAGTACACCTTCTCCGGCTATGACGCCTCCGCCCACCTGTCGGAGGAGACCACAAAGGCGCAGGTCAGCGCCGCCAAGGGCATAGTCCACTCCATCGTGTGGTCGTGGGTGGCCGGATTCGTCCTGCTCGCCGGCCTCACCTTCGCGATCCAGAACTACGCGGGCACCATCGGCTCCGCCACCGGAGTCCCGGCCGCGCAGATCTTCCTCGACGCGCTCGGTGAGGGCGGCGCGAAGGCGCTGTTGCTCATCGTGATCATCGCGCAGCTGTTCTGCGCCAACGCCGGTCTCGCCTCCGCCAGCCGTATGGTCTTCGCGTTCTCCCGCGACGGCGCCCTTCCCTTCTCCCCGACCTGGCGGCGCCTGAGCGCCCGGACCCGCACCCCGGTCAATGCCGTCTGGCTCTCGGTCGGCGTCGCCTTCGTCCTGGCCCTGCCGTCCCTGTACTCCCTTACTGCGTATTTCGCTGTCACCGCGATCAATGTCATCGGCATCACCCCCGCCTACGCCATCCCCGTCTACCTGCGGCTGCGGGCCGGCGACAACTTCGTCCCCGGCCCCTGGAGCCTCGGCCGCTGGAGCAAGCCCATCGGCTGGACCGCCGTGGCCTGGGTCGTCTTCGTCACCGTGCTCTTCTGCCTGCCGCAGGTCTCGCCGGTCACCGTCAACTCCTTCAACTACGCCTCCGTCGCGCTCGTCGCGGTCCTGCTCCTGGCCACCGCCCTGTGGCTGACCCGTGGCCGCCGCTCCTACAACATCCCGGTCTACGGCTCCGCCACCGAGCGTGCCGAATTCGCCCAGGACGTCGTATGACGCTCGAAGAACTGCGGCGCCAAGTGGACAACGGCGAGGTGGACACGGTCCTTTTCGCCATGCCCGACCTCCAGGGCCGGCTCAAGGGCAAGCGCTACGGCGCCCGCCACTTCCTCGACCGTGTCGCCGCAGAGGGCGCCGAGGTGTGCACGTACCTCCTGGCCACCGACATGGACATGCACCCGGTGGACGGCTACGACCTCGTCTCCTGGTCCACCGGCTACGGAGACATGGGCCTCGTGCCCGACCTGGCGACCCTGCGGGCGCTGCCCTGGATGCCCCGTACCGTCCTGCTCCTCGGCGACGCCACCGGTGAGGACGGCCGACCGGTCGAAGTGGCCCCGCGCCGTATGCTGCGCCGCCGACTCGACGAGCTGGCGACCAGGGGTATCCAGGTCAAGGCGGGCATCGAGAGCGAGTACATCCTCTACCAGGGCACCTATGCCCAGGCCCACAAGCGCGGCTACCGCAAGCTCAAGCCGGCCGTCACCGACAACCTTGACTACGCCCTCGACCACCCGGCCCCCGTCGACCAATACCTCCGTGAGTTGGCGGCGGCCCTCAGCGGCGCCGGGCTGCCGGTCGAGGCGATCAAGACCGAGGCCGCCCCCGGCCAGGTCGAGGTCACCTTCCCGTACGGCGACGCGTTCGCCGCCGCTGATGGCCACCTGGTTTTCAAGCACGCAGCCAAACACATCGCCGAACGGGCCGGACTTTCCGCCACCTTCATGGCGGCCCCGGAAACGGGCGTAGGCAATGGCCTCCACCTCCACCTGTCCCTCTGGGGAGATGACGGCGGCCCGCTCCTCGCGGACCCGGACGGCGATCTGACTCCGCTCGCCCACCAGGTCATCGCCGGACTGCTCGACGGCCTACCCGTCCTGACCCCGCTCTACGCCCCTGCCGTCAACTCCTACAAACGGTTCTCGCCCGAGACCTTCGCCCCCACCCGCTACACCTGGGGCCGTGACAACCGCACCTGCGCCGTACGCGTCGTCGGCCACGGCGACGGCCTCCACCTGGAAGTACGCCTCCCCGGAGCGGATGCCAACCCCTATCTCGCCCTCACCGCTGTTCTCGCCGCCGCCCAGCACGGCATCGAAGAGGACCTCAAGCCCCCGCCGCCTTTTACCGGCAACGCCTACCAGGACGCCGAGGCCCCCTTCGTGGCCACGACCCTGCACGACGCGCTCGACGCCTTCAGCGCCGGCGAACTGCCGTCCCGGCTTCTCACCCCCGCCGTCGCCGCGCACTACGCCCACGCCGCCCGTACCGAACTGGACGGCCAGCGCCTGCAGGTGACAGACGCCGATCTGCGCTGGGGCTTCTCCCGCGCGTAGTCACGGTGGGCCGGGGGAGGGGACACCGCCGGCCCACCGCTACAAGCTCTGAACGCGATCCAGACCCTTGACGCATGTTCAACAACGATGCGTCAATGGGTGGCGCCATCGAATGCAGGATTCGGTGGCACTGCGTAAAAGTTCTGGAGCCGCACGTCCCGCTGTCCGCTGCGCCCCGATCAGGCCCGCAGCGACCGCGCGCCATCCCGTGCCTGCCCCCGGTCGCCGACCAGGGGCTATACATCGGCGCCCTGAGAGAGCGCTCTCTTGCCTCTCGCGACGCCCAGTGATGCCCAATGACGGCCAACGACGCCCACGAACAGAGGAACCTCCACACCCGACGAAAGGCCTATCGCCGTGTCCTTTCCCCTCGCCCCGCGCCGCGCCCAAGGCCCCCGTAGCCCCCAAGGCCCCCAAAGACCCCTGGGCCTCCTCGGCCGCCGCGGCCGGACCGTCCTGGCCGGAGCCACCGCTCTGCTGGCCCTCGGCGCCGTCCCGGCCCCCGCCGCCCAGCCGCAGACCGCCACCTACCTGGACTCCCGGGCCCCGGTGGCCCGCCGGGTCGCGGACCTGGTCAGCCGGATGACCCTGGCGGAGAAGGTCGGCCAGACCGCCCAGCCGGCCGTGGTCACGATGCAGGGCGAGTGCGGCTGGTCCGGCGGCGAACTCACCGCGTCCTGCATGCAGCGCATCCTCGCCGATCAGCACGTCGGGTCCGTGCTGTCCGGCGGCGGCGAAGGACCGGTCAAGAACACGCCCAAGGACTGGGCCGAGATGGTCAACTCCGTTCAGAAGTACGCCCTGGACCACTCGCGGCTGCACATCCCCATCGTCTACGGCATCGACGCGGTGCACGGCCACAACAACGTCGTCGGCGCCACCAAGTTCCCGCAGCAACTCGGCCTCGGCGCCACCTGGGACCCGGCGCTGTCCGAGCAACTGGGTGAGTCCACCGCCGCCGCGGTGAACGCCACCGGGCCGACCTGGGACTTCGCACCGGTGCTGGACATCTCCCGCGACACCCGCTGGGGCCGCTACTACGAGACGTACTCCGAGGACCCCTACCTCGCCGGGTCACTCGGCGCGAGCAACATCAAGGGCCTCCAGAGCAGCGGCCAGGTGGCCGCCACCGTCAAGCACTTCGCGGGCTACTCACAGCCCCTGAACGGGCACGACCGGACGGCGTCCCAGCTCGACATGCGCTACCTCCAGGACACGATCCTGCCCGCCTACAAGACCGCCGTCGACGCCGGCGCGCAGACCGTTATGGTCAACTCCGGTGCGGTCAACGGCATCCCTGCCCACTCCTCGCACTACCTGCTCACCGACGTGCTCCGTAAGCAGTGGGGCTTCAAGGGCGTCGTCGTCAGCGACTGGAACGACGTACAGAACCTGCAGACCGCCTACCACATCGCCGGCAGCTACGCCGACGCCGTCGGCATCGCCATGAACGCCGGGGTCGACGTCGCGATGCTGCCGCCCGGCAGCGTCGACGGCTACATCGACGGCCTCACCCAGCAGGTGCGCGACGGCAAGGTCTCCATGGCCCGCCTCAACCAGGCCGTCTCCCGTGTCCTCACCCTCAAGTTCCAGCTCGGCCTCTTCGAGCACCCGTACGTCGACGCCACCAAGGCCGACGCCGCCGTCCTAGGCACCGACAAGGACCTCGCCGTGAAGGCGGCGACCGAGTCGATGACCCTGCTGCGCAACGACAACAACGTGCTCCCGCTCTCCACCGGCCTGGGCAAGGTCGTCGTCGCCGGACCGGCCGCCGACTCCGTGCCGGACCAGGACGGTGGCTGGACCATCGGCTGGCAGGGCATACCCGACGGCGTGACCGACCCCGGCATCACCGTCTACCAGGGCGTGAAGGCGCTGCTCGGCGGCGACCACACCGACCTCGCCACCACCGCCGACGACGCCGTGGCCAAGACCCAGAACGCCGACGCCGCGATCGTGGTCGTCGGCGAGAAGCCCGGCGCCGAGGGCAACAACGACAGCGAGGCCCCGGCCCTGTCCGCCGACCAGCAGGCCCTGGTCGACCGGCTCCAGGCCACCGGCAAGCCGGTCGCCGTCGTCGTCATCGCCAGCCGGCCCCTGGTACTGGGCAGCGCCGACGACGCCAAGCAGCTCCTGATGGCCTGGCTGCCCGGCAGCGAGGGCGGCACCGCCGTGGCCGACGTCCTCTTCGGTCGCGCCAACCCCAGCGGCCGCCTCCCGGTCTCCTGGCCCAAGAGCACCGGCGACCAGCCCATGTACTACCAGCAGCTCCCCGGCACCAACGGCGGCCCCAGCTCCGGCTACGACCCGCTCTTCGCCTTCGGCTCCGGCCTCTCCTACACCACCTACGACGTCAAGGGCGTCACCCTCTCCGACGCCACGCTGTCCCGCAACGGCACCGTCAAAGCCGCCGTCCAGGTCGCCAACACCGGCAAGACCGACGGAGACATGGTGGTCCAGTTGTACGCCATGCAGCCCGTCGGCGCGGTCCTCACCCCGCCCAAGCAGCTCGCCGCCTATACCCGCGTCCACCTGAAGGCCGGCGAGACCCGCACCGTCAACGTGTCCTTCCCGCTCTCCCGGCTCGCCGTCACCACCGGCGACATCACCGGCGCCGGCCCGCGCGCCGTGCGCTCGGGAACGTACGCGATCACTGTCGGCGGACACAGCGCCGACCTCACCGTCCGCTAGTCCCTCCACCAGTCCATCCACAGTCCATCCACCAGTCCCCCCACGACCCCCGAAAGGCAGAGCCCCGTGCCCCCACGCACCCCCTTCGGGATATCCCTGCTGCGCCGCATCCTGTACGCCACCGTGGCGCTGGCGCCGATCATCGCCCTGGCCGCGGGCGCCCCACAGCCCGCGGCCGCCCCGGCGGCCGCCAGCGTGACCGCCAACTTCACGGACGACTTCAACGGCTCGGCCGGCAGCGCGGTCGACTCGTCGAAGTGGCAGACCGAGACCGGCGACAACGTCAACAACCACGAGCGGCAGTACTACACGTCCGGCAACAAGAACGCCGCCCCCAACCAACAGTGGGTCATCACCTCGGCCGGGGACATCGTCAACCCGGCCGCCAACAAATGCCTCGACGTCACCGGCGGCAACTCCGCCAACGGCACCCGGTTGCAGATCTGGACCTGCACCGGCGCCGCCAACCAGAAGTGGACCCACCACGCCTGACGGCGGCCCGGCAACGACAAGGGCAGGGCACAGGGATGGTCCAGCCACCCGTGTGCCCTGCCCCTTTAACGCGCTCCGGTCAACTACCTCTCAGCGGTAGTTGACGAACTGCAGGGCGAACTCGAAGTCCTTGCCCTTCAGCAGCGCGATCACAGCCTGCAGGTCGTCCCGGTTCTTGGAACTGACCCGCAGCTCGTCGCCCTGCACCTGCGCCTTGACGCCCTTGGGGCCCTCATCGCGGATGATCTTGGCGACCTTCTTCGCGTTGTCCTGGGAGATGCCCTCCTCGACGGACGCGAAGATCTTGTACTCCTTGCCGGACAGCTGCGGCTCGCCCGCGTCCAGCGACTTCAGCGAGATATTCCGCTTGACCAGCTTGGTCTCGAAGACATCGAGGATCGCCTTGACCCTCTCCTCCGAGTTCGCCTGCATCAGGATCTTCTCGCCCGACCAGGCGATCGAGGCGCCCACGTTCTTGAAGTCGTAGCGCTGCGAGATCTCCTTGGCGGCCTGGTTGAGGGCGTTGTCGACCTCCTGCCGCTCGACCTTCGAGACGATGTCGAAACTGGAGTCGGCCATCTTCTGTTGGCTCCTTGGCTCTGATCCACTTCGTTCGCGGCCCACCGTGGACCGCGACCGCAAGCCTAGCCACCGTCCCTGTCCGAAGGGCTGATCAACCGAGTGGCGGAGCACCCCCACCCATCGGGTATTGTTTACGTCGTCGCCACGGAGCACCCACACGGGAGCCCGGAGGCGGCACCATCCCAGGCGGTGTGCCCGAGTGGCCAAAGGGAGCAGACTGTAAATCTGCCGGCTCAGCCTACCCAGGTTCGAACCCTGGCGCCGCCACAGGGAATAAAGGGTCCTTGATCTGCGGAAACGTAGATCAAGGACCCTTCTCTGTTGCCCGTGGCGGGTGTGCCTGAAATGTGGGCTAAGTCCCACTGTGTCTCACCCTTGTCCCCCTCCTGACCACTGCTTGTGGGGCAGGCGTGGGGCAGCGAAACGGCTCACTCCCACTGTTTCAGTGCCTTCTCGATTCGGGCGTTCGCCAGGCTCGCCGTGCCGTCCAGACACTTCGCGTAGACCCTGAGCAGCACCGCGACGCTGTGCCCGGCGCGCTTGGCCACCTCGACCGGGTCCACCCCGGAGTTCAGCCAGAGAGACACGCAAGCGTGACGCAGGCCATACGGCCTGCCGGCCATTGGCGACGCTTGCTGTTCGGGTGTGAGCGCCTTCTTCCGGGCTCGCTGCCACACCTCGCCGTAACCGCTCTCCTGGACCAGACCGCCGCGTGAAGTCTGGAACAGTCGGCCGTCCGGCGCCGTGCCGTACGCCTCGATATGGGCCCGCAGCATCGCAACGAACGGCGGTGGGATCGGGACGTGCCGCACGTCCTTGCGTGGTCGCCACTTCAGCCCGCGCTCATCGTGCGCCTTCCCCGAGTCTGTCCATGCGCTTCCTACTCGCGGCCGCGAGCCGTCCAGGTTCAGCACGCCCCAGCCCTTCAACGGCAGCTCACAGTTCGAGCGCCGCAGCCACACAGCCTCACCCGGGCGCAGACCCGCGTGATACAGGCAGCCGAAGAACGCTTGCAGGTGCGCGCCCCGCTGGCTTTCCTCCCGGACGGCATCCAGGAGCTTGCGGGCCTGACGCGGGTTGACCACGCTCCGGGGGTCCACCTGCTCGCCCCATCCGGGATGGCCCACTGCACTTGGGCCAGGGGATTGCTCGGCAGCCTGCGAGCCTCTACCGCGAAGCCGAGGGCGTTGCGGAAGATGGCGCGCTTGCGGCGCACGGTCGAGGGTGCGGCCGGCTTCCCATCCAGCCGCAGCGTGAACGCGGTCAGGACTTTGCGTATGAGCAGAGGATCGTCCAGCGTGCTCATCGGGAGGGCGTGCTTCTCGATCCAAGCGAGAGCCTTCTGTACGTCCTCCGGCGGTGCCTCCGTCCAGCGCTTGAAGTTGAATGCCCAGCTATAGAGGGCGTGACGCAGTTCGTGATGCTCGGGCATCCCGTGAGGGCGTGCCACGGTGCGTCTTCGAACGCCTCGCCGTTCCTGATCTCGCACCCGGGTAGCGGAGGTAGCGGACTTTCCGGGGGCGGGGGGCAGTAGCGCTGCCATGCGTCGTGCAGATCGGCGGCGTGTTGCGGGAGGCGACCGGGGTGCCGTCGGCGGTGACGTACTCCCCGAGCATCTGGGAGAGTCGGCGGGAGTCGAGCGGCCGGCCGTTGAAGTCGGCCCATGGGGCGTCGTCGAGGGCGTTGAGGCGGTCGAGGATGGCGACGGTGGGAAGTCTGTCGATGCCGATGAGGACGTGGTCGCGTAGGTCGGTGAGCAGCCGGACGCCGATGCTGCCCTTGTCGTTGGTCTGCGAGGCCTTGACCAGCGTCACGCATGCCTCGCAGGCGCGGCGCGGCCAGTCGCCGCCGGCCACGTCGGCGACGGCGAGCAGGGGTTCCCACACGTCCGCCGGCCGGTCGGTGATGCCGTCGGGCATGTCGGGGAACGCGTCCGTGACCTGCTCTTGTACGGCCTCTGCCCACTTGGAGAGGCGGTCCCGTAGGGCGTTGCCTTCGCGGATGTGTATCGCTCGAACGCGTCTACGCCATCACCAGCCTGACGGCCCACCAGGCGACACCCGTCGACCTGGCCGAACGCGTCCACGGGCACTGGGCAATTGAGAATCGTGAGCACCATGTCAGAGATGTAACGTTTGGAGAAGATGCCTCGCGGGTGCGGACCGGCAGCGCACCGCGGGCGATGGCCTCCCTGAGAAACCTGGCCATCGGCGCGCTCCGCCTGGCGGGGCGGGACAACATCGCCGAGGGCCTGCGCCATCACGGGCGGGACATGGCCCGGCCGCTGGCGACCCTCGACTCGCGTGATCATTCCCGGCCGATCGCGAGAACGACGGAGCACTGCGGGAGGACACGCCACGGGGAATCACGGGGAAGAGCGGAGAGTCGCACACGCTCGTGAAGATCAGAGTCTGGCCATGTCAGCCACCGGGCGAGCCGGACCCAGTCCCACTGGGTCCGGCTCTTTGCCACTACGTCGCGCTGACCGTCTGTC
Organism: Streptomyces soli; assembly: GCF_003999195.1. Classification (GTDB taxonomy): domain Bacteria; phylum Actinomycetota; class Actinomycetes; order Streptomycetales; family Streptomycetaceae; genus Actinacidiphila; species Actinacidiphila soli. The sequence continues at coordinate 20,989 of NZ_RJVR01000218.1, forward strand.
CCCCGATCTTCTTGTTGTTCAGCTCATCAGAAACGACGGCGGTGGTGCTGGACGGGGCGGTGGTGCTGGACGGGGCGGAGGTGCCGGACGGGGCGGTGGTGCTGGACGGGGCGGAGGTGCCGGACGGGGCGGTGGTGCTGGACGGGGCGGAGGTGCCGGACAGGGCGGTGGTGGCGAACGTGCCGGACGACGTGCCGGACGACGTGGCGGACGTGCCGGACGTGCCGGACGTGGCGGACGTGGCGGACGTGCCGGACGTGCCGGACGTGGCGGACTTGGCGGTGCTGGCGGAAGCCGATTTCGCCGGGCCCGAAGCCGCCGGGCCCGAAGCCGTCGCCGGGCCCGAAGCCGCCGGGCCCGAAGCCGTCGCCGGGCCCGAAGCCGCCGGGCCCGAAGCC
>NZ_RJVR01000325.1 GCF_003999195.1 Streptomyces soli
GACCTTCCGCACGCAGCCGAACGTGCGCGACAGCTCAGCCGCCTGCGCATCGGTCGGATAGAAGCGGTACTTGAACGCCCGCTTCACGTGAGTGGCCAGCTCACAAACTACCACACCGGCTTGTGATTCACTGCGGGCATCGCCCGGGAACACGCCGATCCACCCTGGCGGCGAATCGGCTTCCCCTGCCCCACTCCGCAGGAGTCCGATTCCTCCCCTGCCTGAAGACAGGTGCCCTCGGAGGTTCCCGGTGACCCCTCCCCCCGGATGGATCTTCATGGCCATGTCAATACGGCATACGAACCGCCGGCGCCCGGACCGGGCGTCGGCGGGTGGGAGCTGCGGCTGCGCTCAGCCGACCAGGTTGTCGGCCATGTCCTCGGTCAGATTGGATTCCGTGCTGGGGATGCCGAGGTCCTGGGCGCGCTTGTCGGCCATGGCGAGGAGGCGGCGGATGCGGCCGGCGACGGCATCCTTGGTCAGCGGGGGCTCGGCCAGGGAGCCGAGCTCCTCCAGCGAGGCCTGCTTGTGGTCCATACGCAGCCGGCCGGCGGCGGCCAGGTGCTCGGGCACCTCGTCGCCGAGGATCTCCAGCGCCCGCTGGACCCGCGCGCCGGCGGCAACCGCGGCCCGGGCGGAGCGGCGCAGGTTCGCGTCGTCGAAGTTGGCGAGGCGGTTCGCCGTCGCGCGGACCTCACGGCGCATGCGGCGCTCTTCCCAGGCGAGCACCGACTCGTGCGCGCCGAGCCGGGTGAGGAGCGCGCCGATCGCGTCGCCGTCCCGGACCACGACCCGGTCGACGCTACGGACCTCGCGCGCCTTGGCCGCGATCTGGAGCCGGCGGGCGGCGCCCACGAGCGCCAGGGCGGCCTCCGGCCCGGGGCAGGTGACCTCGAGGGAGGAGGACCGGCCCGGCTCCGTCAGCGAGCCGTGGGCGAGAAACGCACCGCGCCATGCCGCCTCGGCGTCGCACGTGGCACCGGAGACGACCTGCGGCGGAAGGCCCCGGATCGGGCGCCCGCGACCGTCGACGAGCCCCGTCTGGCGGGCGAGCTGATCGCCTCCGGCGACGACCCGGACCACGTAACGGCTGCCGCGCCGCAGGCCGCCGGGGGCCATGACCACCAGGTCCGAGGCGTGGCCGAAGATCTCCAGGATGTCCTTGCGGAGCCGCCGCGCCGCGATCCCGGTGTCGAGCTCCGCCTCGATCACGATGCGGCCGGACACCAGATGCAGTCCGCCCGCGAAACGCAGGATCGCCGAAACCTCCGCCTTGCGGCAGCAGGTCCGGGTGACGGGAAGCCGGGAGATCTCGTCCTTCACCGCTGCCGTCATCGCCATGGGCCGATCCTTCCATGCATACGAAAAATCCGGTCGTACGCGGCAGCCAGGAGCACCGGGTCGTGTCGCGGCCCGTCGGGGGCGGCGACCCGGGCCAGCTCCACCGTGCCGGACAACCGCTGGACGGCCTCGGCGAGGCTGTCGCGGTCGGGCACGGCGGCCTCGTCGGCCAGCACCACGTCGATGGTGAGTTTAGGGGCGTGTCGGGCCAAAACCTCCACGTGACGCTGCGGAGAAAACCCCTCGGTCTCACCGGGCTGCGGCGCGAGGTTCAGCGCGAGCACCTTGCGGGCCCTGGTCTCCGTCAGCGCGCAGACCAGGTCCGGCACCAGCAGATGCGGCATGACGGACGAGAACCAGGACCCAGGCCCCAGCACCACCCAGTCGGCATCGAGCACAGCTTGCGCGGCCTCCGGCACGGCCGGCGGATCGGCCGGTACCAGCTGGACTTCCTGCACGTCACCGGGGGTGAGGGCGACATTGGCCTGACCCCGGACCGTGGTGATCTCGTCGGGCTTCTCGGGGTTGTGGCCGCGTACGGAAGCGGTCAGCTCCAGCGGCACCGAGGACATCGGCAGCACCCGCCCGTGGGCGCCGAGCAGCCGCCCGACCCACTCCAGGGCGGCCACCGGATCGCCGAGCTGTTCCCACAGCGCGACGATCAGCAGATTGCCCACCGCATGGCCGTGGAGATCACCCTCGCTGGTGAACCGGTGCTGGATGACGCTGGCCCAGGTCTGGCCCCACTCGTCGTCCCCGCACAGCGCGGCGAGCGCCTTCCGGAGGTCGCCGGGCGGCAGGACGCCCAGCTCCTCCCGGAGCCGGCCACTGGAACCGCCATCGTCGGCTACGGTGACGACGGCGGTCAGATCCTGGGAAATGCGGCGGAGCGCGGAGAGCGAGGCGGCCAGTCCATGGCCGCCGCCCAGTGCCACCACCTTGGGTGTCGCTCCTGACCCCGAGCGACGCGCGGAACGGCGCAGGAAGCGTGCCGTCTTGATCACTCGCGCCCCATGTCGCGGTGGACGATCACGGTCTCCACGCCGTCGGCCGACAGCCGGGCGGCCAGCCGCTCGGACATGGCCACGCTGCGGTGCTTGCCGCCGGTGCAGCCGACGGCGATGGTGACGTACCGCTTGCCCTCGCGCCGGTAGCCGGCGTTGATGATGTGCAGCAACTCGGCGTAGCGGTCGAGGAACTCCTTGGCGCCGGGCTGGTTGAAGACGTACGTCGCGACCTCGTCGTTGAGGCCGGTGAACGGACGCAGCTCGGGCACCCAGTGCGGGTTGGGCAGGAAGCGGCAGTCCGCGACCAGGTCGGCGTCGACCGGCAGGCCGTACTTGAAGCCGAAGGACATGACCGTGGCGCGCAGCTCGGGCTCCTCCTCGCCGGCGAACTGGGCGTCCATCTTGGCGCGCAGCTCGTGGACGTTGAGGGCGGAGGTGTCGATGACCAGGTCGGCGTCGCCGCGCAGCTCGCTGAGCAGCTCGCGCTCCTTGGCGATGCCGTCGACGATCCGGCCGTCGCCCTGGAGGGGGTGCGGGCGGCGTACGGACTCGAAGCGGCGCACCAGGGTGTCGTCGGAGGCCTCCAGGAAGAGCACGCGGCGCTTGACGCCCTTGGCGTCGAGGTCGGCGAGCGATTCGCGGAGGTTGTCGAAGAAGCGGCGGCCGCGGACGTCCACGACGACCGCGATGCGGGCGACATTGCCCTGGGAGCGGGCGCCGAGGTCGACCATGGTGGGGATAAGGGCGGGCGGCAGATTGTCCACCACGAACCAGCCGAGGTCCTCCAGGCATTTGGCCGCGTGGCTGCGGCCGGCGCCGGACATACCCGAAATGATCACGAGCTCGGGGATGGCTTCCGCCGCCTCGCCCGCTCCACCGGTTGTCACCTGTTCTCCGCCTCCGTCGTTCTCGTTCATGTGCCCTTCCCCCGTTCCGGCGGGGCGGCCGCCGTTCCGGCCGTCCCCTCTTCTTCAATGATCTCTCCTGTGGCGGTATTCACCGCAGGGCCGGCGGGCGCCGCTCCGGCCAGCGCCGCGAGCACCGTCTCCGCCGTACGCCGCCCGACGCCCGGCACCTCGCAGAGCTGGTCGACGGTCGCCGCACGCAGCCGCTTGAGCGAGCCGAAGTGCTTGAGCAGAGCCTGTTTGCGGGTCTCCCCCAGGCCGGGTACCGAGTCCAGGGCGCCGGCCTTCATCGACTTGGAGCGTTTGCTGCGCTGGTAGGCGATGGCGAAGCGGTGCGCCTCGTCGCGTACGCGCTGGAGCAGGTAGAGGCCTTCACTGGTGCGCGGCAGGATGACGGGATCGTCGTCGCCGGGCAGCCAGACCTCCTCCAGGCGCTTGGCGAGGCCGCAGACCGCGACGTCCTCGATGCCCAGCTCGTCCAGGGCCCGCTTTGCGGCGGCGACCTGCGGCTGCCCGCCATCGACCACGACGAGCTGCGGCGGGTAGGCGAACTTGCGGGGCTTGCCGGTGTCGGGGTCGATGGGACCGCTGACGGGCTCGTGGGCAGGGGTGTCGCCGGGGGTGTCGCCGTCGACCCACTCCCCCGTCTTCTGCATCTCCTGCAGATAACGGCGGAAGCGCCGGGAGACGACCTCGTGCATGGACCGGACGTCGTCCTGACCTGCGAAGCCCTTGATCTGGAAGCGCCGGTACTCGCTCTTGCGGGCGAGCCCGTCCTCGAAGACCACCATCGACGCGACCACGTCATCGCCCTGGAGATGGGAGATGTCGAAGCACTCGATGCGCAGCGGCGCCGTGTCCAGGTCCAGGGCCTCGGCGATCTCCTCCAGGGCGCGGGAACGGGTGGTGAGGTCGGAGGCACGCTTGGTCTTGTGCAGCGCGAGCGCCTGCTGTGCGTTGCGCTGCACGGTGGCCATCAGGTCCTTCTTGTCGCCGCGCTGCGGTATCCGCAGGCTGACCTGCGATCCCCGCCGGTCGCTGAGCCATTCCTGCACCGGCTCGTACGGCTCGGGCAGGGCCGGGACCAGCACCTCGCGCGGCACGGCGTCGCCCTTCTCCTCGCCGTACAGCTGCTGGAGGGCGTGCTCGACCAGTCCGGCGGTGCCGACCTCCTCCACCTTGTCGGTGACCCAGCCGCGCTGGCCGCGCACCCGGCCGCCGCGGACGTGGAAGATCTGGACGGCGGCTTCGAGTTCGTCCTCGGCGACGGCGATCAGGTCGGCGTCGGTGGCGTCGGCGAGTACCACGGCCTGCTTTTCCATCGCGCGCTTGAGCGCCTCGATGTCGTCGCGGAGCCGGGCCGCCTTCTCGTACTCCATCTCGGCGGCTGCGTTCTTCATCTGCTGTTCCAGGCGGCGCAGATACGTGCCGGTGCGGCCGGCCATGAAGTCGCAGAACTCGTCTGCCAGTTCGCGGTGCTCCTCGGGGGTGACCCGGCCGACGCAGGGCGCGGAGCACTTGCCGATGTAGCCGAGCAGGCAGGGCCGGCCGATCTGCTCGGAGCGCTTGAACACCCCGGCGGAGCAGGTGCGTACGGGGAAGACGCGCAGCAGCAGGTCGACGGTCTCGCGGATCGCCCAGGCGTGAGCGTACGGACCGAAGTAGCGCACACCCTTGCGCTTGGGGCCGCGCATCACCTGGACGCGCGGGAACTCGTCGCCCAGGGTGACCGCGAGCGACGGATAGCTCTTGTCGTCGCGGTACTTGACGTTGAAGCGCGGGTCGAACTCCTTGATCCAGGAGTACTCCAGCTGCAGCGCCTCGACCTCGGTGCCGACCACCGTCCACTCGACGGAGGAGGCCGTGGTGACCATGGTGCGGGTGCGCTGATGGAGGTTCGCGAGGTCCTGGAAGTACGAGGAAAGTCGGGAGCGCAGGCTCTTCGCCTTCCCGACGTAGATCACCCGGCCGTACTCGTCCCGGAACCTGTAGACGCCGGGACTGTCCGGAATCTGACCCGGCTTGGGGCGGTAGCTGGATGGATCGGCCATGCTCCCACCCTACTGACTTGGGATGACAATCCTGTGCCGTCCGCAGGGCTATCCGACGACCAGCTTGCCGTCCTTGACGGTGACCTGGGCGGCGGGCAGCGCGGTGGTGGCGGGACCGTTCTCGACGGCGCCGGTCTCGGCGTTGAACTTGCTGCCGTGGCAGGGGCAGGAGACGGTCGTGCCGCTGACCGCGTCGCAGACGCAGCCCTGGTGGGTGCAGACGGCGCTGAAGGCCTTGAAGGTGCCCTTGGTGGGCTGCGAGACGACGACCTTGGCGTCCTTGTAGAGCTTGGCGCCGCCGACGGGGACGTCGGAGGTCGCACCGAGCTCGGTGGAGGTGGTGGTGGCACCAGCGCTGCTGCTGCCGGTGCTGGACGCGGCGTCCGAGCTGCCGCCGCAGGCGGTCAGGCCTATGCCTGCGACGCCGGCCAGGGCGGCTCCGCGCAGGACGGTGCGGCGGCAGGGGGGAAGTTCGGTCATGAGGTGCTCCAGAACTCGGCACGTAGGGGGTGTTTCAAGATCCGAAGATCTTGAAACCTGAACCTTACGTGCCGATCCTATGAGTCCGTTCCGAGTCGGCTCTCAACCCTTGGATGCCGCCGCCGCCCGCTTGCGCGGGGCCGGCTTCTTGCGCGCGGCGGGAAGCGGCGGGGCGTCCGAGACGCGGTCCGCGCCCAGGATGTCCCGCAGGAACTTGCCGGTGTGGCTGGCGCCCACCCCCGCGACCTGCTCGGGAGTGCCCTCGGCGACCACGAGGCCACCGCCGCTGCCGCCTTCGGGGCCCATGTCGACGACCCAGTCGGCGGTCTTGATGACGTCGAGGTTGTGCTCGATGACGATCACCGTGTTGCCCTTGTCGACCAGCCCGGACAGCACCTTGATCAGCTTGCTGATGTCCTCGAAGTGCAGACCGGTGGTCGGCTCGTCCAGGACGTAGACCGTGCGCCCGGTGGATCGCTTCTGCAGCTCGGACGCCAGCTTCACGCGCTGCGCCTCACCGCCCGACAGCGTCGGCGCCGACTGGCCCAGCCGGACGTATCCCAGCCCGACCTCGTTCAGCGTCCGCAGGTGGCGGGCGATGGTCGGGACGGCCTCGAAGAAGTCCAGGGCCTCCTCGATCGGCATGTCCAGGACCTCGGCGATGGACTTGCCCTTGTAGTGGACCTCGAGGGTCTCCCGGTTGTAGCGGGCGCCGTGGCAGACCTCGCACGGCACATACACATCCGGCAGGAAGTTCATCTCGATCTTGATCGTGCCGTCGCCCGAGCAGTTCTCGCAGCGGCCGCCCTTGACGTTGAAGGAGAAGCGCCCCGGCAGATAGCCGCGGACCTTCGCCTCCATGGTCTCCGCGAAGAGCCTGCGTACGTGGTCGAAGACGCCGGTGTACGTCGCCGGGTTGGAGCGCGGCGTACGGCCGATGGGCGACTGGTCGACGTGGACGACCTTGTCGACCAGGTCGTCGCCGTCGACCCGGGTGTGGCGGCCGGGGACGCTGCGTGCGCCGTTCAGCTCGCGGGCCAGGTGGGTGTAGAGGATGTCGTTGACCAGCGTGGACTTGCCGGAGCCGGAGACACCGGTGACGGCGGTGAAGACGCCCAGCGGGAAGGACACGTCGATGTCCTGCAGATTGTGCTCGCGGGCGCCGTGCACCGTCAGCTGGCGCTCGCGATCGATGGGCCGCCGGATGTCCGGGGTCGGGATCTGGCGCTTGCCGGACAGATACTGACCGGTCAGCGACTCCTTGTTGCGCAGCAGATCCTTCAGGGAGCCGCTGTGCACGACCTTGCCACCATGCTCGCCGGCACCGGGGCCGATGTCGACGACCCAGTCGGCGACCTTGATGGTGTCCTCGTCGTGCTCGACGACGATCAGCGTGTTGCCGAGGTCGCGGAGCCGGACGAGGGTCTCGATGAGCCGGTGGTTGTCCCGCTGGTGCAGGCCGATCGACGGCTCGTCGAGGACGTAGAGCACGCCCACCAGCCCGGAGCCGATCTGCGTGGCCAGCCGGATGCGCTGCGCCTCGCCGCCGGAGAGGGTGCCGGAGGCACGGTTGAGCGAGAGGTAGTCCAGGCCGACGTCGACCAGAAACTTCAGCCGCTCGTTGACCTCTTTGAGGACCCTCTCGGCGATGGTCTTCTCGCGGGCGCTGAGCTTCATGCCACGCAGGAACTCCGCGCAGTCGCTGATCGACATCGCCGCGACATCGGCGATCGACTTCTCCTGCACGGTGACCGCGAGCACGATCGGCTTGAGCCGGGTGCCCTGACACGCCGGGCACGGCACCTCGCGCATGTAGCCCTCGAAGCGCTCACGGCTGGCGTCGGACTCCGACTCCGAGTGCCGCCGCTTGACGAAGGGCACCGCGCCCTCGAAGGAGGTGGTGTACGAGCGCTCGCGTCCGTACCGGTTCTTGTAGCGCACCTGGATCTGGGTGCGGTGGCCCTGGAGCAGGGCCTTCTTGGCGCGCTGCGGCAGCCCGGCCCAGGGGATGTCGGTGCGGAAGCCCAGCTCGTCGGCGAGGGCGCCGACGAGGCGCTGGAAGTAGTCCCGGGTGTGGCCCAGCGACCAGGGGGCGATGGCACCCTCGTCGAGGGACTTGTCCTCGTCGGGGATGATCAGCTCCGGGTCGACCTCCATGCGGGTGCCGATGCCGGTGCACTCCGGGCAGGCGCCGAAGGGCGAGTTGAAGGAGAAGGAGCGCGGCTCCAGCTCCTCGAAGGACAGATCGTCGTACGGGCAGTAGAGGTGCTCGGAGAACATCCGCTCGCGCTGCGGGTCGTCCTCGGGCAGGTCGACGAAGTCCAGGATGACCATGCCGCCGGACAGACCCAGCGCGGTCTCGACGGAGTCGGTGAGACGCCGCTTGGCGCTCTCCTTGACCGTGAGGCGGTCGATGACCACCTCGATGGTGTGCTTCTCCTGCTTCTTCAGCTTGGGCGGGTCGGTCAGCTGGACCGTGGCCCCGTCCACCCGGGCCCGGCTGTAGCCCTTGGTCTGCAGGTCGGCGAAGAGGTCGACGAACTCGCCCTTGCGCTCACGCACCAACGGGGACAGCACCTGGAAGCGGCTGCCCTCCTCCAGCTCCAGCACCCGGTCCACGATCGCCTGCGGCGACTGCCGGGTGATCGGGCGGCCGCACTCGGGGCAGTGCGGCTTGCCGATACGGGCGAAGAGCAGCCGGAGGTAGTCGTAGACCTCGGTGATGGTGCCCACGGTCGAGCGCGGGTTGCGCGAGGTCGACTTCTGGTCGATCGAGACGGCCGGCGACAGACCCTCGATGAAGTCGACGTCGGGCTTGTCCATCTGGCCGAGGAACTGCCGGGCGTACGAGGAGAGCGACTCCACGTAGCGGCGCTGCCCCTCGGCGAAGATCGTGTCGAACGCGAGGGACGACTTGCCCGACCCGGACAGCCCGGTGAAGACGATGAGGGAGTCCCGTGGGAGGTCGAGCGAGACATTCTTCAGGTTGTGCTCGCGAGCGCCACGGACGGTGAGTCGATCGGCCACGCCAGTGCGCACCTTTCATAGGACAGGACAGGGCTGCACCCCCGGACAGCCTAACGGGGTGCCATTGCGGTTTCTTCCGGTTTCTGCTTCTGGCTGCGTCACACCCAGGCTATAGCACGTACATTCGATTTGCGGGCGGTGTCCGCCGTCTTCACCCGATCGAGTGCGGCGCGATAGCGTCGTGGACGAGGCGTCGATCACGTCCGATCTGGGAGGCCCCCGTGTCTGTCCAACGACCCGACCCCGAACGCGATGCGGCCGCCGTACAAGAGGCCACAGCACGGCTGATCGACGCGGTCTCGGCGCTGACCCCCACCGCCGTCGCCGAGCCCTCACTGCTGGCGGGCTGGACCCGCGGCCACGTCCTCGCCCACCTAGCCCGCAACGCGGACTCGCTGGTGAATCTGCTCACCTGGGCCCGCACCGGCGAGGAGACCCCGCAGTTCGCCACCGAGGAAGCGCGGGACAAGGAGATCGAGGACAGCGCGGCCCGCCCTCTGTCCGAGCACCTCGACGAGCTACGGATCTCCGCCGACCGGTTCGCGTACGCGGTCGAGGAGACCCTGCCGCAGGCCTGGGGCGTCCAGGTCGCGATGCACTCCGGAAGGGTCATCGCCGCCGCCGAGGTCCCCTACCGCCGGCTGATCGAGGTCCACCTGCACCACGTGGACCTGGGCATCGGCTACACCTGCGCCGACCTCCCCGAGGACTTCGCGGTCCGCGAGCTGGCCAACGTCATCGACGACCTCTCCGGCCACGAGGGAATCGCCGCCGTACGCCTCCACAACACCGACAGCGGCGAGAAGTGGACCATCGGCGCCGCCAACGAGCCCGACCTCACCGTCAGCGGCCCCCGCACCGCCCTGCTCGCCTGGGTCACCGGCCGCGGCAAGAACGAAGGACTCACCGCCCAGCCCGAACTGCCCCTGCCGGCTCTGCCGCCACTAGGCTGACCGCCATGGCATACACGGGAGAGGTCGAGGTGGGCGGCACGCCCGACGTGCACGAACTCAAGGACCTCATCATCACCAAGGCCGCGGTCGGCCCCATGAACAACAACGCGTACGTGCTGCGCTGCCGGCAGACCGACGAGCAGCTGCTCATCGACGCGGCGAACGAGCCGGAGACCCTGCTCGAGGTGATCGGCCCCGACGGCCTCGCCTCCGTCGTCACCACCCACCAGCACGGCGACCACTGGCGGGCCCTCCAGGCCGTGGTCGACGCCACCGGCGCCCGAACGTACGCCGGCCGCTACGACGCCGACGGCATCCCCGTCCCCACCGACGTGCTCGTGGACGACGGCGACATCATCCGCGTCGGCCGCGTCGAACTCACCGCCCGCCACATCGTCGGCCACACCCCGGGCTCCATCGTCCTGGTCTACGACGACCCGCACGGCCACCCGCACGTCTTCACCGGCGACTGCCTCTTCCCGGGCGGCGTGGGCAACACGCAGGGCGACGCGGAGCGCTTCGCCTCGCTCTTCCGCGACGTCAAGGCCAAGCTCTTCGACGTGCTCCCCGACGAGACCTGGGTCTACCCCGGGCACGGCAACGACACGACGCTCGGCGCGGAGCGCCCGCACCTGCAGGAGTGGCTGGAGCGCGGCTGGTAGAGCCCGGCCGGTCCTACGCCTCGTGCTCGTAGAACCAGTAGAAGCTGGCGGCGGTCACGGACGCGCCCAAGGCGAGGCCGACCAGTGACGCCCTGAGCAGGGAGTAGCCGCTGAGGCTGAGCAGGTAGCCCATGGCGCAGCCGAAGACGGCCCCGTGGAGCGCCGCACGGAGTTCGCGGGCGACGGCGGGGCCGACGCGGCCGACGACGTAGCAGACGATGGCGAGGGCTACGGTGCCCACCACCGCGATGAGCGCGGTCCTGGTGGTGGAGCCGCCGTTGCTGTTGGAGATCCAGGCCGCGTAGCCGCCGAAGACCACGCCGAGCTCGATGGGCGCCCCCCAGGACGAGCGGGTGGTCCGGCGGCGCCTGGTGGGTGCGGTGGCCTGGGTGGGTGCGGTCTGTGTGCTCATGACCGGGCTCCTCTCGCTGGGCCGTGCCCTCCCCTCAGGTCACACCTGCGGGGGCGTCCTGGCAACCGGTGGAGCGATCACGCATCCACGAGTGCCTTCTTCTTCGACGCCCGCAGGCTGGTCACCGTCGTGACGGCCAGGACCAGCACGATGAAGCCCAGCGAGAAGGGGATGCCGATCTCCGGGACGTGGACACCGGACTCGTGCAGGGCATGGAGCACCAGCTTCACGCCGATGAAGCCGAGGATGACCGACAGCCCGTAGGAGAGGTGGACCAGCTTCTTCAGCAGCCCGCCGATGAGGAAGTACAGCTGGCGCAGGCCCATCAGCGCGAAGGCGTTGGCGGTGAAGACGATGTACGGGTCCTGGGTGAGGCCGAAGATCGCGGGGATGGAGTCCAGGGCGAACAGGACGTCGGTCGTGCCGATGGCGAGCATCACGACCAGCATCGGGGTCATGACCCGCTTGCCGTTCTCCCGGATGAGGAGCTTGGTCCCGTGGTAGCGGTCGGCGACCCCGAGGCGGCGCTCGGCGGCCTTGAGGAGCTTGTTCTCCTCATACTCCTCGTCCTCCTCGTCGGCCCGGGCTTCCTTGATCAGCTTCCAGGCGGTGTAGATCAGGAAGGCGCCGAAGATGTAGAAGACCCAGGCGAAGCTGGAGATGATCGCGGCGCCGGCGGCGATGAAGACCGCGCGCAGCACGAGCGCTATGAGTACGCCGACGAGCAGGACCCGCTGCTGGTACTGGGACGGGACGGCGAACTTGCCCATGATCAGGACGAAGACGAAGAGGTTGTCGACGCTCAGCGACTTCTCGGTGATGAAACCGGCGAAGAACTCACCGGCCGGCTGCCCGCCGCCGTACAGCAGCAGGCTGAGGCCGAAGAGGCCGGCCAGGGCGATCCAGACGACCGTCCAGATGCCCGCTTCCTTGACGGAGACGTCGTGCGGCTTGCGTCCGATGAGGAAGTCGACGGCGATGAGGACACACAGACCGGCGATGGTCACGGCCCAGAGAGTCAAGGAGACGTCCACGCATTCCTCCGGCGTTCTCTACGAGTACAGAACGGTACAGGAAGCGCCAAGAAACGGCAAAGTAAAGGTCAAGTCCGCAGGTCGGCGGGCTGGTGGGCTGGCGGGCTGGCGGTCGTCAACTGCCATAGGCCTGCCGGGCGGTCGCGAGCTGCCGCAGCACCAGCGGCAGCACCTGGCTGCCGGCCGGTGGGAGCAGTGGCTCGTAGGTCCAGGAGTGGCCGACCCAGGGGTCGGCGAGGTGGTCCTCGGGGAGCGGGGTGAGCCGGAGCAGAGAGCGCCAGAGCGGGTCGAGGACCGGGCCGAACTCGCGGGCGTCCTCGCGGTCGGCGACCAGGAGCAGGTGGACACCGACGGAGGGGCCCTCGTCGGCGAGGTAGCGGAGCTGGTTGACCGCGCGATCATCGAAGCCGTACGGGAAGTCACTGACGATAATCAGCTGCTCGGCCCGGTCCAGGTCGGGCGGGAGCGAGTCGGGGGCGCCGGCCCGCAGTGCCATCTGGACCAGGTCGACGCGCTCGGTCATGCGGGCGAGCAGCGCGGTCACCCCGGCGGCGCCCGTGGCGGGCGGATCGCACAGGGCGCCGGAGTCGGCGAGCGGGGCGAGGGCGGTCGCGGCCGAGCCGGAGGGGTCGATGGCCTGGAGGGCGTAGGCGCCGACCGGGTACGCGGCCAGGAGGCGGGCGGCGAGCGCCACGGCGACCTCCAGGGCGCGGGGCCGGTCCTGGGCGCTGTCGACCCACAGGCCGCGCTCCAGCGGCAGCCGTACGAGCATGGGGATGCGGAGCGTCGGGTCCTCCGGCAGGTGGAGGTCGCCCAGGCGGACCGCCATCGGCGGCTCGGCGGGCACCGCGTAGCCGTGCCAGACGGGGCTGTCCCAGTCGGCGTAGGCGGGCGGCAGGGCGGGCTCGACCACCTCGGCCTCGGCGGCGAGCTGTGCGAGGTCGCGGTCGAGGACGGCGCGGGCCTGATCGACCAGGTCGGCCTGCCGGGCCATGGCCTGGTCGCGGGCGGCGTCGGCGGCAGGTCCGACGCGGGTGCGGGGGTCGGACAGGGCGCGGTCCAGCTCCTCGTCGAGCCGGGCCTCGGCGAAGTCGGCGGCGCTGCGGTAGGCGGCGATGGTGCGGGCCAGGTCCTCGAACATGCCCCAGACCTGGTTGTAGAGCCGCTCCTCCATGGTCCAGCCGGTGGCGTCGCCGGCGACGGGCTGCGGCGGCATGTCCGCGGCGGCGGCCGGCCGGCGGCTCGGGTGCCGGTAGTCCACCGGGCCGTCCGGCTCCGGCTCTCGTGCGGGCTCAGGCTCCGGCTCCGGCTGCCTCAGGCCCAGGTCCCGCAGCAGCTCGGGCAGGCCGCCCGCGTAGCCCTGGCCGACGGCGCGGACCTTCCAGGCGCCCTGCCTGCGGTAGAGCTCGAGGGCGACCAGAGCGGACTCCTCGCCGAGCCCGGTGATGGTGAAGCTCGCCAGCTCGGTGCCCCCGTCCGCGATGGCCACGTACGGGGCGGGCAGCCCTCCGAAGCGGGCGCCCGGGGGCAGTGCCAGGACCACGCTCACGGACCCGACGGCCTCGGGCACCGCGTCCAGCTCCACGGGGAAGCGGTGCGCGGCGGCGGGCAGCGGGGAGAGCCGCAGCTCCTCCCCCGACTCCCCTGCCGTGCTGCCGGCCAGCAGGGGGCCGTCGGCCGACACCGTGATCTCCAGCCGGGTCTGCGGCAGCGGAGCGTTCTGTCCCCGGACCAGCTCGGCGGTCATGGCTGCCCCTAGAGCGACGGCAGGATGGCGGGCATCAGGTCCTGGAAGGTGCGGCCGTTGGTCGGGGTGCCGATCGCGGTCATCGACCAGCCAGCGCCCGCACGCTGCACCTTCGCCATGATCTGCGCGGTGTACGGACCGCCGCCGGTGAGGGTGTAGCGGGCCAGCTCCTGGCCGTTTGTCTCGTCGACCAGGCGGCAGAACGCGTTCTGCACCTCCGCGAAGGTCTGCCCGGTGAAGGAGTTGACCGTGAAGACGATCTGGTCGACGTGCACGGGCACCCGCGCCAGGTCGACCAGGATCGACTCGTCGTCACCGCCCTGACCGGCGCCGCCGACCAGGTTGTCGCCGGTGTGCTTGACCGAGCCGTCGTCGCTGGTCAGGTGGCGGAAGAACACCACGTCGACCGGCTGCTTGTCGGCGAAGAGCACGGCCGACGCGTCGAGGTCGACCTCCCGGGTGCGCGACCCGAACAGCCCGCGCCTCGGCGCGGCCTGCCAGCCCAGGCCCATCCGCACCGCCGTCAGCGTCCCCCCGTCGGACTTCTGCAGGCTGATCTGCTGGCCCTTGGTCATGTTGACCGTCACGCGCTGTCCCCTCTCACCCGTCTGCACTGTGCGGTTGTCCTGCCCCGCACCCTACGGGTAGACGCGAAAAGACCGCACCGTGGTTCAGGGCATCACGCCGCCGTCACCGGGCCCTCACGCCATACCTGCCTCCCTCATCTGGCGCAGCTCCTTCTTCAGCTCACCCAGCTCGTCCCGCAGCCTGGCCGCCACCTCGAACTGCAGCTCCGACGCCGCGGCGTGCATCTGGTCGGTCAGCTCGCCGATGAGGCCGGTCAGCTCCTTCGCCGGCAGGGTCCTGGCGTCCCGCTTTCCACCCGCCTTGCCCGACAGGCCCGGCACCGGCGCCTTGCCGCGCGAACGCTGCCTGCCGCTGCCCAGCAGCTCCTCGGTGTCCTCGTCCTCGCGCGCGAAGGAGTCCAGGATCCCGGCGATCTTCTTCCGCAGCGGCTGCGGGTCGATGCCCCGCTCCGTGTTGTACGCGACCTGCTTCTCACGCCGCCGGTTGGTCTCGTCGATCGCCTTGGCCATCGACGGGGTGATCTTGTCGGCGTACATGTGCACCTGGCCCGACACGTTTCGCGCGGCTCGGCCGATGGTCTGGATCAGCGAGGTCCCGGAGCGCAGGAAGCCCTCCTTGTCGGCGTCCAGAATCGCCACCAGCGACACCTCGGGCAGGTCGAGGCCCTCGCGGAGCAGGTTGATGCCGACCAGCACGTCGTACTCGCCGGCCCGCAGCTCGCGCAGCAGCTCGACCCGGCGCAGGGTGTCGATGTCGCTGTGCAGGTACCGCACCTGGATGCCCAGTTCGAGCATGTAGTCGGTGAGGTCCTCGGCCATCTTCTTGGTCAGGGTGGTGACCAGGACCCGCTCGTCCTTTTCGGCCCGCAGGCGGATCTCGTGCACCAGGTCGTCGATCTGGCCCTCGGTGGGCTTCACGATGACCTCGGGGTCGATCAGGCCGGTCGGGCGGATGATCTGCTCGACGACGCCGTCACCGCGCGACAGCTCGTACGGGCCCGGGGTGGCCGACAGGTAGACGGTCTGGCCGACGCGCCCCAGGAACTCCTCCCACTTCAGCGGCCGGTTGTCCAGCGCGGACGGCAGCCGGAAGCCGTGGTCGACCAGGGTGCGTTTGCGGGAGGCGTCGCCCTCGTACATCGCGCCGATCTGGGGCACGGTGACATGCGACTCGTCGATCACCAGGAGGAAGTCCTCCGGGAAGTAGTCGATGAGGGTGTCCGGCGCCGAGCCGGCGTCGCGGCCGTCGATGTGCCGCGAGTAGTTCTCGATGCCGGAGCAGGTGCCGATCTGCCGCATCATCTCGATGTCATACGTGGTGCGCATGCGCAGCCGCTGGGCCTCCAGGAGCTTGCCCTGCTTCTCCATGACCGCGAGCTGCCCCTCCAGCTCCTTCTCGATCCCGGCGATGGCGCGCTCCATGCGCTCCGGGCCCGTCACGTAGTGGGTGGCCGGGAAGACGTAGAGCTGCTGGTCGTCGGTGATGACCTCGCCGGTGAGGGGGTGGAGGGTGGAAAGCGCCTCGATCTCGTCGCCGAACATCTCGATGCGGACGGCGAGCTCCTCGTACACCGGGAAGATCTCGATGGTGTCGCCCCGCACCCGGAAGGTGCCGCGGCTGAAGGCCACGTCGTTGCGGGCGTACTGGATCTCCACGAACTTACGGAGCAGCTGGTCGCGGTCGATCACATCCCCGACCTTGAGCCGCACCATGCGGTCGACGTACTCCTGCGGCGTACCGAGACCGTAGATGCAGGAGACGGACGCGACGACGATCACGTCGCGGCGGGTGAGGAGGGAGTTCGTGCTGGAGTGGCGGAGCCGCTCGACCTCCTCGTTGATGGAGGAGTCCTTCTCGATGTAGGTGTCCGTCTGCGGGACGTAGGCTTCCGGCTGGAAGTAGTCGTAGTACGAGACGAAGTACTCGACCGCGTTGTTGGGCAGGAGCTCGCGGAACTCGTTGGCGAGCTGGGCGGCGAGCGTCTTGTTGGGTGCCATGACCAGCGTCGGCCGCTGCAGCCGCTCGATCATCCACGCGGTGGTCGCCGACTTGCCCGTGCCCGTCGCGCCCAGCAGGACGACGTCCTTCTCTCCGGCGCGGATGCGCCGCTCCAGGTCGTCGATGGCCGTGGGCTGGTCACCGCTGGGCTTGTAGGGGCTGACGACCTCGAAGGGCGCCACACTGCGTTCGATGTCTGATACGGGCCGCATGCCATCCACCGTACGGCCAGCCACTGACAACGGGCCGAAGAAGGGACTTACGGCCTACGGACCGATGGCTTACGGCCCTATGGCAGGAGGCGGGGCGGCTTCTTCGCCGCGATGTCCTCGACCCAGCCCACCAGGAGCACCGCGACGGCGATCAGCACCCGGGCGACCCCGAACTGGAACCACGTGCTGTCCAGGGGCAGGGACAGCTCGAACGCGCGGACCTGCCACATGGAGTCGATCAGCGGGACGCTGAGGACGAGGGCGATCTCGTGCCGCAGGTAGATCGTCACGGCCCGGGAGTTGAAGATCGTCACGGTGCGGTCGAGCGGCCGGTAGCGCCGGATCCAGTCCATGCGGGGCCGGAAGCGCAGCAGCAACAGAACGAAGCCGACCGACCACAGGGCCTGGGCGAGCGGGATCTCGTTGAGGTCGTAGGTGCCGTCCGAGGGGTGCGCGAAGGCCCACCAGCCGCCGACGCCCATCGTGGGGCGGCGAGGACCAGGACCAGGGCGGCCGGTATGCGGTCGATCAGGCCGTCGCGGTGGGCGAAGCCGAGCAGCCGGCAGGCCGGTGTCCGCCGGAGCGCGACGGCCGCAGGGTTTCCGTGGTGGCGGTCACCGGGCAGCACCTGCCGGTGCTTGCGGAGTGCCCTGTGTGGGTGCCCTGCGGGGCGCCGACCTCACCGGTGCGCTTGAGCTTCTGCCGACGCAGCCGGCCGCTGGTCAGGGCGGTGACGCAGGAGTGGATGAGGACGAGATACATCATCTGGCCGTAGAGGACCTGTTGGAGCGGCATCAGTTCCTCGTCGTCGACATCGCGCGTCAGCCACTCCAGGGGTTGCCGCTGTTGCCGCCACGGCCGCCGGAGCCGCCCTTGCTACCGCCGCCGGGTGAGGGCGCCGAGGAGCTCGGGGTGGCGCTCGCCGAGGAGCTCGGGGTGGCGCTCGCCGTGGGGCTCGGGGTGGCGGTGGCCGTGGCCGAGGAGGACGCCGAGGACGTGACCGAGGCCGAAGCACTGGCGCTCGCCGTGGACTTCGCCGAGGACGAACTCGCCTTCGGGGTGGCCGAGGCGGAGGCGCTTCCGGAAGCCGATGCCGAGACGTCGGCCGCCTGCACGGTGCTCGCCGACGTGGTCGGGGAAGCGGCCGCCGTGGACCTGCGCGCCGGGGCGGTCCTGGTGGCGGACGCCGAGGAATTCGCCGTCGCGGACGCGGAATTCTTCACCTTCCCCGCTTTCGCCTCGGCCTTGGCGGACGTCCCCGGAATGAGGGTATCCGGCGCGAAAGGAGTGCCGCCCGCGAAGGCCACGCCCAGCACCGCCGCATAACCGATGCAGCCGATGCCGGTGATCACTCCGACCCGCCGGATAATCCGGGCCCTCCGGCCCGACGCATCGACGAACACCGGTCCCTCTTCGGCGTTCTGCCGCCCAGGAGCACCCGCTCGCCCCGACTTCGAATTCATGAGCGGAATGCGATCAGGATAATTCCTTGGTAAATTCTCAAATTCTTTCACGAGGTTTTTAATGAGGGATTTTTGAATTGTTATGAGGATCCTCACGGAGCGGGTTGGTAGTGTCTCCGGTATGAAAAAGCTGATCGGCGCAATCGCCGCCGCCATCGTACTGGCGGGCGCCGCCCTGCTGGTATGGAGCGGCACTTCGCGTACGTCGTCGAACGGCTCGCCCGGCGCCGCGAAGCAGGTCACCTTCGCCCCGTACGTCGCCGTAGCGGCCTCCTCCGTCTACGACATGGCCGCGACGGCCGGCAGGACCGGCGTCGACGACTTCACACTCGGCTTCGTCGTCTCCGGCGACGGCTGCACCCCCCGATGGGACGGCACCGACGCCCTCGCCAACTCCGAACTGGCCACCCGGATCGCGAAACTGCGGTCGGCCGGCGGCGACGTCACCGTGTCCTTCGGCGGGGCCGACGGCAGCGAACTGGCCCTGAAATGCGCCGGCGTCAGCGCGCTGGCCGACGCCTACGCCCAGGTCATCGACCGCTACGACCTCACCCGGGTCGACTTCGACATCGAGGGCACCGCCCTGACGGACACCGCCGCCAACTCCCGCCGGGCCAAGGCGATCCGCCAACTCCAGAAGACGGCGACGGCCAAGGGCCACCCCCTGGAGGTCTCCTTCACCCTGCCCGCCATGCCCGAGGAGGGCCTCACCGGCGACGCCGCCTCGTTCCTGACGAATGCCGAGCGCGACGGCGTGACGATCGGGAGCGTCAACATCATGGCGATGGACTACGGATCCACCTACACCGGCGACATGGGCGACTACGCCGTCAAGGCGGCCACCGCCGCCCACGCGCAACTGCGGAGCATCCTCGGCGTGGCCGACTCCGCCGCGTGGCAGACCCTCGCCGTGACACCGATGATCGGCGTCAACGACATCACCACCGAGAACTTCACGGTCTCCGACGCCACGCAGCTCGCCGCCTTCGCGGCGGACAAACACCTCGGCCGGCTGTCCATGTGGTCCGCGGGCCGCGACACCTCGTCGCTGGACTTCACCAACGCGCTCGCGAGCGCGGCCGATGCGTCTCGCTGAGCCCCCGTCCCCCTCCGCGGTCTGCGTTGCCTGCATGGCGCCGGGCGGGTCGAGGGCTATCACGAGCCCGGCCAGGAAGAGTAAGAGGCCGCGCAGATAGGTGGGGTGAAGGAAGGAGCGGGTCGAGGGCCGAGTCTGGCAAGGCGGTGGGGGCACTCTCCCCCAGACTCCGTCCGGTGGGGGTGCTCCCCCTGGCTTCGCCGGGGGTACCCCCACCGGCGAAGCCAGGGGGAGGACCCCCACCAGCCGCCAGGGCTGGGGGAGAGGGAGACGCAGCGGTGGGGGCCCCTCCCAGCGTCTAGCTGGGGGACTGCGGCGACCGACGACAACGCCGCCAGGCGAGAGCCATCGGCACGCGACGCCCCCCGCCTATTCGCGCGGCCTCCAGACCCTCGAAGCCTCCACATGGAAGAGTGGGACGAGGAGCGGGGCCAGATCTGTTTGCTGTCGGGCGCCTTTGACAGCTGGTCCGAATTGTTGGGAAGTGCTCCAGGCCTTCTACCAGGCCCCGCCCCGGCGCCGAGCACCCGCCGGAACTGGTGCACAACACGCCTGTCCTGCGGCGCGACGACGACGGATGGCTCATCGTTCATCCGCACGAGGGCGTCCAAGGCCCCGACAGCAGACTCATCCAGACCCCGTAGCCCCTGCGCCGCGCGCCGACGCCCACCGTAAGGTGAGGGCAGGGATCAGTTCAGGCAGGAGGCGGACCGGTGGCATCGACGGCTCGGGCGCAGGGGGATCAACCCGAGGAAGACGCGGCAGCCGGCAGCGGACGCCGCTGGCTTGTGCTCATCTATCGGGTGCCGACAGAACCGACCCGCTTGCGGGCAGCGGTGTGGCGGCGCATCAAGGGACTCGGCGCGATCTACCTGCAGAATTCGGTAGCCGCTCTCCCGCGCACAGTCGCCTCCGAGAGGGCCATGCGGGTGCTGCGCAAGGAGATCATCGACATGGACGGCACGGCCCACCTGCTCGCCACGGACGTGCTGGCCGGAGAGGCCGATGTCGTCGCAGCCTTCAACAAGGCCCGCAACGACGAGTACGAGGAGATCGTCGACCGCTGCCAGGACTTCCTCGCCCAAGTGGACAAGGAGTACGTGGCCGAGCACTTCACGTACGCCGAGCTGGAGGAGAACGACGAGGACCTGACCAAGTTGAAGAACTGGTTCGAGAAGGTCAGGACCCGGGACGTTCTGTCCGCTTCCGGCCGTGCCGAGACGGTGGCAGCCCTGGAACGCTGCGAGCAGGTCTTGGAGGACTATGCCGCCCGCGTCTACCTGGAAGAGGGCGAGACCAGCTGACGGCAGCCCCGGTCAGCGGTGGGCGACCGGCCCGCAATGCACGAGCCGGCTGGGGCGGGATCTTTCTCCCGCCCCAGCCGGCCGGTTCGTGCTACGCGCCCGAACGGCTCGCCTTCCGCAGCGACAGGCCGAGCAGCAGCACCACGGCGAGCGGGAGCAGCCACCAAGCCGCGATGCCCGCGCCGGCGAACAGCGCCGTGACGACGAGCGCGATCACCACGCCGACCGCCACGGTCCAGTCGTCGCCGACCACGAAGTCGTACCAGAAGTGCAGGAATCGCATGATCGGGTTCACGAGGTCACTCCAGACTGTTCCGGGCGGACCGCCGACACCGTGCGCCGCTGTTGGTTACGCAGCAGCGCGACGTAGGCCAGCGAGACGACGAGGACGGCCGGGATGATGACGAGCAGAGAGACGTCGGCTCCCGGCCAGTGCGCCCCGGCACCTTCGGCTCCCCAGAAGATGCCGAAGGAACTCAACAGGATTCCCACCACGAACTTCATGGTGTTCTCGGGGACCTTGGCCAGCGGGGCCTTGATCAGCAGGCCAACGACGACCACCAGCACGACCGCCGCGATCGCTCCGAGCGAGGCCTCCGGGATCTGCCCCTGGACGGACCCGAAGGTGACGACGATGAACGCCACTTCCAGGCCTTCAAGGAACACGCCCTTGTACGCCAATGTGAAGCCGTACCAGTCGGTGACGAAGGCCCGGCTCTCGGTCCCCGCGGCCTTGGCGGCCGCGACCTGCTGCTGGTAGATCTTGTCCTCGTCGTGCAGCGCCTTGTATCCGGAAGCCCGGAGAATGGCCTTGCGCAGCCACTGCAGGCCGAAGACCAGCAGCAGGCCGCCGATCACCAGTTGCATGGCGCCGATCGGGATCCGGCTGATCGCCGGCCCGAGTGCGGCCACCACAACCGCCAGTGTCAGCAGCGCGGCGACGACACCGATCATCGGCGAGCGCCAGCCACGAGTGACACCCGCGGCGAGCACGATGGTGAGTGCCTCGACGGCTTCCACCGCACAGGCCAGAAATACAGCGAGGACCAGTACCGTCCCGCTCATACATACCTCCAGTGATTATCTTGCATCGTTGCGCCCCGCTCCGGCAGTGGCAGCCGGCTCGCGGTCCGCACACGGGTAGGCGAAACAGCCGCTCGACGTGACCTCCAGGGCCACCGATCGATCGCGCTGCCACGGCCGCTGGTCGAAGACACCGCACAGCAGGGTGCCTCCGGGCAGTTCCACGACGTGGTCGTAGCCACGTCCCCGGTACGCGGTGTCCCGGACCACGCCGCTGAGCGTGTGCGAGTCCTCGGCCGGATCCGCGTCACCCAGCTTCAAGGCGGCAGGCCTGATCAGCACGTCCACCTCGGTACCCTCGGCGAGGCCGGTCGGGGCCTGCGCCACCAGGGAGCGGTCCAGGGTGCGCACCTGAACGCCGCCGTCGTCACGAACCTTCTCGACCTGCGCGGACAGCTCGCCCGACAGTCCGGTGAAGCGCGCGACGAAGGGCGAGTTGGGCTCGTTGTAGATGGTCTCGGGCGTTCCGTGCTGGACCAGCCGGCCGTCGCGCAACACCCCGATCCGGTCAGCCAGCGCGAAGGCCTCCGACTGGTCGTGGGTGATGTAGACGGCGGTGGCGCCGGTCTCGCGGGTGAGCGTGGCTATCTCGACCCGCAGCCGCTCCTTCAGATCTGCGTCCAGGTTGGACAGCGGCTCGTCGAACAGCAGCAGCCGCGGGCGCCCCACAAGGGCCCGGGCCAGCGCCACTCGCTGCTGCTCGCCACCGGACAGCTCGCCCGGAAAGCGCTGCGCGTAGTCGCCCAGCCCGACCCGGTCGAGGAGACCGCCGACCCGGTCGGCCACCTCCCGCCGTCCGACTCCCTGCCGCCGCAGCGCGTACGCGACGTTGTCCGCGACGGTCAGGTGCGGCCACAGTGCGTAGTCCTGGAACACCATGCCCAGACCACGCTGCTCCGGCGGTACGCACACACGGCGGTCGGCGACGAGCTCGCCACCGAGCAGCACCTGGCCCTCGTCCACCCGTTCGATGCCGGCGATCACTCGCAGCAGCGTGCTCTTGCCGGAACCGGACGGTCCGAGCAGGACATGGAATTCGCCGGCCTCGGCGGTGAGCGAGACGTCTTCGAGAACCGTGGTGGCGCCGTACCGCTTGGTCACCCCGTCGATCTCCAGGCGGGTGGCATGGACCTCATTCGAGGCTTTCGCTGGTTTCACCGTTGCTCCAATCGGTGCCAGCCCGCGGGGGCGAGGAGGCGGAAGAGTGCCAGTGCGAGGCCTATGACAAGGAGGATTCCGGCGCAGGCGACCACCAGGGAGGCGGTGCCCACCCCGAAGTCGTAGTTCACGATCAGCTTCGTCACCCCCACCGACAGCGGTGCCTGGCCCGGCGGGTAGAGCATCGAAGCGAGGGGCAGCTCCAGGAAGCGGTCCGCGAAGGTCAGCAGCCACGTCCACAGCAACCCGCGGGAGACCAGCGGCAGTACCGTCGTGCTCCAGGCCCGAACCGTCCCCGCGCCATGCACCCTGGCGGCAGCCAGCATGGAGTCCTGCAACTGCGAGAACGAGCCGACGAGCAGCCGCGACGCGGCGGGCAGCGCACCGGCGAGCAGGCCGATGGTGAGCAGCGTCAGCGTGCCGTAGATGTGAATGCCGAGAGTGTTCATCAGCGGCAGGTTGTACGTGAAGATGTAGCCGGCGCCCAGCACGATCGAGGGCAGGGCCACGGCGCCGAGCATCAGGAGGTCGAGCAGGCCGGCCGCCTTGCCGCGTCCCTTGCCGCCGCTGCGGGCGAGGAACCGGGCGACCAGCACGCCTCCGACCAGAGCCACCGTCGCGGTGATGACCGCCAGCCGCAGGGAAAGCATGACGGGCGCCAGCAGGGCCGACTGATGGAAGACCTGCCGGTAGTTGTCAAAAGTGAAGTTGTGCGCGCCGAGCGCACCGAACTGGCCCAGCATGGACGCGGAGACCACGCCCAGCGTCGGCACGCCGAGGGCGAGCAGGAAGAAGACGCCGAGCCCCCCCTGGGCGGCCGCGGAGCGCCAGCCGCGCAGCGGCGCCTGGCTGACCGGGCGCGTGCGTCCGGACAGCACGGCGTAGGAGCGGCCCCGGGTCGCCGCGCGCTGCGCCAGCATCGCGAGGACGACCAGCAGCATCAGCAGCCAGCCGACAGCCGCGGCTGTGGGGTAGTCGGCGGGGAAGTTGGTCACCGAGGCGGCGAGGGAGAAAGTGGCGAGGGGGAAGCGGGCGTCTGCTCCCAGCGTCGCCGCGACGCCGTAGTCGCTGATCGCCTCGGCGAAGACGATCGCCAGAGCCGCCCACAGTCCCGGGGCCAGCATGCCGACAGTGATCCGCAACCGGGACCAGAGCCCGGCACCGTGCACCCGGGCCGCGTCCTCGAAGTCCCGCCCCAGCCCGGCGACGACACCGGAGACGGCAAGGAACGCGAACGGTACACCGCGGCTGCCCAGCACCCAGATGACCCCGACCGGCCCCATGACGAGGCTTCGCAACCAGCCGGCGTCGACGCCGAAGAGCTGGACCAGTACGCCGTCCGGTTCCACCAGTCGGGTCCAGCCGAGGGCTTCGAGGTACGAGGGGGCGAGCAGCAGGGCCCAGATCCCCAGCCGCCAAAGGCCGCCCCCGAACACCTTCGTACGACCCAGCAGCAGGGCCAGCCCGGTGCCGATCGCTGCGGCCAGCACCGCGGCGCCCACGCCGGTGAGGGCGGTGTTGAGCAACGCCTGAAGCGTGCTTCCGGTGAGCGCGGAGCGGAAGGCGGCCACGCTGAACCACGCCGAACCCTGCCCGAACATCCGGGGGCTGATCGCGACCAGTAGAAAGCCTGCCACGGGGGCCAGCAGGACCAGTCCGACCGCGACGGCGGCGAGCGGACCACCCAGCAGCCGCACGGCCCGGCCGGTCCAGCGCAGCCCCGCGACCGCTCGGCGGTCACCGGGCCGCTCACCGGAAGGCGGAGCCAGCGCCGCCCGTCCCCGGTCGGTGACCGGGGACGGGGCCAACCTGTTCGTCGTCATCTCGGTTACTTCGCGATGTTCGCGGTGAACCAGGAGTTGATCTCGGCCTCCTTGGGACCCCAGACGTACGGGTCGACCGTCTGGTACTGGACCGAGTTGAGCGAAGGCATCGCCGGCAGCGGCGAGACGCCCTGCACGACCGGCCAGTACAGCGAGTCACTGCCGGGGGCACCGTTCAGCATGGCCTTCTGCCCGGCCGGGCTGAGGACGAACTCCGCGAACTTCTTCGCCTCGGACTGCACCGCGGCGGGCGCCCTGCCGTCGATGCCGATGACGCCCGGGAGCAGGCTGACGCCCTTCAGGAAGGCGGTCTTGATGTTGGGGTTTTTCACCGTCTGGGCCGCGCCGAGGCCGGCGGAGCTCTGGATGAGGCCGACCTGGATCTGGCCGGTCGACATCGCGTGCAGGGTGTCGCCGTTGGTCGGGAAGACGTGCAGGCCGTTGGCCTTCAGCTTGCCGTAGAAGTCCTTGCCCTGGGCCTCACCGCCGAGCAGGTTCATCATGCCGGCCACGAACGGGAAGGTGGGGCCGGAGACGGCGGGGTTGTTCATGCCGACCTTGCCCTTCCAGGCCGGCGTCAGCAGGTCCTGCCAAGAGGTGGGCGGGGTCGGGGTCTTGGAGGAGTCGTAGACGACGGTGCCGGCCATCGTGACGCCGGTCGGGATGTAGCTCTGATCCTTGGGCACAGCGGCCTGGCCGGCAGCGTTGAACTTGACGCTCGGCTCGTAGCCCTTGAGCAGCTGTCCCTGCTGGTCAAGGGCGGCGAACCCCTCGTCGCCATCGGTCCACAGCACGCCCCACTGCGGGTTGGACTTCTCGGCCGCGACCTTCGCCAGCAGGGGGCCCGTGCTGTCGTCGACAAGCTTGGTCGGAATGCCCGTGGACTTCTGGAACGCGTCGACGACCGCCTGGTCGTAACCCTGCGCCGAGTACACGACGAGCGTCGGCTTGGATCCGCCGCTCGCGGCAGCCGTGGTCGCCGTCGAGGAACCGCAGCCGACAGCAACTCCCATCACGGCTGCGGTCACCAGAACCACCTGTCCCTTTGATCGAATCCCTGCCAACATTTCGCCTCTTCCCTAACCATGTTAAGCCCACAGATGTAACGGTCGTTAGGAAGAGTTGGTGACGAACGTTACCGAGCGCGAGGGAATCGATGGCGTCAAGTCGAACAGCGAGTGAGCAATGGCTGAAGTCGCCCTGCACATGCCAGCAGCCCCCGGAATCCGCACCGAGGGTTCTCACGGTGCTGACTTATACGGCCTGGCCTGGGCAAACGCACTGGGAAATCATGCGCTCGCCAGTACCAGCAGATCCAAGTCCTCCTCCAGCGGACCCGTCATGGGGTCCGCCGCGACATCGGCGCCCAGCCGTGCGAAGGCTTCGGCGATCTCGTCTTCGGGTGACGACGCCCCCGGCGACGAGGGGGGACGGTGCGGCCCCGGTATCCGACGGTGAAGACGCCGATGCCGACAACGAGGACCGCCACCAGAAGGCTGGGAAGGTGCGTTCATGGCGCCGTCACCCAGCCGTGGCCTTCGTCACCCTCCCGGGCTCCCCGGCAGCACGGTGATCCGCTCAAGGGGGCCGTACGGGCCTGCGGCCAGTGCCGCCCGCACCGCCGCCGCGACCTCGCCCGGGTGCCTGGCCAGGGCGGTCGGCGCGATCCGCACCACCCGCAGCCCCAACGTCTCCAGCCGGCCGCGCCCGGAACCGGCCGCCGGGCCGAGGTCCAGGGCGACGCCGTCGCGCGCCCAGTAGGCGTCGGGCGAGGCCAGGAAGGAGCCGTCGAGCCGCAACTGCGGGCGCCACAGCGGCTGGCGAAGGCCGGTCCGTATGACCAGGGTGCGGGCCAGACCGACGGCCGACCTGATCCCGGTGTCCAGCTCGGCGAGGAGCCTGCCGACGGCCGGCTTGCGGGCCAGCGCCGCATCGCCCAGCTCGGCGGCCAGCACGTCCGGCCGCACCCCGGCGAAGGCCACCAGCTCCCGCAGTACGTCCCCGGCCCACTCCGGGTCGCACGACTCCCGTACGCCGTCGGCCGCCGCCCGCACCAGGGGCGCCACCGGCACCCCGTCGACCGTCACGGCGGACGGCAGCCGGCGCGCGTGGTGCACCCGCACCCAGGTGTGCGTCCTGATCCTGCGCCCGTCGGGCACCAGGACGTCCACCACCGGCACCCCGGACGGCAGCGGCGCCGCCTCGATCCGGTGCAGCGCCAGGCCTGCGGTGCCCGTGACCATCGCCTCCGCCTCCGGATGCCCCGCGAAGCCCAGCGCCGCCCGGCAGCGCTGGGCAACGCTCAGCACCCCCGGGTGCAGCACCACCACCCTCGGCAGCGGCCGCTGCCACCGCCCACCGGGCCGGATCCGCTCCCGTACGAAGGACTGCGGGACCCCGATCGCCGCCAGCTGCGCCATGGTGACCACCCGGTCCTGCTCGCGGGCGAGTCGGCGCAGGGCGGGGATGTAGTCGATTCGCTTCATGCCGGTCACCGTCCCCCAGCGTGGCGCATCAACTACCCGCTGTGACAGACCTGTCGAGAATCACCACCCTGACGGGTGGCGCGACGGGGGCCGCGTTGTCAGTGCCGCCGCATAGGCTTCTGGCGTGACGTACTTGGAGACCGATTCGCCCGTGGTGGCCTGGACGGTGCTGGACACACCGATCGGGCCGCTCATGCTCGCCGCCTCGGAGCAGGGCCTGGTCCAGGTCGTCTTCCACGCCGACGAGCCCAGGGCGGCCGCCGCCCTCGACCGCCTCGGCCGCCGCCTGGGTGCGACCTCGCAGGCCCCGGCCCGTGCGCACCTCGCCGAGGCGATACGCCAGGTCGAGGCGTACTTCGCCGGCTCGCTGCGGGAGTTCACCCTCGACCTGGACTGGTCCCTCACCACCGGCTTCAACCGCCGGGTGCAGCGCGAGCTCGCCACCGGTGTGCCGTACGGCTCGGTCGTCGGCTACCAGGACCTCGCCGACCGCGTCGGTGAGCCGGGCGCCGCGCGGGCGGTCGGTGTCGCCATGGGTGCCAACCCGCTGCCCGTCGTGGTGCCCTGCCATCGGGTGGTCGAGAGCAGCGGTGGCATAGGCGGCTTCGGGGGCGGGCTGGAGATCAAGCGGCGGCTGCTGGCGCTGGAGGGCGTGCTGCCCGAGCCGCTGTTCTGACGGTTCGTAAGGTGCGTGCGGTCAGTGCGGTCAGGTGCCGCAGCCGGGGTCAGGGGCGTCCACCGAGAGCGGCGCGCCCTCCGGGAGGATGTACGTGACGTAGAGGATGACCGGCACCGTGCCGAGATTGCGGCCGACGTGGACATGGCGCGCGCCGTCCGGCTCGACGAAGGACTGGCCGGCGGTCGAGGTCTCGACGGAGCAGTCGGCCATGGTGCGCGTCAGCGTCCCGGACTGGACGACGGCGATCAGTTTGCCCAGGTGGTAGTGCCAGCCGGTGGTGCCGCCTGGCTGGATGGTGATCGTACGGACCACGACATCCGTCCGGCCCTTCGTCCTGATCTTCAGGCCGTCCTCGGACGTGCCCTTGGCCAGGATCGTGGCGGTCACCCCGCTGCCCGGCGTGGCCAGCGCCGCCGAGGGCACCACCGCCAGTGCGACCACGCCCGCAGCGACAACGCACGCCTTGCGAATCCGCCCCATGACCATGCCGGCCCCTCTCCTGACGCCCGTACGATGGCGGCGCCACGCTACTGGGGGAGGAGGACGCATGACAGTGGACGACACGCCCTACACGATCACGGCCGGCTCGGCCGGCTCACCCGTGATCCTCCATGTACCGCACGGCTCACGGGCGATTCCACCGGCCGTCAGGACCGGCATTCTGCTGGACGACGACGCGCTGGCGACCGAACTCGACCACATGACCGACGCCCACACCACGGTCATCGCCGAGCGGGCCGCCGCCCAAGCGGCCATCCCGCCCTGGCGGTTCGCCAACGAGCTGTCCCGGCTGGTGATCGACCCCGAGCGGTTCCCCGACGAGCGGGAGGAGATGCGGGGGGTCGGCATGGGCGCGGTCTACACCCGCACCTCCGACGGACTACGGCTGCGCGAGGACGACCCTGCGGCGGAACAGGCCCTGCTCGACGCCTACTTCAGGCCGTACGCCGCCGCCATGACGGGCTGCGTCCAGGACCGCCTCGACGCGGTGGGGCGGGCGGTCGTCATCGACGTCCACTCCTACCCCGCCGCCCCGCTTCCGTACGAGCTGCACGCCGACGGCCCCCGGCCGGCGGTCTGCCTGGGCACCGACCCCTTCCACACCCCGGGGTGGCTGCTCGACGCCGCGCGGGAGGCCTTCGCGGGCTGCGACACGGTCGGGCTCGACTCGCCGTTCGCGGGGGCGTATGTGCCGCTGCGGCACTACGGGGCTGTGCGGGAGGTGTCCGCGCTGATGATCGAGATCCGCCGAGACGTGGACGGACCGGCGGGCATCGACCGGCTCGTACGGGCCCTGGCGGACCTCGTCGATCAGTCCGGCATCCGGAAGCGCGCCGCCTGAATGTAGTCCGGCTGCGGGTCCAGCGCCGCCGCCAGCCGGAAGTGCCGCAAAGCCTCGTCCGAGCGGCCGGCCCGTTCCAGGGTCCGGCCCAGGGCGAAGTGCGCGAACGCGTTGTCCGGCTCCCGCTCCAGCACCACCTGGAACTCCAGCTCCGCCGGGCGCAGCTGCGCCGCCAGGAAGAACGCCCGGGCCCGCAACAGCCGTGCCGCCGTGTTCTCCGGATGCGCCGCGATCACCGAGTCCAGCAGCTTCACCGCTCCGCGGGGGTCGCGGGCGGCCAGCAGCTGCTCGGCGGCGCGGTAGTCGATGACATGCGTCTCGGGTGACTGTTCGGGCACGACCATCTCCTTCCCGGAGGTGAGAACTACCCCAACATATGCCCCGCCATCCCCATTCCCGGGGGTCCGCCGGAGGGTTGTTCTCTCCCCCAGACCTTCGTCTGGGTGGGGGTCCCCCCAGTCCTCAAACGCCGGACGGGCTGAATTCAGCCGCGCAGGGCCTCCCAGATCTTGCGGACCTGGGGTTCGAGCGCGTCCCGCGGTCCGTCGTTGTCGATGACGAAGTCGGCGATGGCGAGGCGGTCCTCCCGCGAGGCCTGGGCGGCCATGCGGGCGCGGGCTTCGTCCTCGGACATGCCGCGGAGGCGGACGAGGCGGTCGAGCTGGTTCTCGGGGGAGGCGTCGACGACGATGACGGAGTCGTAGAGCGGGGCGAGGCCGTTCTCGGCGAGGAGGGGGACGTCGTGGATGACGAGGGTGTCGGGACCGGCGGCGGCTTCGAGGTGGGCGGAGCGGTCGCGGACGAGGGGGTGGACGATGGAGTTGAGGGCGCGGAGACGGTCGGGGTCGGCGAAGACAATGGAGCCGAGCGCGGGGCGGTCGAGGGTGCCGTCGGGTAGGAGGATGCCGGTGCCGAATTCGGCGACGACGGCCGCAAGGCCCTTCGTGCCGGGTTCGACGACCTCCCTGGCGATGCGGTCGGAGTCGATGATGACGGCGCCGTACGAAGAGAGCAGCGCGGAGACCGTGCTCTTGCCGGAGCCGATGCCTCCGGTCAGACCGGCTCGGGTCATGCGCCGTCGTCCTCGCGATCGGCGAGGAAGCGCTCGAACTCGGCCGCCAGGTCGTCCGCCGACGGCAGGTCCACCGGCTCGGCGATCAGATTCTCGCGGCTCGTGGAGCCGGCGAGGGCGTCGTACTGGTTCTCCAGGCCCCGGACGACGGAGACGAGTTCGGCGTCGCCCTCCTCGACCTGCCGGTCGATCTCCAGCCGCACGGTGTGGGCCTCGGTACGCAACGCGTGCGCGACCTCCGGAAGCACCAGGCCCGTGGCGGCGGTGAGTGCCTCCAGGACTGCCAGGGCCGAGTCGGGGTAGGCCGAGCGGGCCAGGTAGTGCGGGACGTGCGCGGCGACGCCGAGGACGTCCCGCCCGGACTCGGCGAGGCGGAGCTCGATCAGCGACTCGGCGCTGCCCGGGACCTGCGCCTCATCGAACCACGAGCGGTGCCCGGGGACGAGGTCGAGCCGGTTGCCGTGCGGGGTGAGGCCGACGGGGCGGGTGTGGGGGACGCCCATGGGGATGCCGTGGAAGTTGATGGCGAGCCGGACGCCCAACCGCTCGACGATCTGGCGGACCCCGGCGGCGAAGCGCTCCCACTCCACGTCCGGCTCATGGCCGCCGAGCAGCAGGAAGGGCGCGCCGGTGCTGTCCTGCACCAGGTAGAGCGTGATGTCCGGGTCCTCGTACGAGGACCAGTGGTCGCGCTCGAAGGTCATCAGGGGGCGGCGGGCGCGGTAGTCGACCAGCCGGTCGGCGTCGAAGCGGGCGACGATCTCGTGCTCCTGGCGGTCGAGCAGTTGCTCGACGATCTGGGAGCCGGTCTCACCGGCGTCGATGTAGCCGTCCAGGTGGTACAGCAGCACGGGTCCGGCGTCCCCGAAGACCGCGTCGACAGCCTCGGCCCCGCCAGGTACGAACTCGTACAGCCCTTGCGGATCCAGCACCGCACACCCTCTCTTTTCTCAGGCCCGCCGCGATCGTGCGCGGGCCCTCGCTCGACATCTGGAACGATCGGCGGGGCCCGCGCATTCCCGCGATTGATCAAGCCAGAACGCGCTTGTGCAGCGCGGTCACCGCCTTACGGGCCGATGTGAAGGCGCCATGCTGCCAGGCATCGGTGTAGCTGAGCCAGTCGCCCGCGAAGTACACGTGCCCGGAACCCTCGTTGAGGGACTTGTACCGCACATCGTCCGGGCCGCCGGGCGTGTCGTGCCAGGCGGCCTCCTGGTAGGGGAACTGCCGCCAGTGCTGGGAGAAGGACGAGGCCAGCTCGGTGCGGTACTTGTCGCCGTAGATCTTCACGCCCGTCGCTATCGCGCGGGTCTCGCGCTCCTTGGGAGTGAGCTTGGCGTACGAGTCGGCGTCGTCGTCGTAGTTGTAGTAGCCGATCACGACGCCGCGTTCGCCGTGGAAGCCGTACGAAGGATGCCAGATGTGGACGACGTCCTGGTCGGTCTCGGTGATGCCGCCGTAGATGTTGTGGTCCAGCTCCCACCAGCGCGACCGGTACTCCAGGCCGATCTTCCCCGCCGACTGCGGGGTGATCGCCTCCAGTGCGGTCTGTACGCCGGAGCCGAGGTTGTGCGGGATCTTGGCGAGGAGGTTCGGCGGCATGGCGCCGATGCAGTAGTCGGCGTCGATGGTCTTGGTACGACCGTCCTGGGTGTACGTGATCGTGACGCCGTCCGCCTTGTCGGTGACCTTGGTGACGGCGCAGCCCGTACGGACCTTGTGGCCGCCGATCGCCTTGACCAGCGCCTTGGGGATCTGGTCCATGCCGCCGACCGGCTGGAACATCAGCATGGCCTGGTCGTATCCGAACTCGAAGGAGAAGTAGCGGCCGACGCCGGTCGCGAAGATCTGGGAGGCGGTCGGCACGTCGCCGTAGCGGA
This sequence comes from Streptomyces soli, assembly GCF_003999195.1. Lineage (GTDB taxonomy): Bacteria > Actinomycetota > Actinomycetes > Streptomycetales > Streptomycetaceae > Actinacidiphila > Actinacidiphila soli. The sequence continues at coordinate 31,804 of NZ_RJVR01000325.1, forward strand.
CGCCCGGGGTGCCGGCGGCGGCCGGGACGACGGAGTAGCCGCGGCGCTCGCTGTCGGTGTAGTCGAGGGTGTCGCCCAAGTCGCCGAAGTCCTTGAGGAACTCGGTGAGGGCTTCCTTGTCGTCGCTGGTCAGCTCCTTGTCCAGGGCACCCTTGTCCGTCGCCTTGGCGAGCAGCTCGGATACGTAGCCGTACATGTCGGCCTTGGCGGTGCGGTAGCGCATGGGCTCGGTCATGCCGGCGGACTCGTTGTAGAGGTACGCGTCGGCGTTGACGTTGGTGAACACCTCGATGGGCACGCCGAGTTCACGGCAGTAGTCGAGGGTGACCATCCACTGCGGGATGCGGGCGGGCCCTGCGTTCATGTAATGGCCGTCGCTGAACTTCGCGGTCTGTCGGTAGCCGTTGAGGTCGACGGTGGTGTCCCCGCCCCGGACCGTGAAGTTGCGGCCGCCCGCCCGGCCCTTGGCCTCCAGGACCGTACAGTCGTAGCCGGCTTTGCCCAGCTCGTACGCGGCTGTCAGCCCGGCGATGCCGCCGCCGAGGATGACGATACTGGCCGCGGCCTTCCCGGTGAGCGTGAAGTCGCCCTTCGTCGGCGCGATGTATGTGGCGTCCCTGGTGGCGGCTTGGGCGGTGGGCGCCAGGCCCAGCGCGCCCATGGTGGCGAACATGGCGCCGGCGCCGGAGGTGGCGCCGACGGTGCGTAGGAAATCGCGACGGTTGAACTGAGACATCCGTGACATGAATGAACTCCCCTTTCGCTCGTGGCGCAGGGGACTCTGGCAGTGGGATGTTACGAACCGTCAGGGGCAGGTGTATCGCGCACGTTTCGATGGGTGCCACCGGCGACTTTCTCGGGGCTTCACCCCGGACCCCGCATGGGAGGCACGGACATACGCGAGAGGCCCGCACCCTCGTGGGTGCGGGCCTCTCGTCGGCTACTGCCTAGCGGCTGGCGTCAGCTCTGGCCGCCGGCCAGCTTCTCGCGAAGCGCGGCGAGCGCCTCGTCCGAAGCCAGCGCGCCGGACGTGTCGTCCGACTCCGAGGAGTACGAGCCGCCACCGGCCGCGGCAGGCGCCGGGGCGCCCGTCTCGGCAGCTGCCTGCTCGTCGGCCTCGCGGGACTTGATGACCTGCGCCTGGTGCTGCTCGAAGCGGGTCTGCGCCTCGGCGTACTGGCCCTCCCAGGCCTCGCGCTGGGTCTCGAAGCCCTCGAGCCAGTCGTTGGTCTCGGGGTCGAAGCCCTCGGGGTAGATGTAGTTGCCCTGGTCGTCGTACGACGCGGCCATGCCGTACAGCGTCGGGTCGAACTCGACCGAGGCCGGGTCGGCACCGAAGGACTCGTTGGCCTGCTTCAGCGAGAGGCTGATGCGGCGGCGCTCGAGGTCGATGTCGATGACCTTGACGAAGATCTCGTCGTTGACCTGGACGACCTGCTCCGGGATCTCCACGTGGCGCTCGGCCAGCTCGGAGATGTGGACCAGACCCTCGATGCCCTCGTCGACGCGGACGAACGCACCGAACGGAACGAGCTTGGTGACCTTACCCGGGACGACCTGGCCGATCTGGTGGGTCCGGGCGAACTGCTGCCACGGGTCTTCCTGGGTCGCCTTCAGCGACAGGGAGACACGCTCGCGGTCCATGTCGACGTCGAGAACCTCGACGGTGACTTCCTGGCCGACCTCGACAACCTCGGACGGGTGGTCGATGTGCTTCCAGGACAGCTCGGAGACGTGGACGAGACCGTCGACGCCGCCCAGGTCCACGAAGGCACCGAAGTTGACGATCGAGGAGACGACGCCGGAGCGCACCTGGCCCTTCTGCAGGGTGGTGAGGAAGGTCTGGCGGACCTCGCTCTGGGTCTGCTCCAGCCAGGCACGGCGGGACAGGACCACGTTGTTGCGGTTCTTGTCCAGCTCGATGATCTTGGCCTCGAGCTCCTTGCCCACGTAGGGCTGGAGGTCGCGGACGCGGCGCATCTCCACGAGGGAGGCAGGGAGGAAGCCGCGCAGGCCGATGTCGAGGATGAGGCCACCCTTGACGACCTCGATGACGGTACCGGTGACGATGCCGTCCTCTTCCTTGATCTTCTCGATCGTGCCCCAGGCGCGCTCGTACTGAGCCCGCTTCTTGGACAGGATGAGACGGCCTTCCTTGTCCTCCTTCTGGAGGACAAGAGCCTCGATCTCATCGCCCACGGCGACGACCTCGTTGGGGTCGACGTCGTGCTTGATGGAGAGCTCGCGGGAGGGGATGACGCCTTCGGTCTTGTAACCGATGTCGAGCAGGACCTCGTCCCGGTCGACCTTCACGATGACGCCGTCGACGATGTCGCCGTCGTTGAAGTACTTGATCGTCTCGTCGATCGCGGCGAGGAAGGCTTCCTCGTTACCGATGTCGTTGACCGCCACCTGCGGGGTGGTACGAGGGGCCTCGGTGCTGCTCGTCATAAGGAAAGGGGCTCCGGTACGGACAGTAAGTCGTAGGTACTGCTACGCCGGGAGCCCGTTATCGCTTCTGCCGATTCCGGACAGCCGCAAGGCCGAGAGGTTTACCAACAGATTCGAGCGCAGCCTGCTCCGTCTGAGGTGCGCAGGCTCGCAGCGCAACTTGTAGCATACGGGGGCAGCCGGGCACGGTCAATGCGCGAAGAGCACACCGGGGGCATAACACCCCATACCGGGCACTGCACATCTTCATGCTGCGGCAGAATCCCGCAGCCACAGGTCATCACAGAGGGTACGACGACAAGCGCGATGATCCAAGCACCTGGGGCAGAAGTGCCGGAAGAAGAACCCGAAGGACCCGAAGAAACCGACGAGCCCGAGGCGACGCGGCGTACCGCGGGCAACACGGAGAGCATCCGCGCCAATCGCGGCTGGTGGGACGGCAACGCCGACGAGTACCAGGTCGAGCACGGTGACTTCCTCGGCGACGACCGCTTCGTGTGGGGCCCCGAGGGGCTGGACGAGGAGGATGTCCGGCTCCTCGGTCCGACGGAGGCCCTGAAGGGCCTGTCGGTGCTGGAGATCGGCGCCGGCGCCGCTCAGTGCTCGCGGTGGCTCGCCGCTCAGGGCGCGCGGCCGGTCGCCCTTGACCTCTCTTATCGGCAGTTGCAGCACGGCAGGCGGATCGGCGCCGACTTCCCTCTGGTGCAGGGCGACGCGACCGCGCTGCCGTTCGCGGACGGCAGGTTCGACCTGGCGTGCTCGGCGTACGGGGCGCTGCCCTTCGTCGCCGACACCGCTCGGGTGATGCACGAGGTGCGACGGGTGCTGCGGCCCGGCGGGCGGTGGGTCTTCTCGGTGACGCATCCGGTGCGGTGGGCGTTCCCGGACGAGCCGGGGCCCGACGGGCTGACGGCGGCGTCCTCCTACTTCGACCGCACGCCGTACGTGGAGCAGGACGAGCAGGGGCGCGCGGTCTACGTCGAGCACCACCGCACCCTGGGCGACCGGGTCCGGGAGATCGCCGGCGCGGGCTTCCGGCTGGTGGACCTGGTCGAGCCGGAGTGGCCGGTCTGGAACCAGCAGGAGTGGGGCGGCTGGTCCCCGCTGCGCGGCCGGCTGCTGCCGGGTACGGCGATCTTCGTCTGCGTCGCCGGGTGATCCGTACCGAAGGGCTCGACCTGCCCGTACGTACGGCCGTCCCGGCGCTGCTCGCGGCGCTGGACGGGCATGGGTGCGCCGTGCTCGCCGCGCCGCCGGGGACGGGGAAGACGACGCTGGTGCCGCTGGCGCTGGCGGGGCTGCTCGACGACGGTTCCGCGCGGAGGGTCGTCGTCGCCGAGCCGCGGCGGATGGCGGCGCGGGCGGCGGCGCGGCGGATGGCGTGGCTGCTCGGCGAGGAGGTGGGCGGCCGGGTCGGGTACACCGTGCGCGGGGAGCGGAAGGTGTCGTCGCGGACGGTGGTCGAGGTGGTGACCACGGGCGTGCTGTTGCAGCGGCTGCAGCGGGACCAGGAGTTGGCTGGGGGTGCTCCCCCTGGCTTCGCCGGTAGGGGGCGGGTCGATGTCGTCCTGCTCGACGAGTGCCATGAGCGGCACCTGGACGCGGACACCGCGATGGCCTTTCTGCTGGACGTGCGGGCGGCGCTGCGCCCCGACCTGCGGCTGGTGGCGGCCTCGGCGACGACGGATGCCGAGGCGTGGTCGAGGCTGCTGGGCGACGCGCCGGTGGTGGCCGCGCAGGGGCGGATGCATCCGGTGGACGTGAGGTATGTGCCGCCGCCGCGCGGGGTGCGGCCGCCGCACGGGATGCGGGTCGATCCGGCGCTGCTGGAGCATGTGACGGCGGTGGTGCGGCGGGCGCTCGCGGAGGTGCCCGAGGGCGATGTGCTGTGCTTTCTGCCGGGGATCGGCGAGATCGCGCGGGTGGCAGGGATGCTGGCCGACCCGTCGGGTGCGGAGGTGCTCCAGCTGCACGGGCAGGCTCCGGCGGCGGTCCAGGACGCGGTGCTGGCCGGTGCCTCGGCCCGGCGCAGGGTGATCCTGTCGACGTCGGTGGCGGAGTCGAGCCTGACGGTGCCCGGGGTGCGGATCGTGGTGGACTCCGGGCTGGCGAGGGAGCCGCGCGTCGACCATGCGCGGGGGCTCGGTTCGCTGACGACGGTACGGGCGTCGCTGGCGACGGCGACGCAGCGGACGGGCCGGGCCGGGCGTGAGGGCCCGGGTGCCGCCTTCCGCTGCTGGCCGGAGGCGGAGGACGGTACGCGGGCGCGCTGGCCGGCCCCGGAGATCGCGGTGGCCGACCTGGCCCCGTTCGCCCTGCAGGCCGCCTGCTGGGGTGACCCGGACGCCGTCGGCCTCGCCCTGCTGGACGCCCCGC
>NZ_RJVR01000156.1 GCF_003999195.1 Streptomyces soli
CGGCCGCCGCGGGCTTCGCCGAGGCCGACGACGCGCTGGTCGCCGGCCTCTCCGCCACGGCCCCCGGCTCCGGGGAGGTGCCGGCCGCCCACGCCCAGGCCGAACGGGCCCTCGCCGTCGCCCGCCGCCGGGGCCGCAGTCTGGTCGAGCACGACGAGGTCGGCGCCGGTTCCGTCCTTCCGCTTCTCAGCGACGACGCGGTGCACGCCTTCGCCGACGGCCTGCTGCGCCCGCTGCGCGACCACGATGCCCATGCCCGCGGTGACCTCGTCGCCTCGCTCCAGGCCTGGCTCTCCCGGCACGGCCAGTGGGACGCCGCCGCCGCCGATCTCGGCGTCCACCGCCACACCCTGCGCTACCGCATGCGCCGCGTGGAGGAGATCCTGGGCCGCTCGCTCGACGACCCGGACGTACGGATGGAGCTCTGGCTCGCTCTCAAGGCCTCCGGCTGACCGACGCGCGCCCCTGCCAAAACGGAGCGCTGCGCACCGCACGTACTCCGTACTGGACAAGCACCACAACGCCCGCCCCGCCCTACCGTGTTCGCATGAGCACCCCCACCGCCTTCTGGCTCGCCGGCCGCCAGGCCACTGGCGAGGACAGCTTCGACGTCACCAACGCCTGGGACGGCCGCGTCGTCGGCACCGTCGGCGTGCCCACCGCCGAACAGGTGGAGGAGGCCGTCGCCGCCGCCCACGCCGCCGAGGCCGCGTTCGCGGCGACCCCGGCGCACGTACGCAGTGCCGCGCTGGACCACGTCGCCAAGCGCCTGACCGAGCGGAGCGAGGAGATCGCCCAGCTCATCAGCGCCGAGAACGGCAAGCCGGTGAAGTGGGCGCGCGGCGAGGTCGGCCGCGCGGTCTCGGTCTTCCGGTGGGCGTCGGAGGAGGCCCGTCGCTTCAACAGCGGTGAGGCGCAGCGGCTGGACACCGACGCGGGCGGCGTCGGCCGCCTCGCGCTGACCCGCCGCTTCCCGCGTGGCAGCGTGCTCGGGATCGCGCCGTTCAACTTCCCGCTGAACCTGGTCGCCCACAAGGTCGCACCGGCGATCGCGGTCGGCGCGCCCATCATCCTCAAGCCGGCTCCGGCGACCCCGCTGTCCGCCCTCGTCCTGGGCGAGATCCTGGCGGAGACCGAGGGCCTGCCCGCCGGTGCCTGGAGCGTGCTGACCGTCCCGAACGACCAGATGCCTTCACTGGTGCAGGACAAGCGCCTGCCGGTGATCTCCTTCACCGGCTCGGACAAGGTCGGCTACCAGATCCTGGACTCGGTGCCGCGCAAGCACGTCACTCTGGAGCTGGGCGGCAATGCGGCCGCAGTCGTCCTCGCCGACTGGTCCTCCGAGGAGGACCTGGAGTGGGCGGCGACCAGGATCGCCACCTTCGCCAACTACCAGGGCGGCCAGTCCTGCATCTCGGTCCAGCGCGTGATCGCCGACGCGAGCGTCTACGACCGCCTCGCCGAGAAGATCGTCGCCAAGGTCGAGGCCCAGGTGACAGGTGACCCGTCCGACGACGCCACCGACGTCGGCCCCCTGGTCGACGAGAACGCCGCCAAGCGCGTCGAGTCCTGGGTCGAGGACGCGATCGCCAAGGGCGCCAAGCTCCTCACCGGCGGCAGCCGCGAGGGCGCGACGTACGCGCCCACCGTCCTCGCCGATATCCCGGCCGACGCGATCGTGGCCACCGAGGAGATCTTCGGCCCGGTGCTGTCCCTGCAGAAGGTGGACGGCACGGACGAGGCCTTCGCGGCCGTCAACGACTCCCGCTTCGGCCTGCAGAGCGGTGTCTTCACCCACGACCTGCAGACCGCCTTTCGCGCCCACCGCGCCCTGGAGGTCGGCGGCGTCATCATCGGCGACGCCCCCTCCTACCGCGCCGACCAAATGCCGTACGGCGGCGTCAAGGACTCCGGCATCGGCCGCGAGGGCGTGAAGTACGCGATGGACGACTACACCTACGAGCGCGTGCTGGTCCTGACCGGCCTCGCTCTGTAAGAGCCACCCCCTCCAGCGGTCGGGGCGCGTGTGCGGCGCGCCCCGACCGCGCCTTTCGCTTGTGTGCGAGGGCTGGCGGGCATGCCGGATATGGGGTACATACGGACAAGTAGCACCGCCCGGTAACCGGAGAGGTGGCGTCCCCCATGTCCGCATCCGCACCCGCCCCCCGTCAGGTCTCGGAGCGCGAAGCGCGCCAGGTCGCCGAGGCCGCCCGTGAGCAGGACTGGCGCAGGCCCAGCTTCGCCAAGGAGCTGTTCCTGGGCCGCTTCCGGCTCGACCTGATCCACCCGCATCCCATGCCCGCCGCCGACGACGAACAGCGCGGCGAGGAGTTCCTGGCCAAGCTCAGCGACTTCTGCGAGACGATCGACTCCGCCCGCATCGAGCGCGAGGCGCGTATCCCGGACGAGGTCATCGACGGCCTCAAGGAGCTGGGCGCCCTCGGCATGAAGATCGACACCAAGTACGGCGGCCTGGGCCTCACCCAGGTGTACTACAACAAGGCCCTCGCCCTCGTCGGCTCCGCCAACCCGGCGCTGGGCGCCCTGCTCTCGGCGCATCAGTCGATCGGCGTACCGCAGCCGCTGAAACTTTTCGGCACCACCGAGCAGAAGGAGAAGTTCCTGCCGCGCTGCGCGCGCACGGACATCACCGCCTTCCTGCTCACCGAGCCCGACGTCGGCTCCGACCCGGCCCGCCTGGCCACCAGCGCCGTCCCCACCGAGGACGGCTCGGAGTACGTCCTGGACGGCGTGAAGCTCTGGACGACCAACGGCGTGGTCGCCGACCTCCTGGTCGTGATGGCCCGAGTCCCCAAGTCCGAGGGCCACAAGGGCGGCATCACGGCCTTCGTCGTCGAGACGAACGCCGAGGGCGTCACCGTCGAGAACCGCAACGCCTTCATGGGCCTGCGCGGCCTGGAGAACGGCGTCACCCGCTTCCACCAGGTCCGGGTCCCCGCCGAGAACCGCATCGGCCCTGAGGGCGCAGGCCTGAAGATCGCCCTCACCACGCTCAACACCGGGCGGCTCTCCCTGCCCGCGATGTGCGTGGGCGCGGGCAAGTGGTGCCTGAAGATCGCCCGCGAGTGGTCCGCCGTACGCGAGCAGTGGGGCAAGCCGATCGCCAAGCACGAGGCCGTCGGTTCGAAGATCGCCTTCATCGCCGCCACCACCTTCGCCCTCGAAGCGGTAGTCGACCTCTCCTCCCAGATGGCCGACGAGAACCGCAACGACATCCGCATCGAGGCCGCCCTCGCCAAGCTCTACGGTTCCGAGATGGCCTGGCTGATGGCGGACGAGCTGGTCCAGATCCGCGGCGGCCGGGGCTTCGAGACCGCCGAGTCGCTCGCCGCCCGTGGCGAACGTGCCGTCCCCGCCGAGCAGGTGCTGCGCGACCTGCGCATCAACCGCATCTTCGAGGGCTCCACCGAGATCATGCACCTGCTGATCGCCCGCGAGGCCGTCGACGCCCACCTCTCCGTCGCCGGTGACCTCATCGACCCGGACAAGTCCCTGGGCGACAAGGCCAAGGCCGGCGTCAAGGCCGGCGGCTTCTACGCCCGCTGGCTCCCCAAGCTCGTCGCGGGGCCTGGCCAACTCCCGACCGCGTACGCCGAGTTCGATGACCTGGCCGGACACCTGCGCTATGTGGAGCGCAGCGCCCGCAAGCTCGCCCGCTCCACCTTCTACGCCATGTCCCGCTGGCAGGGCCGCATGGAGACCAAGCAGGGCTTCCTCGGCCGGGTCGTGGACATCGGCGCCGAGCTGTTCGCCATGAGCGCCGCCTGCGTACGAGCCGAGATGCTCCGATCCCAGGGCGACGAGAACGGCCGCGCCGCCCACCAGCTCGCCGACGCCTTCTGCCGCCAGTCCCGGATCCGCGTCGAGGAGCTCTTCGGCCGCCTGTGGAGCAACACCGACGACATCGACCGCCGCGTCGTCGACGGCGTCCTCGGCGGCGCCTACACCTGGCTGGAACAGGGCATCGTCGACCCCTCCGGCGAAGGCCCCTGGATCGCCGACGCCACCCCGGGCCCCTCCAAGGCGGAGAACGTGCACCGTCCCATCCGGTGAGCGCGCGCATGCGGTGAAGATGTCGCTTTCGCCCCGACCGGGGGTCGGGTGCGGGCTACTCTGACCGCATGCGTATCGCCAGTGACGGAACGACCAGCGGGCAGCCGCAGCACGACGGGCCGATCATTCCGATGCCCGAGCTCACGCTGCCCGCGCTGCGCCAGGCCATTGCCACCGTCGTGCCGTCCCGCTTGCCGGAGTTCTTCGAGGAGATGGAGAGGGCCTTTGTCCAGGCCGGTGACGACGGCAGCGTCGTCCCCATCCGCATGTTCTACGAACGGTGGGGCGCCGTCGTGGCGATTGAACGGAACCCGGCCACCGCGCAGCGGCTGCACGCGGCGGAACACGCATTGGACAGCGAGGACCCGGATGTCAGAGCGAGAGCGATCCGCGAGGCCGGCGACATCGTCCGGTCCGCGCATCGCGAGATCGCCGGCGGCTGACTGGCATTGGGAGCACGATCCGGACGATCTGCTGGACGGCCTGCCGGCCGAAGCACTCCGCGAGTTGGATCAGCTCGCCACTGAGATCGCCGTGCGCGACTCGATGGTCTTCCTGGACGGCGCCTCGTACATGGGCCGCTCACCGGGCCTGCGCAGCGAGAGTCGAGGAAGGCTCATGCTGACATACCTGACCGATGTGCGCGGCGAGCGCATCGTCGTCGTCCAGGTGAGCTGGTATGGCTGACCCGGGCGTCCGGCGGCAATGGGAGCGGCCACAATGGTGGGATGGACGACTCTCTCGCCGACCCGCATCTGCGCCTGCCCGGTCAGACCACGACCGGCGGCCCCCGGGACATAGTGATCCTCGGCTCGACCGGGTCGATCGGCACCCAGGCCATCGACGTGGTGCTCCGTAACCCGGACCGCTTCCGCGTGGTGGCCCTCTCGGCGGCCGGCGGCCGGGTCGCGCTGCTCGCCGAGCAGGCCCACCAGCTGGGCGTACAGGCCGTCGCGGTGGCCGCCGAGCAGGCCGCGGGCCCGCTGCGCGAGGCGCTGGCCGTACGGTACGGAAACGAGCCCCTGCCCAGGATCCTGGCCGGGCCCGACGCGGCGACCGAGGTGGCGGCCATGGAGTGCCACTCGGTGCTCAACGGCATCACCGGCTCCATCGGCCTGCGGCCCACGCTGGCCGCCCTGGAGGCCGGACGAATCCTGGTCCTGGCCAACAAGGAGTCGCTGATCGTCGGCGGCCCGCTGGTCAAGGCGGTCGCGAAGCCTGGGCAGATCGTGCCGGTCGACTCCGAGCACTCGGCGCTCTTCCAGGCCCTGATGGGCGGCACCCGGGCCGAGGTCCGCAAGCTCGTCGTCACCGCTTCCGGCGGCCCCTTCCGGGGACGTACGAAGGAGGACCTGGCCGGCGTCACCCCCGAGCAGGCGCTCGCGCACCCGACCTGGGACATGGGCCCGGTCGTGACCATCAACTCGGCGACGCTCGTCAACAAGGGCCTCGAGGTGATCGAGGCCCACCTGCTCTACGACATTCCCTTCGACCGGATTGAGGTCGTAGTCCATCCGCAGTCGTATATCCACTCGATGGTGGAATTCACTGACGGTTCGACACTGGCCCAGGCCGGCCCCCCGGACATGCGGATGCCGATCGCCCTCGGCCTCGGCTGGCCCGAGCGGGTGCCGGACGCCGCGCCGGGCTGCGACTGGACCAAGGCAGCGACCTGGACCTTTTTCCCGCTCGACGACGAGGCGTTCCCCTCGGTGGCGCTGGCCCGTCATGTCGGTAGCCTCGGGGGCACCGCGCCCGCGGTGTTCAACGCGGCCAACGAGGAGTGCGTCGACGCCTTCCTCGCGGGCAGGCTGCCGTTCACCGGGATCGTGGATACCGTCGCACAGGTGGTGAAGGAGCACGGCATCCCGGACACGGGAACTTCGCTCACCGTCGAGGACGTCCTCAATGCGGAGCAGTGGGCCAGGATCCGGGCACGGGAACTGGCAGAGCAGGCGACTACGGAGGCAGCACGCGTATGACGACCCTCATGTGGGCCATCGGGATAGTCGTCTTCTTCTTCGGACTTCTCATCTCGATCGCCTGGCACGAGCTGGGCCACCTCTCGACCGCCAAGCTCTTCAAGATCCGCGTGCCGCAGTACATGGTCGGCTTCGGCCCCACCATCTGGTCCCGGCACAAGGGCGAGACCGAGTACGGCTTCAAGGCCATCCCGCTCGGCGGCTACATCCGTATGATCGGCATGTTCCCGCCCGGCGACGACGGCCGGATCACGGCCCGCTCCACCTCGCCCTGGCGCAGCATGATCGAGGACGCCCGCGAGGCCTCGTACGAGGAGGTCAAGCCCGGCGACGAGACCCGGCTGTTCTACACGCGCAAGCCGTGGAAGCGCGTCATCGTCATGTTCGCCGGGCCGTTCATGAACCTGATCCTGGCCTTCGTGCTCTTCCTGCTGGTGCTGATGGGCTTCGGCAGCACCACCCAGACCACGACCGTCGGCGCAGTCTCGGACTGCGTCATCTCGCAGTCCGACTCGGCCGCGCTCAAGGCCAAGGACCCCTGCGCCAGCAGCAAGTACCCCGAGTCGCCGGCCAAGAAGGCCGGGCTCAAGGCCGGGGACCGGATCATCGCCTTCAACGGCACCTCGGTCGACTCCAGCCAGTGGTCCGTCCTCCAGAAGGAGATCCGCGACACCACGGGCCCGGCCACCATCACCGTCCTGCGGAGCGGGAAGCCGGTCACCCTGCACGCCGACCTCATCAAGAACAAGGTCACCAAGACCGACGGCAACGGCGGCTACTCCGAGGGCCAGTACGTCACGGCCGGATTCCTCGGCTTCACCCCCGCCAGCGGCGTCGTACGGCTGGACTTCCCCCAGTCGGTCGCGCGGATGGGCGACATGGCCCAGAGCGGCGTTCAATCGCTCGTCGCCCTGCCGTCCAAGGTGCCGGACCTGTGGAACTCCGTTTTCAACGGCGCCCCACGCAAGCAGGACTCCCCGGTCGGCATGATCGGCGCCGCCCGCATCGGCGGCGACGTCTTCGCCCTCAACATCCCGGTCACCCAGCGGATCGCCTTCTTCCTCAGCCTCCTCGCCGGGATCAACCTCTCGCTCTTCCTCTTCAACATGCTCCCGCTGCTCCCGCTCGACGGCGGGCACATCGCCGGCGCGCTGTGGGAGTCCGTGCGCCGTAATGTCGCCCGGGTCTTCCGGCGGCCCGACCCCGGCCCCTTCGACGTGGCCAAGCTGATGCCGGTCGCTTACGTCGTCGCCGGTATTTTCATCTGCTTCACGGCGCTGGTCATGGCTGCGGATCTCATCAATCCGGTGCGTTTGACCTAGGTGCGAGGTGAGGTGGGCGGGCCGGGTGCCGTAATCTCGGTAAGCGGAGCCCGCCCACGCCGCCGGGACCTCGATCCACACTTTGGGGACAGCACGCACATGACCGCGATTTCGCTCGGGATCCCGTCCGTTCCGACCAAGCTCGCCGACCGCCGCCCGAGCCGCAAGATCCAGGTCGGATCGGTGGCAGTGGGCGGCGACGCTCCTGTGTCAGTGCAGTCGATGACGACGACCGTGACCGCGGACATCGGCGCCACCCTGCAGCAGATCGCCGAGCTCACCGCCTCGGGCTGCCAGATCGTACGCGTCGCCTGCCCCTCGCAGGACGACGCCGACGCCCTCGCGACCATCGCCAAGAAGTCGCAGATCCCGGTGATCGCGGACATCCATTTCCAGCCGAAGTACGTCTTCGCGGCGATCGACGCCGGGTGCGCGGCCGTCCGCGTCAACCCGGGCAACATCCGGCAGTTCGACGGCAACGTGAAGGAGATCGCGCGCGCGGCCTCCGAGAGCGGCACCCCGATCCGTATCGGCGTCAACGCCGGATCGCTCGACAAGCGCCTCCTGGAGAAGTACGGCAAGGCCACGCCCGAGGCGCTGGTGGAGTCGGCGCTCTGGGAGTGCTCGCTGTTCGAGGAGCACGGCTTCCGGGACATCAAGATCTCGGTGAAGCACAACGACCCGGTCGTCATGGTCAACGCCTACCGGCAGCTCGCCGCCCAGTGCGACTACCCGCTGCACCTCGGCGTGACCGAGGCCGGCCCGGCCTTCCAGGGCACCATCAAGTCGGCCGTCGCCTTCGGCGCCCTGCTGAGCGAGGGCATCGGCGACACGATCCGCGTCTCGCTCTCCGCGCCCCCGGCCGAGGAGGTCAAGGTCGGCATCCAGATCCTGGAGTCGCTGAACCTGCGGCAGCGGCGGCTGGAGATCGTCTCCTGCCCGTCCTGCGGGCGCGCCCAGGTCGACGTCTACAAGCTCGCCGACCAGGTCACGGCAGGCCTGGAGGGCATGGAGGTGCCGCTGCGCGTCGCCGTCATGGGCTGCGTCGTCAACGGTCCCGGCGAGGCCCGCGAGGCCGACCTCGGCGTCGCCTCCGGCAACGGGAAGGGGCAGATCTTCGTCAAGGGCGAGGTCATCAAGACCGTGCCCGAGTCGAAGATCGTGGAGACCCTCATCGAAGAGGCCATGAAGATCGCCGAGCAGATGGAAGCGGACGGCGTCGCCTCCGGCGAGCCCGCCGTCAGCATCAGCTGAACGGCGGTTATCAGCCTTCGGCCGGGGCCCGTACGGTAACCCCGGCCTGGCGGACAGCGTGAAGGATCGGCCCCGGCGAGGTATCGTGCGGGGACCCATGCCGCTGCGGCCGTACGGTGAGGCGCCCAACCGTGTTGACGACGACCACCACAAGAGTCCTGGAGCCCGGCGATCTCGAAGCCGCTCTTGAGGTGCTCAACCGCGACCCGGTCACCAATGCCTTCGTCGCCTCGCGCGTCAACGTAGCGGGGCTCGACCCCTGGCGGCTGGGCGGCGAGATGTGGGGCTGGTACGCGGGCGGCCGGCTGACCTCGCTCTGCTACGCCGGGGCGAACCTCGTCCCGATCTGCGCCGGGCCGGAGGCGATCCGGGCCTTCGCCGAACGGGCCCGCCGTACGGGCCGTCGCTGCTCGTCCATCGTGGGCCCGGCGGAGTCGACCGCCGAGCTGTGGTCACTGTTGGAACGCAGCTGGGGCCCCGCCCGCGAGGTCCGGGCCCGGCAGCCGCTGATGGTCACTCGGGCCCTGCCCGCCGAGGTCGCCCCCGACCCGCTCGTGCGCCGGGTGCGGCGGGACGAGATCGACGTGATCATGCCGGCCTGCGTCGCCATGTTCACCGAAGAGGTCGGCGTCTCCCCGCTCGCCGGCGACGGCGGACTGCTCTACCAGGCCCGCGTCGCCGAACTCGTCACCACCGGGCGGTCGTTCGCCCGCATAGAGAACGGCCGGGTGGTCTTCAAGGCCGAGATCGGTGCGGTCACCCGGCACGCCTGCCAGATCCAGGGCGTCTGGGTCGCCCCCGAACATCGCGGCCGTGGCCTCTCCGAAACCGGAATGTCCGCCGTACTGCACTACGCGCTCCGCGACGTGTCCCCCGTCGCCAGCCTGTACGTCAACGACTACAACGCCCCGGCCCGCGCCGCCTACCGCCGGGTCGGGTTCACCGAGGTCGGCGCTTTCATGAGCGTGCTGTTCTAGTAATGTCCCCGCCCATGGATGACGTGGTGATCGGGCCGGTCGATCTCGCTGCGCGGGTCGACGACGCGCTGGCCGTACAGGCCGTGGCCTTCGGACTCGCCGACGACGAGATCGCCATCCGCCGGCAGATCGTACTGCGGCACCTCACCTACCCCGGCGTGCGCGCACTCGCCGCCACCGCCCCCGGCGACCGGATGGTCGGCTTCGTCTACGGGATGCCCAACAGCCGCGGCCACTGGTGGTCGACCGTCGTCGAGCCCTACATGCGGCAGACCGGCAATGACGACTGGCTCGACGACTCCTTCACCATCACCGAACTGCACGTCCACCCCCGCTTTCAGGGCCGTGGCCTGGGCCGCGAGCTGATCACGACGATCACCGACACCGCTTCCGAGCCGCGCAGCATCCTCTCCGCCATCGACGTCGAGAGCCGCGCCCGCCGCCTCTACCGCGCCCTCGGCTACGTGGACCTGGCCCGCCCCGTGTACTTCCCGAGCGCCCCGAGCCCGTACGCGGTGATGGGCGCCGTGCTTCCGCTGCTCCGGTAGCCGATATCCTCGGGCAGAACCCGCGTCACCACATCCCTGGAGTCCACCATGGTCCTGCGCATGTCCCGTCTGATGCTCAAGACGCTGCGCGACGACCCGGCCGACGCCGAGACCGCGAGCCACAAGCTCCTGGTCCGCGCCGGGTACGTCCGCCGCACCTCCGCGGGAATGTGGACCTGGCTGCCGCTCGGCAAGAGGGTCCTGGAGAACGTCTCCCGCGTCATCCGCGAGGAGATGGACGCCATCGGCGGCCAGGAAGTACTCCTCCCCGCACTGCTGCCGCGCGAGCCGTACGAGGCGACGGGCCGCTGGTCGGAGTACGGCGACCTGCTCTTCCGCCTGAAGGACCGCAAGGGCGCGGACTATCTGCTCGGGCCGACGCACGAGGAGATCTTCACGCAGACGGTGAAGGACCAGTGCACGTCCTACAAGGACCTGCCAGTGATCCTCTACCAGATCCAGACCAAGTTCCGGGACGAGGCCCGGCCGCGCTCGGGAGTGCTGCGCGGCCGTGAGTTCCAGATGAAGGACTCGTACTCCTTCGACACCACGGACGAGGGCCTGGCCGAGTCCTACCGCCTGCACCGCGAGGCCTACATCCGCATCTTCGAGCGGCTCGGCTTCGACTACCGGATCTGCTCCGCCGTCTCCGGCGCGATGGGCGGCTCCGCGTCCGAGGAGTTCCTGGCCCCGGCCGCAGCGGGGGAGGACACCTTCGCCGACTGCCCGGCATGCGACTTCGCCGCCAACACGGAGGCGGTGACCACCGCGCTGGTGCCGGTCGACGGCTCCGCCCACGGGCCGGTGGAGGAGCTGGACACCCCCGACACCCCGACCATCGAGACGCTCGCCGCCCACCTGGGCGTGCCGGCATCGGCGACCCTGAAGAACCTGCTGGTGAAGGTCGACGGCGAGATCACCGCGATCGGCGTCCCCGGCGACCGTGAGGTCGACCTCGGCAAGCTCGCGGAGCACCTCGCCCCGGCCGTCGTGGAACTGGTCACCGCCGACGACTTCACCGGGCGCCCCGACCTGGTGCGCGGCTACGTCGGCCCCCAGGGACTGTCCGGCGTCCCCTACATCGCCGACCCCCGCATCGCCCCCGGCACCGCCTGGATCACCGGCGCCAACGTCGCGGGCAAGCACGCCCGCAACGTCGTCGTCGGCCGTGACTTCGACGTCGACCGCTACCTCGACGTCGTCACCGTCCAGCCCGGCGACCCCTGCCCCACCTGCGGCACCGGTCTGCGGCTCGACCGGGCCATCGAGGTCGGCCACATCTTCCAGCTCGGCCGCAAGTACGCCGACGCCTTCGAGCTCGACGTCCTCGGCCAGAACGGCAAGCCCGTACGCGTCACCATGGGCTCCTACGGCATCGGCGTCTCCCGCGCCGTCGCCGCCCTCGCCGAGCAGACCGCCGACGACCAGGGCCTCTGCTGGCCCCGCGAGGTCGCCCCCGCCGACGTCCACGTTGTCGCCGCCGGCAAGGCCGTCCAGACCGAGCTCGCCCTCGAGCTCGCCGAAAAGCTGCACGCCGCCGGCGTCCGCGTCCTTGTCGACGACCGCCCCGGCGTCTCCCCTGGCGTCAAGTTCACCGACGCCGAGCTCATCGGCGTCCCCACCATCCTCGTCGTCGGCCGCCGCGCCGCCGAAGGCATCATCGAGCTCAAGGACCGCCGCACCGGCACTCGCGAAGAACTCCCCGTCTCCGACGCCCTGTCCCGCCTCAGCTCCTGATCCGGCCTCGCCCCATCCCCAACGCCGGGCTCGCGCCGCTCGGCCCCGGGGGGCCTCTCGGGCTTCGCCCGGCTGTGCCGGACTCCGTCCGTCGGCCCGGGCGCCGCGAGGCCCTTGCCGGGCGGATGGCCGGGATCGCGTTGGCGCCTGCGGGTGTGTGGCCGGGTGCCCCTCTTTTCTGCGCCTCTCGCGGACGGCCTACCCACAACCCGGTGAGAAGGGCACCCGGTGCGAAGCGCCCGGAGGCGAGAGGATCGTAGGGCGAATTCAGCCTGTCCGGCGTTTGAGGACCTGGGGATACCCCCTCTGGGGGAGGGCCCAGGGGGCTGGCCCCCTGGTTTCGGGAAGGGGTGGGGTGGGGGACTACCCCCCGGGCGGCACGTGACCGACAACCCCAGGCGCACCCGGGGCGGCAACCCTGGCACGACGGACGGAGTCCGGCGCGGCGACTCGAAGCCGAGAGGCGCGTTGAAAATCAGAGCCAGGCGGCGAATTCAAGGAGGAGCTCGGCCCAGTCGCGGTCGCCGACGGAGAGACCCCAGGTGCCGGCCTCGACGGCGCGGAAGAGGGTCCAGCCGCGGAGGCGGTCACGGTCGACGTCGAGGGAGTCGGCGAGCTTGGTGATGCGGCGACGGGCGGCGGACTCGGCGCCGGGCGCGGCGGCGAGGGTGTCGAGGCGGTCGCGGGTGAGCCAGGCGAGGTCGTAGGCGGGGTCGCCGACGAGCGGCTTGGGGTCGATGGCGAGCCAGTGGGCGCGGTCGGCGGCGAGGACGTTGCCGTGGTGGTAGTCGCCGTGGAGCAGGACGTCGTCGACGGGCTCCACCAGAAGCCGCTCCCGGGTTTCCAGGGCATCGTCGATGAGGTGGCGGATGTCCGCCGCCCAGGGCTGCTCGCGCCGCTCGCGCAGGGTCGCGGCGAGCCCGGCCGTGTAGCCGGCGACCGATGTGAAGGGGTGATCGTCAGCCGCGGGCACCCACAAGCGCTGCAGGATCGCGGACGCCTCGAGCATGGCCTTCGGCTCGGGGAGGGACCGCAGGGAGACGTCGCCCTGGAGGCGTTCGAGGAGCAGCATGCCTTCCGCCGGGTCGGCGTCGATCAGTCGCACCGCGCCGCGGCCGTCCCAGTGGGCAAGCGCGGCGGCTTCGTTGCGGGTCTCGACGGTGACCAGGCCGGCCTTGAGGACCGCTGGGGTTTCGTCGGCCAGGCGTACGAGCACGATCATGCTGATCTGGCCGCCCGGGGTGAAGACGCGCTCCGGCCGCAGTTCCCACCGCACCAGGTAGTCCGCGACGCGTCCGGGGAGGGAGTCGAGCCAGGCGCGGCCGGCGTCGCCCTCCCAGGCGCTGATCGTACGGACCAGCCGTTCCGGGGGCTGAAGCGGCTGAAGGTGCGTCATCGTCGGTCTGTCCCTCCGTCAGGTCGGGGCTACAGGGCGGTGGCGCCGGAGGACGCCGAGGGGGACGTGTCCGCCGTGCCCGCCGCCCGTTCGGCCAGCCCCGGGAAGGCTACGCTCTCGCCGCGCCAGCGAACCGCGCGTACGGCGGCCTCGCGCAGCCAGCCCGCGGCCTCGGCGCGCAGGTCGGCGGTGGCGGCCCGGACCAGGTCGGCGTAGACCGCGGCGACCCGGTCCTCCAGCTCGGCCGCGAGACGTATGGCCGCCGCCGAGTCCGGCACCGGGAATGGCAGCGCGTACGCCGGTTCGGCCGCGACCGGGGTGCCGCCGAGGTCGGTGACGGTGCGGCGCAGTGTGTCGCGCCGGGCGCGGTGGGCGTCGTACGCCGTACGGGCCTCGTCCGCGCGGCCGGGGGAGACGCGGGCGCCGATCACGCCGTAGCCATAGACGGCGGCGTGCTCGGCGGCCAGAGCAGCCTGGACTGCCGCGAGCGGCGTGAGTGCCATGCGGGGGTCAGCCTTCCTTGAGCAGCAGCACGTGACAGGACCCGGCCGCGGCGACCGAGGCCAGCAGCCGCGCCAGCTCCGACGGGGCGTCGAGCAGCGCCTTCGTACGGGCGTCCGCCAGCGACTGCTCCGCCGACGCGAGAGCCGCCAGGGCTGCGTCCCCGGTACCCGGCGCCACCGGCGACGCCGAGGTCGACGGCGACGCCGAGGCCGACGCCGTGGCCCCGAAGGCCTTCGCGTGCCGCGCGACCTCGGCCCGCAGCGGCGCCAGCCGGCCCGCCAGCGCGGGATACGCCGCGATGACGGCGTCGTATTTGGCCAGCAGTCCCGTACTGTCGCGGCCGGCCGCCGCCTGCAACACCGCCCCGGGCGAGGCGGACGGCGAGGCCTTGAGCGACGCGGCCGTCCTCTGCGCCGAGTCGTCGTTGGAACAACCGCCCAGCAGCGCGCCCACCGCCGGCAGAGCCGACGCGGCCAGCACCGCGCGCCTGCGCGGCGCCGCCTGATTCTTTCCCGTGATCATCAAAGCTGAGGGTACCCGGGCAGCACTCAGCGGCGCGCGGAGGGAGGGGCTCCAGGGGTGCGCCGCAGAGCCTCCGGCGGTGCCCCAGGAGCGGAGGCCAGAGGCCGGCGCAGCGCTTCGAAGCTCGCGGAGCGATGCGAGGGGCGCAGAACGGAACGGAGCGCGGAGGGAGGGGCTCCGGGGGTGTGCCGCGGAAACGCCGCCAGGCGGGAGGCGCAGGACAGGACGGGGCAGGTGGGGCGGCCCGAATCGCGATCGCGGCGCCGGAACCGATAGGCTTTGGGCCGACACGCGACCTACCACCACAACAGCACACGCGGCCGAGGAGTCACCCGGATGAGCACCACCCAGAGCGAAAGGCTGCGCGGGCTGCTGGAGCCGCTCGTCACCAAGGCGGGACTGGATCTGGAAGAGGTCAAGGTGACGCAGGCCGGCAAGCGCCGGCAGCTGCAGGTCGTGGTGGATTCCGACGAGGGCGTACAGCTCGACGCGGTCGCGGAGCTGAGCCGGGAGATCTCGCAGGCGCTGGACGCGTCCGATGCCATGGGCAACGGCGAGTACCTGCTGGAGGTCAGCTCCCCGGGCCTGGACCGCCCCCTCACCGAGCCGCGGCACTTCCGCCGCAACACCGGCCGGCTGGTCAAGTTCACGCTGACCGCCGGGGGCGACACCGTCGCGCGGATCATCGAGGTGGACGACGAGGGACTCGACCTCGAAGTCCCCGGCGTCAAGGGACGCAAGCCCAAGCCCGCCCGCCTCGCCTTCGGCGAGATCGTGAAGGCGCGCATTGAGATCGAGTTCAACCGCAAGGAAGACGGCGCAGCGGATACGGCCGACGCCGAAACCGACAGCGACGAGAACACTGAGGAGGCGTAGCCGTGGACATCGACATGAGTGCCCTGCGGGGTCTGGTACGGGAGAAGGAGATCTCGTTCGATCTGCTGGTCGGAGCGATTGAATCGGCTCTCCTCATCGCGTACCACCGGGAGCCGCACAGCCACCGCAACGCCCGCGTGGAGCTGGACCGTACGAACGGCCACGTGACCGTCTGGGCCAAGGAGGACCCCTCCGAGGTCGCCGAGGGCGAGGAGCCGCGCGAGTTCGACGACACCCCGACCGGGTTCGGGCGGATCGCGGCGACCACCGCCAAGCAGGTGATCCTCCAGCGCCTGCGGGACGCGGAGGACGAGATCACCTTCGGCGAGTTCGCCGGCCGCGAGGGCGACATCGTCACCGGCATCGTCCAGCAGGGCAAGGACCCCAAGAACGTGCTGGTCGACATCGGCAAGCTGGAGGCGATCCTGCCGGTCCAGGAGCAGGTGCCGGGCGAGGACTACAAGCACGGCATCCGCCTGCGCTCGTACGTGGTCCGGGTCGCCAAGGGCGTGCGCGGGCCGTCGGTGACGCTGTCCCGTACGCACCCGAACCTGGTCAAGAAGCTCTTCGCGCTCGAGGTGCCGGAGATCGCCGACGGGTCGGTGGAGATCTCGGCGATCGCCCGCGAGGCCGGTCACCGCACCAAGATCGCGGTCCGCTCGACCCGCTCGGGGCTGAACGCCAAGGGAGCGTGCATCGGCCCGATGGGCGCCCGGGTGCGCGCGGTGATGGCGGAGCTGCACGGTGAGAAGATCGACATCGTGGACTGGTCGGACGACCCGGCGGAGATGGTCGCGAACGCGCTGTCACCCGCTCGGGTGAGCAAGGTCGAGGTCGTGGACCTCGGTGCGAGGTCGGCCCGGGTGACCGTGCCGGACTACCAGCTGTCGCTGGCGATCGGCAAGGAAGGGCAGAACGCCCGTCTGGCCGCCCGGCTCACCGGCTGGCGGATCGACATCCGTCCGGACACCGAGCAGCCTGCCGAGTGATTTCCGGACAGTAACGATCGAACGACCGTGCGTCGAATAACCCGGAGGGGTGAGGTCGGCGCGGGGAGGTAGACTTAAAGGTGTCTGGCCGGACGCACAGCCCAGCATGCCCGGAGCGCACCTGCATCGGTTGCCGGGAACGAGCGGCCAAGAAGGATCTGCTGCGTGTGGTGGTGGTCGGGGACGAACTCGTCCCGGATGATCGCGGTACGCTGCCCGGTCGGGGTGCATATGTGCACCCCGCCACTATCTGTCTCGACCTGGCGGTCCGCCGCCGGGCGTTTCCCCGGGCCCTTCGGGTGCGGGGAACGCTCGATACCGCCGACTTGCGTTGGCACGTCGAGCAGGCAACACCGTAAGCAAGCAAGGAACGCACGGGACACCGTGCGGTCAGGTACCCCCGCGAGTTGGAAGTAGGTCGAGATTGCGATGAGCACTCGATGAGCACGCGATGAGTACGCCCATGAAGTAGCGACGGTCCGGCGGACGACCACCCCGGACCTCAGAAGGAGCGAAGTGGCTAAGGTCCGGGTATACGAACTCGCCAAGGAGTTCGGAGTTGAGAGCAAGGTCGTCATGGCCAAGCTCCAAGAACTTGGCGAATTCGTCCGTTCGGCGTCCTCGACGATCGAGGCGCCGGTTGTCCGCAAGTTGACTGACGCATTGCAGGGCCCCGGCGGCGGTTCCGCCGGGAAGCCTGGTGCGAAGCCCGCGGCGCCGCGCAAGGCTGCGCCCGCGAGGCCGGGTGCCCCCACTCCGGGTGCGCCGGCTCGTCCCGCCGCCCCGGCCGCCAAGCCGGCCGCCGGTCCCTCTCCCGTAACGCCCGTGGCTGGTGCCAAGCCCGCGGG
>NZ_RJVR01000203.1 GCF_003999195.1 Streptomyces soli
CCGTTTCACCGGCCCCTCCGGGCTTACCCTTCGTGTCTCCAGCTTATCAGACCCTTTCGGCTCCGATTCCCGCTGATAGGATTCTGCTTTAGCGTTTCCGCCTTTCAGCTTTCCCGCTTCTCCGACTTTAGCAGAAGCTTTCTGTCGGATTTTCCACCCCCTTCGCAAAGGCGCACGTTTGCTACGCCTTCGTTCGCGGAGTTGTGCCAACGTACTGGAGGAGGCGGGTAGGAGCAAATCGGCTGGCCATGGCAGACTGGAGTGGTCTGGACCACTTGAGTTTGATCTCCGTCTGGAGGCTTCCTATGACAACTGTTTCGTCCCCCGTGACTGGGCGGGCCATCGAGCTCGCGGCGGTGCCGGACCCGGTGTTCGCCGGGGCGATGGTGGGGCCCGGGATGGCGATCGATCCCGTGCGGGAGGCGGCGGAAGCGGTGTCGCCCGTGGATGGGGTGATCGTGTCGCTGCACCCGCATGCGTTCGTCGTGGTGGATGACGAGGGCCACGGGGTGCTGACCCATCTGGGCATCGACACGGTGCAACTGAACGGTGAGGGCTTTGAGCTGCTGGTCGCGAAGGCTGACACGGTGACGCGCGGGCAGGCGGTCGTGCGGTGGAACCCGGCGGAGGTCGAGGCGGCGGGGAAGTCGCCGGTGTGTCCGGTGGTGGCGCTGGAGGCTACGAGTGACGCACTGAGTGAGCTGGTCGAGGACGGCGAGGTCGTGGCCGGCGCGCGCCTCTTCCTTTGGAAGTAATCTCTCCGGGAATGGCCACTCCCGACGCAGACAGAGAAGCAACCGAACCGGAGACGGGTGAGATGGAGACAACGCTGCGAGGCGTCGGTGTCAGCCACGGAGTGGCGATCGGCGAGGTTCGGCACATGGGGACCGCTGTCCTTGAGCCGCCGGCGAAGCAGACTCCGCCGGAGGACACTCCACGGGAGCAGGGGCGGGCCCGGCAGGCGGTTGAAGCCGTGGCGAACGACCTGATCGCGAGGGGGAACCTCGCCGGCGGTGAGGCTCAGGCGGTGCTCGAGGCGCAGGCCATGATGGCGCAGGACCCCGAGCTGATCGCGGATGTGGAGCGCCGGATCGCCGTGGGGAGCACGGCGGAGCGGGCGGTGTACGACGCGTTCGCCACGTACCGGGCGCTGCTTGAGGGTGCCGGGGAGTACCTGGCGGGCCGGGTGGCCGACCTGGATGACGTACGGAACCGGATCGTGGCGCGGTTGCTGGGTGTGCCGATGCCGGGGGTGCCGGACAGTGATGAGCCGTATGTGCTGATCGCGCGGGATCTGGCACCGGCGGACACGGCGCTGCTGGACCCGACACTGGTGCTGGGCTTTGTGACCGAGGAGGGCGGGCCGACGAGCCACAG
This sequence comes from Streptomyces soli, assembly GCF_003999195.1. Lineage (GTDB taxonomy): Bacteria > Actinomycetota > Actinomycetes > Streptomycetales > Streptomycetaceae > Actinacidiphila > Actinacidiphila soli. Next base: position 1,378 of record NZ_RJVR01000203.1, read on the forward strand.
CGCGATTCTGGCACGGGCTCTGGGCGTGCCGGCGGTTGTGGCGCTGGCGGGGGCGACGGAGCTGGCCGAGGGTGTGGTCATCGCGGTCGACGGCAGCACCGGTGAGGTCTTCGTCGAGCCCAGCGCGGAGAAGCGGGCGGGGCTTGAGGAGGCCGCGGCGGCGCGTAAGGCGGCGCTTTCGGGTTCTTCCGGTCCTGGGGCAACGTCGGACGGGCACAAGGTGCCGCTGCTGGCCAATGTCGGTGGGCCTGGCGATGTGCCCGCGGCGGTGGAGGCGGGTGCGGAGGGCGTCGGTCTGTTCCGTACGGAGTTCCTCTTCCTGGACGACTCGAAGCAGGCGCCGTCGGAGGACGCGCAGGTCGAGGCGTACCGCAAGGTGCTGGAGGCCTTCCCTGAGGGGCGGGTCGTCGTGCGGGTGCTGGACGCGGGCGCGGACAAGCCGCTGGACTTCCTGACGCCGGCGGACGAGCCGAACCCGGCGCTGGGTGTGCGCGGGCTGCGCACGCTGCTGGCTCACCCCGAGGTGTTGCAGACGCAGTTGCGGGCGCTGGCCCGTGCGGCGGAGGGCCTGCCGGTGTATCTGGAGGTCATGGCGCCGATGGTGGCCGACCGGATCGACGCGAAGGCGTTCGCCGACGCGTGCCGGGAGGCGGGGCTGCGGGCGAAGTTCGGCGCGATGGTGGAGATTCCGTCGGCCGCGCTGCGGGCCAGGTCGATTCTGCAGGAGGTCGAGTTCCTTTCGCTGGGGACGAATGACCTGGCGCAGTACACCTTCGCGGCCGACCGCCAGGTCGGTGCGGTGTCGCGGCTGCAGGATCCGTGGCAGCCGGCGTTGCTCGACCTGGTGGCGGCTTCCGCGGAGGGTGCCAGGGCCGAGGGCAAGAGCTGTGGGGTGTGTGGCGAGGCTGCCTCCGATCCGCTGCTGGCGTGTGTGCTGACGGGGCTGGGCGTGACGAGCCTGTCGATGGGCGCGGCGTCGATTCCGTATGTGCGGGCGACGCTGGCCAAGCACACGCTCGCCCAGTGCGAGCGTGCGGCGGCCGCGGCGCGCGCGACCGACACGGCGGACGAGGCGCGGCGTGCTGCGCAAGCGGTGCTGTCCGGCGAGTGACGGCGGCGCGGGCTGTCTCCGGAGGGCGTCCCACCTTGGGGGTCGGGCGCCCTTCGGCGTGTTGTCAGCTCATTCGGTCGGTGGTGGGGTCAGCGGGGTGCCTGGGCGGTAGGTGACGCCGGGCTCGGGTGGGACGGGTTCGCCGGATTCGGCGTCCGTGCAGTAGGCGTTGAAGACCTCGGCCTCGGTGAGCGGGTGCAGCCATCCGTCGCGGAGGGACCAGCCCCGGACTTCCTCGGCGCCGTCCGGGGTGGTGGTGCGCAGGACCACTCCCCCGGCGTTGTCGGTGGCCATGCCGGCAGCGAGGACGGTGCAGCAGACCATGGCCTCGGCTTCGGCAAGGTGGACGTTGCCCTGGTCGTCGCAGCGGGCGTGGAGTGCGGCGAGCAGGGCGGTGTCGTCCACGGGGACGCTGCAGACGAGGTGGTGGCCGCCGGGCCCGGCCGCCTCGATCACTTTCATGAGGGCGTGCGAGGCACGGTCGAATGAGGCGCGGGCGATATCCCGGCCGCAGTCTGAGCAGGATCCGGTGCCGGCGAGGACGTCGGTGGCGTACTCCCAGGTGGCCTGGCGATCCGCTTCGTATTCGAGCTGCGTGATGAGGTGTTCGAGCGGCTGTCCTGAGTACGGGACGGCGGGGCCGCCGGCGGCTACCTCGGCGGTGTACCGGGTGCGGGAGGCCGGGGTGTCGGGGTTCTGGGCGGTGTCGATGCAGTAGTCGGTGTACTCCTCCGGGTCGAAGAGGCCGACCGAGATGTGGGTGCCCTGCGAGGCGAGGGAGCGCAGCAGGCCCTCCATCTGCCGCAAATAGTGCTCGTGGTCGTCGAAGGTGAAGCTGCGGTAGCCGCGCATGGCGGCGAAGTCGTAACGGTCGGTGAGGATCGCGACGGTGCTGGGCACTTCGCGCCGCAGGGCGCGGCGGGTGGCGTGGCCGGGTGGACGGCTGCGGCCCTTGGGCCTGTTGTGCTTGGTGCTCTTGTTCTTGGCGTGGTTGGTGGGCTGCTTGCGTTGCTTCCGGTGCGCCATGACGTGACTCCCCCTGTGCGCTTCTGCCATTGCCTGATCACCGTAAACGGGGGCACTGACAACGCAGCGTGACGACCCGGCTCAGCCTCGCCTGTCGCGTGCGAGCTCCTCGTAGAAGCGCAGCAGCTCCACGTTGTCCACGGAGCCCGGGTTGACGGCCCTGTCCAGCGGGGTGCCCTGGAGGAGCTTCTTGACGGGGACTTCGATGCGCTTGCCGGTGAGGGTGTGGGGGACACCGGGGACCGGGATGATGTCGTCGGGGATGTGGCGGGGGGAGAGCTGGTCGCGGATGGCGTGCTTGATCTTGTCGCGGAGGGTGTCGTCGAGTTCGGCACCGGGTGCGAGGTGGATGAAGAGGGGCATCCAGTAGCCGCCGTCGGGCTGTTCGAGGCCGATGACGAGGGATTCGCGGATCTCGGGGAAGCGTTCGACGACTTCGTAGATGTCGGCGGAGCCCATGCGGACGCCTTGGCGGTTGAGGGTGGAGTCGGAGCGGCCGTGGATGATGACGGTGCCGCGTGAGGTGAGGGTGATCCAGTCGCCGTGGCGCCAGGCGCCGGGGAACATCTCGAAGTAGCTCTCGCGGTAGCGGGTGCCGTCGGGGTCGTTCCAGAAGCCGATGGGCATGGAGGGCATGGGGTTGGTGACGACCAGCTCGCCGACCTCGTCGGTGACCGGCTTGCCGTCCGGGTCCCAGGCCTGGAGGTCGGTGCCGAGGCAGGGGGCCTGGAGTTCGCCGATGTGGACCGGCAGGGTCGGGACGCCGCCGGCGAAGCAGCTGCAGACGTCGGTTCCGCCGCTGACGGAGGCGATCCAGAGGTCTGCCGCGACTTCGTCGTGGAGCCAGCGGAAGCCGTCGGGGGGCAGCGGGGAGCCGGTGGTGGCAACGCACTTGACGGCTGAGAGATCGTAGTCGCGGCCGGGGTGGATGCCGGCTTTGCGGCAGGCGATGACGTAGGCGGCGGAGGTGCCGAAGACGGTGGCGCGGGTCTGTTCGGCGACGCTCCACTGGGCGCCGATGTCGGGGTGGCCTGGGCTGCCGTCGAACAGGACGACCGTGGAGCCGGCGAGCAGACCGCCGACCAGGAAGTTCCACATCATCCAGCCGGTGGAGGTGTACCAGAAGAAGCGGTCGTCGGGCCCGAGGTCCATGTGGAGGCCGGTCTGCTTGAGGTGTTCGAGCAGGATGCCGCCCTGGGAGTGGATGATGGCCTTGGGCAGGCCGGTGGTGCCGGAGGAGTAGAGGACCCAGAGCGGGTGGTCGAAGGGGACCTGCTCGTACGAGGGCTGGTCGTCGCCCGCTACGAGTGCGGCCCACTCCAGGGTGCCCTCGGGTGCCGGCGTGTCCAGGAGCGGGATGTGGACGACGGCGCGCAGGGAGGGGAGTTCGGCGCGCAGCTCGGCGACGACGGCGGCGCGGTCGTGGGTTTTGCCGCCGTAGCGGTAGCCGTCGACGGTGAAGAGGACGACGGGCTCGACCTGCTGGAAGCGGTCGAGGACGGCGCGGGAGCCGAAGTCGGGGGCGCAGGAGGTCCAGACGGCGCCGACGGCGGCGGTGGCGAGGAGGGCGACGACGGCCTGCGGGATGTTGGGGAGGTAGCCGCTGACCCGGTCACCGGGCGTGACGCCGAGGCGGCGGAGCTGGGCGGCGAGGGAGGCGACCTGGCGGCTGAGTTCGGCCCAGGTGGTCTCGCGGATCTCGTGCCGTTCGTCCAGGGAGAGCAGGGCGGGCGCGTCGGCGCGGGCGGGGTCCTGGGCGGGGCGCAGGGCGTGCTCGGCGTAGTTGAGGGTGGCGCCGGGGAACCAGCGGGCGCCGGGCATGGTGGGGGTCCTCCCCTTGGCTTCGCCGGTGGGGGTGCCCCCGGCGAAGCCAGGGGGAGCACCCCTGCCGCCGGAGGTAGGGGGAGGGTCAGCGAGCACGGTGTCGTACGGGGTGGCGAAGCGTACGTCGAACCACTCGACGACGGCTTGCCAGAAGGTCTCCAGCTCGCGCACCGACCAGGCCTGCAGCTCCTGGTAGCCGGTCGCCGGGGCGCCGTAACGGTCGGCGGCCCAGGCCTGGAAGCGGGTCACCTGGGCGCCGGCGATGCGGTCGGGCCCGGGCCGCCAGAGGGGTTCGGGGGTCGCCGGCTGGGTGGCGGGCTCAGGTGCGGTGCTCATGGGGCGGCTCCCGGAAGGTACGCGTCGTCGCGTGTCGTGGTGCTGGGCCACCACCCCTGCCCAGTCCGGCGCATGCCGCATGGATAGGCCGGGTGTGGCCTGGGCAGGACGATGCCACGTGATCGTCTTCGGCGCCAGGGCTCCCGCCCCACTTCGGGGGGCGTCGCCATGTGGCCGCGCACCAGGTGAACGGTGGCTGAACGGATGACACGGGAACCGGGAACGGTGGAATGGTGGGGTACATGGATGCTCGGGACCTGGTGCGGCAGGCGCGGTCGGTCGGATCGGTGAACGGGCTGAGAGCGGTGCGCGCGGCCTGGCGGCGGGCCCGTATCGACGCGCAGGACCTGCCACGCCGGGGGCCGGAGCGGGCGCGGGTGCCGGGGGCGGCGGATGGGGCGGATCCGCTGCCGGGGGGCGGCGTGGTGCGCTTCGCGCGGTCGAGTCTTCGGGTGCGGGTCGCGGTGGGTGGCGCGGTGTTCTGCGGATGGGACAGTGCTGAGGCGGAGCCTTCGTACGCGCTGGCGGAAGGCTGTCCCGAGGCGGACACCCGGGCCGTGATCGAGCCGGACAAGGACGGCTGGCGGGTCGTGTCCGAGCGGGTGACGGTACTGGTGTCGCGGCACGGGGCGGTGGAGTTCCGTACGCCGGGCGGGGTGCTGCTGCGGCGGGATCTGCCGCCGCGCTGGTGGGACCCGGTGGCCGGGCCCCGGGACGGCGGCCCGCGCTGGGTCCAGCGGTCCGAGACGGCCGCCGACGGGGCGGTGTTCGGGCTCGGCGGGCGGGCCGGCGGGCCACGGCTCGGGAATGGCGCGTACCGGCTGTGGAACACGGATCCGGGCGACGCCTTCGGGCCCGGCGTCGATCCGCTGTACATCACCATGCCGGTGCAGCTGGTCGTGGCGGACGCGGGGAGCCATCTGGTCTTCCACGACAACTCCTTCGACGGCCGGGTGTCGCTGCGCGACGGCGAGGAGGGCGCCGGGTCGGGGCACGACCGGCCCGGCGGCTGCGAGCTGCGGATGGACGGCGGCCCGCTGCGCTACTGGGTGATCCCGGGCAGCCCGGCCCGGATCCTCTCCGCCTGGACCGCGCTGACGGGACGTCCGGCGCTGCCGCCGCGCTGGGCGCTGGGCTATCAGCACGGGCGCTGGGGCTTCGGTACGGCCGAAGAGGTCCGGCGGATCGCGGGCGGTTACCGCGAGCGCGGGCTGCCGCTGGCCGCGATGCATCTGGACATAGACCACTTCGACGGGCACCGGGTCTTCACCGTGGACAAGGAGCGCTTCCCCGACCTGCCGGGGCTCGCCCGCGACCTGGGCGCGGACGGGGTGCGGCTGGTGTCGATCATCGACCCTGCGGTGAAGCTGGAACCCGGCAATCCGGTGTACGACAGTGGGGTCGCCGAGGACGTCTTCGTACGGGACGCGAGGGGCCGCCCGGTGCGGGGGGCGGTGTGGCCGGGCGAGGGATTGTTCCCTGACTTCACCGACCCGCGCGTGCGCAAGTGGTGGGGCGGGCTCTACGCCGAACGACTGGCGCAGGGCTTCGCGGGGGTGTGGCACGACATGAACGAGCCGGTGTCCTTCGCGGCGTTCGGCGAGACGACGCTCCCCCGCTCGGCGCGGCACGCCCTGGAGGGCCGGGGCGGCGACCATCGCGAGGCGCACAATGTCTACGCTCTGGCGATGGCGCGGGCGGGCTACAAGGGGCTGAGTGAACTGCGGCCGGAGGCACGGCCGTTCATGTTCTCGCGCTCGGGGTGGGCGGGCATGCAGCGGTACTGCGGCGCCTGGTCGGGCGACGTGGCGACCGGCTGGCAGGGCTTGCGGGCCTCGTTGTCGCTGGTGATGGGCCTGGGGTTGTGCGGGGTGCCGTACTCGGGTCCTGACGTGGGGGGTTTCGACGGTTCTCCGAGCCCTGAGCTGTATCTGCGCTGGCTGCAGATGGCGGCGTACTTCCCGTTGTTCCGTACGCATGCGGCGATCGACGCTGGGCGGCGCGAGCCGTGGGAGTTCGGGCCCGAGGTGCTCGGTCACGCGAGCGCGGTGCTGCGGGAGCGCGAGCGGCTGATGCCGTATATGTACACGCTGGCGCACGTGGCGCACCGGACGGGGGCGCCCTATGTGCGGCCGCTGTGGTGGAACGACCCGGAGGACCGCAAGCTGCGCGCCTGCGAGGACGCCTTTCTGCTGGGTGACGCGCTGCTGGTGGCCCCGGTGATGGAGCACGGGTCGGATCTGCGGAGCGTGCGGCTGCCGCGGGGCCGCTGGTACGACACGGCGACCGGTGAGGCGTACGAGGGGCCTGGGCAGGTGCTCGTCGACGCGCCGCTGGGCCGGATCCCGGTGCTGGCGCGGGCGGGAGCGGTGCTGCCGGTGGCCGGCGCGGACGGCGGCGTGGAGCTGGAGGTGTGGGCGCCGGCGGCGGGGCGCAGCGGCGGTGGCCTGCTGATCACCGACGACGGGGACGGCTGGGCGGAGCCGCGTACCGAGCGCTTCAGGGCGCGGCTGGTGGGCAGCAGGACGGTCGTGGAGCGGGAGGGGGCCGAGGAGGTCGGCTACGTGGTGCGGGTGCGCGGCGACGGTGGATAGCCGCCGGCGAACCAGCGGTCGGCGGCCTGGGTGTGCAGAGGGAAGGCCAGATCGGTGGGCGCGTCCACGATGTGCCAGCCGTCGGTCTCGTCGGTGGGGCGGGGCGGCGGCAGTTCGTGGGCGGGGCGTTCGGGGAGCAGCCCGAAGAGCAGCAGGTAACCGTCCTCGGTGTCGGTGAGGGCGTCGGCGAGCGTCACGTCGTCGGGGCTGGCCTGGATGCCGGTCTCCTCGGCGAGTTCGCGGGTGACGGCGTGCTGCCAGGTCTCGCCGTGGTCGATGAAGCCGCCGGGGAGGGCGAGGAGTCCGCGTCGCGGTTCGATGGTGCGGCGGATGACCACCAGGCCGGTGCCGCCGCCCGCTCGGTCGCGTACGGGCAGCAGGGCGACGGCCACGGGGAGCGGATTGCGGTAGGCGGTGGTGCCGCAATCCGCGCAGGTGCGGGGCCAGCCGGGGTCGGGCGGGAAGGCGGCGCCGCAGGAAGAGCAGTGCGAGTCCTTCTGATGGCTGATCACGCGCGGACTGTATCCGATCGTCCTTCCCCCAGGGCCGGTCGTGCTGGTAGGTGGAGTGCCATGACGTCAATCGCCGCGCGTTTACGCGCCCTCGTCGTCCCGCTCGTCGCCCTCGTCACGCTGCTCGCGCTCACCACGGCGGCCCCGGCGCGGGCCGCGGCGGTGCCGGAGCCCAAGGCCCCAGCGGAGTTCGTCGCGCTCAGCGATGTCGACCCGACGATCCTCCAGGAGATGCGGTACTTCACTCCGCACAATTTCGTGGGCGTACGCATCGACGGCTACCGGCAGCCGCTGTGCATCCTGACCCGTCCGGCCGCCGAGGCACTGCACAAGGCCCAGGTCACGCTGGTGCGGCAGGGCTACACGCTGAAGGTGTACGACTGCTACCGGCCGCAGCGGGCGGTCGACCACTTCGTGGCGTGGGCGAAGGATCTGGGCGACCAGGCGATGAAGGCAGGTGCGGGGAGAGGCGGGCGACCGCCAGGTGCGCGGGGCGCGGGCCGGGATCACAGCGAACCAGGGGCTGTTCGGGCACGCGTCCGCGGTGGTGGTGGTGCGGTAGGCGCACCCTGAGGGGTGGGCGGGGCTCTCCCCCGCCGTCCTGCGGCTCCGGACCGGCCCGGTTGGCGGCCTTGACGCTCCATCACCCCGGGGGAAGTATGCCGGGTGGCACGGGCGGCCGTTCGGGTGGAGGGACACCCCCGTCGGCTCCGCTATGCGCTCTATGGCCCGATCGGTGCACCTGGACTGCACGTAGGAGCCGCCATGCATTCCAACGGAGACGTGTTCGTCGGCGAGATCATCGGAACGGCGATCCTCATCCTCTTCGGTGCCGGCGTGTGCGCTGCCGTCACCCTCCACCACTCCAAGTCGAGAGCCGCCGGCTGGGTCGTCATCGCCTTCGGCTGGGGCTTCGGCGTGCTCGCCGGGGCCTACACCGCCGCTCCCCTGTCGGGCGGGCACCTCAACCCCGCAGTCACGCTCGGCATCGCCGTCGACACCGGCGCCTGGGACCAGGTGCCGGTCTACATCGCGGGCCAGATGATCGGCGCGATGCTCGGGGCCACGCTGTGCTGGCTCGCCTATTACGGGCAGTTCGCGGCGGGCGCCCACGAGGAGAAGGCGCTGCCGACCCTCGGAATCTTCTCCACCATCCCGGAGATCCGGGTGTACTGGCAGAACCTGCTCACCGAGGTCATCGCCACGATCGGGTTGGTGCTGCCGGTGCTTGCCTTCGGCCTCACCAGGGGGCTGGGCGAGTCCGGCACGCTGGTGCTGGTGGTGTCGCTGCTGGTGGTCGGGATCGGTCTGTCGCTCGGCGGCCCGACCGGTTACGCCATCAACCCGGCCCGCGACCTCGGCCCGCGCATCGTCCATTCACTGCTGCCGATCCCCAACAAGGGCACCTCCGACTGGGGTTACGCCTGGATTCCGGTGGTCGGCCCGCTGATCGGCGGCGCATTGTCGGGGCTCATCTTCAACGCTGCGTTCTAAGTGAGGCGCTCATGACCGACCAGTCAGTGAAGTACGTCGCCGCAATCGACCAGGGCACCACCTCCAGCCGCTGCATCGTCTTCGACACCGACGGCGCCATCGTCGCCGTGGACCAGCGCGAGCACCGCCAGATCTTCCCCAAGCCGGGATGGGTGGAGCACGACGCCACCGAGATCTGGTCCAAGGTGCAGGCCGTGGTCGCCGGCGCGCTCGCCAAGGCAGGGCTGCGCGCCGACCAGCTCAGCGCGCTGGGCATCACCAACCAGCGGGAGACCACGCTCCTGTGGGACCGCGCGACCGGCCGGCCCGTGCACAACGCGATCGTCTGGCAGGACACCCGCACCTCGGCCCTGTGCACCCAACTCGGCGGCCAGCAGGGCCAGGACCGCTTCCGCGACTCCACCGGGCTGCCGCTGGCCAGCTACTTCTCCGGTCCGAAGGCCGCCTGGCTTCTCGACAATGTGCCGGGGCTGCGGCGCCGCGCCGAGAGCGGCGAGATCGCCTTCGGCACCATCGACTCCTGGCTCATCTGGAATCTGACCGGCGGCACCGACGGCGGCGTCCACGTCACCGACGTCACCAACGCCGGCCGTACGATGCTGATGAACCTCGAATCGCTCCAGTGGGACCCGGCGATCCTGTCCGCCATGAACATCCCCGAGGCGATCCTCCCCGAGATCCGCTCCTCCGCCGAGGTGTACGGCACGGCTGTCGGCCAGCTCGCCGGGGTCCCGGTGGCGTCGGCGCTCGGCGACCAGCAGGCCGCCATCTTCGGCCAGGCCTGCTACGACACCGGCACCGCCAAGAACACGTACGGGACCGGCAGCTTCCTGCTGCTCAACACCGGGCAGCGGCCGGTGCAGTCCAAGAGCGGGCTGCTGACGACGATGGGCTACCAGCTCGGCGGCGAGCCGCCGGTCTACTGCCTGGAGGGCTCGATCGCGATCACCGGGGCCCTGGTGCAGTGGTTCCGGGACCAGCTCGGCATCATCAGGTCGGCCGACGAGATCGAGACGCTGGCGGCAAGCGTGAAGGACAACGGCGGCGCGTACATCGTGCCCGCCTTCTCCGGGCTCTTCGCCCCGTACTGGCGCTCCGACGCGCGTGGTGTGATCACCGGCCTGACCCGGTACGTCACCAAGGCGCACCTGGCACGGGCGGTGCTGGAGTCCACCAGCTGGCAGACCCGTGAGGTGGTGGACGCGATGTACCAGGACTCGGGGGTACAGATCACCACGCTGAAGGTCGACGGCGGCATGACGGCGAACAATCTGCTGATGCAGCACCAGGCGGACGTCCTGGGCGTGCCCGTGGTCCGCCCGAGGGTCTCCGAGACGACCTGTCTGGGCGCGGCGTACGCGGCCGGACTCGCGACCGGCGTGTGGCCCGACCTGGACACGCTCAAGGCGCACTGGCAGAAGGACGCCGAGTGGACGCCGTCAATGCCGGAGCGGGAGCGCGAGCGCGAGTACCGGCGGTGGCGGAAGGCGGTGGAGCGCAGCTTCGGGTGGCACGAGGAGGACGAGCCCGAGCCGCAGCCGTAGCGCCCCGCGCGATCAGGTCGCGGCGGGCTCGCGCCGGCCCGCCGCGACCTTGGCGGCGTTCTCGACCACGGTGATCAGCACGTCCTTGGCGGAGGCGCGGTCGCGGGCGTCACAGAGCACGACGGGGACGTCCGCGTCCAGGTCGAGTGCTTCGCGCACCATGTCGGCGGGGTGTTGCTGGGCGCCCTCGAAGCAGTTGACGGCGATGGCGAAGGGTATGGCGCGGCGCTCGAAGTAGTCGACGGCGGCGAAGCAGTCCTCCAGGCGCCGGGTGTCAGCGAGGACGACCGCGCCGAGGGCGCCCTGCGCCAGCTCGTCCCACAGGAACCAGAAGCGGTCCTGGCCGGGTGTGCCGAAGAGGTACAGGACGAGGTCCTCGCGCAGGGTGATCCGGCCGAAGTCCATGGCGACCGTGGTGGTCCGCTTGGACTCCACACCGCCGGTGTCGTCGACGGGCCGGCCGACCTCACTGAGCTCTTCCTCGGTGCGCAGGGGCCGGATCTCGCTGACCGCGCCAACGAGCGTGGTCTTGCCTACCCCGAAGCCGCCCGCGACCAGGATCTTGAGGGCGACAGGTTCGATGACGGGCTTGTTGCGCTCAGAGCGCCCGAAGACCATGGGCCTCTTCTTCCGTTTCAGAAAGCGTTCACGCTGGGCAAGAGGACAGTACTACGTGATCACCTGGCAACTCGCCTGTGGAATACGTTTGTTATGCAATCTGGCGGTTACGCATCGGCCGCCGCGTAGACCCGCTCGCCTTCCACGAACGTCTGGAGCACCCGGGTGCTCGCGATGTCCTCCGGCGGCCCGTCGAAGGGGTCGCGGTTGGGCTCGGAGCGGTTGAACCGGGAGGCCTGGACGGAGGCATACCAGGCGGTGACGGCGCAGACCCATTCGACGCCGGCCGCCGTGTGCGGGCACCTGCGCCTCATGGCACGAAGTTCGCTCGAGGACTCCGTGGAGCTGCCGCTGTCCGCGCTGGCGCCGTCGTAGGGGCCCGCGGCGGTTCACAGCGCCCGGAGGCCGTTGATCACGTCGCGCAGGACGCTGGCGTCCGGCAGTTCGGCCGGGGGCACGGGCCGGCTGACGTGGACGAGATCGGCGTCGAGGAGGTCGCCGATGAGCACGCGGACCACCCCGAGCGGCAGGTCGAGGTCGGCCGCCAACTCGGCGACGGAGGTCGGCTGCACCCGGCAGCGCTCGATGATGTCGACATGCTCGGGCGACAGGGCGCGGTCGGTGTCCGCGTGCGGATCGCCCTCCTCGGAGCGGGACTCGGACACCACGAGTGCGATCAGGTCAAGCCGGCCCTCCGCAGCATGACTGGTGCGGCCGCGCGTCATCGCGTACGGCCGCACCACAGGCCCGGCCGCGTCGTCGTACCAGCGCTCCGCTTCAGAAGTCATGGCCCGGGTCACACCACCCGGGCGGCGCCGCCGTCGGAACGGGGGGCGGTGGCCAGGTGCGCACCGACCCGCTTGACGAGGAGGGCCATCTCGTAGGCGACCTGGCCGACGTCGGAGTCGGCGTCGGTGAGAACGGCGAGGCAGCTTCCGTCGCCGGCGGCGGTCACGAAGAGGAAGGCCTCGTCCAGCTCGACCATGGTCTGGCGGACCTTGCCGGCCTCGAAGTGCCGTCCCACGCCCTTGGCGAGGCTGTGGAAGCCGGAGGCCACGGCGGCGAGATGCTCGGCATCCTCACGGCTGAGGCCTTCGGATGCCCCGGTGGCCAGGCCGTCGCCGGACAGGACGAGGGCCTTGCGGATCGAGGCCACCCGGCTCACCAGATCGTCGAGGAGCCAGCTCAGCTCGCGGGTCGTGCTCGATGGTGCGGTCATGGACCGTTCCCCTCCGTGATCGTTCTTGGTGCGGGTGTTGCGGGTGTAACGTCTGGGCCTTCGTCGGAGTGCCGCCGGCCACGCTGCCAGCCACTCTGGATCGATGCCATGCGCGCCCGGACCTCTTCGGGGCTGCGCTCGCGCGACTCGCCGTTGCCCTGTGCCTGTGCGGGGGGGCCGGCCGTCTCCTCGGTGGCGTCGGCGCGCAGTTGCGGCGCCAGGCTGGCCTGCCGTACGCGGCGCGGCAGGGCCTGGGGCGCAGGAGCCGGCTCGGGTTCGGCCTGCCGGGCGTCCGTCCGTCCGGCAGGTCCGCCCTGGCGCGGGATCGTGTCGACGGGACGGCCGTTGTCGGCGACGAGCACTGGGGGGCGGCGCCGTCGTGGCAGTACGGAGAGGCCGTCCTGGTCGTCGGCCGCCTGGGCGGGGACGGCCGGGTGCAGGGTGCGGCTGTGCTCCCTGGGGGGCTCTCCGCCCGCCGGGAGGCCGGGCGTCGCGCCCAGTTGCTCGTCGCGGGCCAGTCCCCACTGGCGGAAACTGCGCTCGGTGCCCACCGGTTCGTCGTCCGGTACGTCGCCGAGGGCCTTGGCCAGCTCCAGTTCCCCGGTGCGGAAGCCTCCGGTGTCCTCGCCGCCCTCGGCGAGCAGCGGCGACGGGATCAGGACGACCGCGGTGGTGCCGCCGTACGGGGAGGGCCGCAGCGAGACGCGTACGGACTGGCGCTGGGCGAGCCGGCTGACCACGAACAGGCCGAGCCGGTCGGTGTCGGAGAGCTCGAACTCGGGGGTCTCGGCGAGCCGCAGGTTGGCCTCGAGCATGGCGTCGGGGGTCAGTCCGAGGCCTCGGTCGTCGATCTCCAGCGCGAAGCCGTTGGCGACCGGCTCGCCGTGCACCTGGACGGTGGTGTGCGGCGGCGAGAACACGGTGGCGTTCTCGATGAGTTCGGCGATGAGGTGGGTGAGGTCGGCGACGGCCGGTCCGGTGACGGCCAGCCGGGGCAGCCGGCGGACCTCGACGCGCTCGTAGTCCTCGACCTCGGAGACGGCGGCCCGCACCACGTCCATCAGCTGGACGGGCTTGCGCCACTGCCGGGAGGGCGCGGCGCCGGAGAGGATGACCAGGCCCTCGGCGTGTCGCCGCATGCGGGTGGTCATGTGGTCGAGGCGGAAGAGGTCGGCGAGTTCGCGGGTGTCCTCGGTGCGGCGTTCCATGGCGTCGAGGAGGGTGAGCTGGCGGTGCAGCAGGACCTGGCTGCGGCGGGCGAGGTTGACGAAGACCTCGGAGACGCCGCGGCGCATGAGGGCCTGGCGTACGGCGGCCTCGACGGCGGCCCGTTGCAGGGTGTTGAGGGCCTTGCCGACCTGGCCGACCTCGTCCTCGGAGTACTGCAGGCGGGGCGCCTCGGTCTCCACGTCCACTTCCTCGCCGGCCGCGAGGCGGCGCATGACGCGGGGCAGGCGGGTGCCGGAGACCTCCTGGGCCTCCTTGCGGAGCCGGGACAGGTCGCGGATCAGACCGCGTGCGACGCGGGTGGAGACGACGAGCGTCGCGATGACCGCGACCAGACCCAGGCCGCCGGCCACCGCCGCCTGGATCACCAGGCGGACTGCGTACGGGTGGGTGCGGTTCTTCTGGATGTCACGGGCCTGGTTGGAGATGCCCCGGAGGTCGGCGAGCGCGGCGGAGGCGGTCTTCTGCCAGGCGGCCCGGTCGGCGGCGCGGGGGGAGCCGCCGGTGCCGGCCGCAATCACCGAGTCCTCGGCGGTGGTGAGGGACCGGCCGTCGGTGCCGTTCCAGAAGTCGTCGAACAGCGAACGCTCTTGGCTGCCGAGGCGGTCGGCGTTGTCGCGGTAGTACGCCCGGTGCTCGGCGACGGCGAAGGTGAAGGCGCGCTGCTCGGCCGCGCTGGTCCGGCCGGCGGTGATGGCCGCGGCCATCAGGGCGTCCTCGCGGCTGATGTCGTCGCCGGCCCGGACGATGGTGGTCAGGGACTGGATCTGCCGGTCGATGGTGGTGTTGTCGATCGGGCTGAGGGCGGCCATGAAGGCGTAGCAGGGGTCGACCGTCGCGTTGTACGCGTCATAGGCGTCGAGGCGGCTGATGCCACCGTCGGCGACCTTGGCGCGCAGTGCGTCGAGGATCGCGTAGCCCTTGGTGACGAGGTCGAGCCGACGCTTGGACTCCGAGTCGAGCCGGCCCCGGTTGTCAGAGGAACCCGCCTGGGTGCGCAGCAGGCTGACGGCCTTGTCGGTGGTGTCCTCCCGGCGCTGCAGGGCGGTCTTGGCGTCCGAGCGGCGCGGGTCGGCCAGATAGACCAGCGCAGCACGGCGCTCGTTCTGGATGGCCTGGACGGAGGCCTCCACGGGGTGGGCGAGATTGTCGACCGTCTGCGTGATGCCGAGCATGCCCCACACTTGGCTGCCGGTCAGAGCGGCGGCGAAGGCCCAGAGGGCGGTGAGGGACAGCAGCGGAACGAGCAGCAGCGCCACGATCTTCCGCCGGATCGTCGTACCGCGAAAGCGCATGGCCTCCCCAACGTCAACCCTGTTCAAGGGTGGTCGAGTTCCGTCGTGGTTCATTAATAATCGGCGCGAGCCTACTACTGCCCCATGACTAACTCGAACGTGCGCGTGCCCCTGTTGTACGGGCTCGCGCGGGTTCGGGCGGATGCTGGACGGCCACGACTGGCCGAAATGGCACTGTGGCGGGAACTTTTGGTGATCGCCGATCGTGTAGTCAGCGGGGCCACCGTGCCGGCCTGAGTCCGGAATGGAACCGGTGAAAACGGGCAGCCACCATTCAGTCGGACACCACGCGTCCGGCGCCGCACGAATCGGTAGGCCGCAGGGAGCAGCTTTCATGGACACCGAACCGCGTCTGTCCGCACCCGACCATGGCGATCTTGTCGAGAACGCATTGGATCGCGACATTCCGGCGAAGAGCCCACGCCGCTCCGTGTGGACCGAGGATCCGGTCGGCACGCCCAGGATGCCCGATCCGGTGCGTAATGCGGCCGTCCGGGCCGTACTCATCACCTCCCTGACGCTGATCCAGGCGGTGGTGGCGATACTCGCCGCGGTCGCTTCCTCCTGGCTGTCGGCCCCCGCGATGCTGTGCACCGTGATCAGTACGGTGGTCGCCACCTGGTCCGTGCTCGACGTGTGGATCACCCGCCAGGTCTGGAACCAGCGCAACGGGGTGGTCTCCAGCCCCAGCAGCGCGGCACGCGCCCTGCGCCGGGAACGACGGCAGGCCCGTCGCCGGGACCGCCGGGCCGCGCGCCCAGCCCATGCCCGGCCAGACGGACAACTGTCCCGCGCCTGACGCTTCTTTTGCTTTACGGACGGTTTCTTTCGCCCTACGCCGGTTGTTCGGCGGGCCTCTTGAACATCCGTGTGGCGGTGATCTCGCCGTGCACCGGCTCGCTCTCCGGGTCCTGCGAGGGCAGCCCCGGCCGCAGGTGCTCCTCGACGCTGATGTACTTCAGGCCGGCCCTCAGGTCCGCGTCATTGCGGAGCCGTACGACCAGCGGGAATTCGGCCAGCGCGGTCGTGTCGAACAGGCCTGTCGTGTAGATCAGCTGGACGCCCAGCGCGTCGGCCACCGCGCGTTGCAGCTCCAGCAGATACGTGGCGTTGGCCCGGCCGATCGGATTGTCCAGGAACAGCGTGCCCGCGTGGCGGTGCCGGTCGCGGCCCCGATCGTTGCTGCGCAGGGCGGCCATGGTGCAGTACAGCGCGATGGCGGCGGTGAGCAGCTGGCCGCCGGAGAACACGTCGCCCATCTGCCCGACGGGGACGCGCTCGGCGCGCAGCACGGCATCCGGCTTGAGGATCTCGACCGCGATGCCCTTGGGGCGCAGGGCTGCCGAAACGCCGCTCAGCAGCAGTGACATGCCGTCGCGGCGCAGGTCGGAGTTCTTGCGGACGGCGGCGCGGGTGGCCTCGTCGATGACCTCGCCGAGTCGTTCGGTGAGCGTCGCGTGGTCAGGGTCCTCGAAGCGGATCCGCAGGAACTCCTGTCCTGACCACTCGCCGAGGCCCTCCGGCAGGCGGGACAGCCGCTGGGCGGCACGCAGCGTCGCGAGCGAGGACTCGACCAGGCCGCGCAGCCGGGCGACGATGCTGTCGCGATTGCGCTCCAGCTGTTCCAGTTCGTCGGTCAGTACGCGCAGGCGCGGGGCGAAGGCCGCCGCCCAGGCGGCCGCGTGCTCGGGCAGTGCGACGGCGGGCAGTTCGCGGATCTGCTGCCGGGCCGGGGTCTTCACCTGCTCGTAGCGGGCCGCGTTGGCGTGCCGTACGAGGATGTCGGAGGCCTCGCGCAGCTGCGACTCGGCGGAGGAGAGGTCGGCGGCGCAACCGCGCAGGCCGCGGCGGGCCTCGGCGGCGGCGGCGCGGGCCTCGTCCAGCGAGCCGGAGTAGGGCTCGGGTTCCTGCTCGTCGTCCCCCTGGGAACCCTGCTGTGCCGCCGTGCCCGTGCCGTCCCGGAGCAGGTCACGCAGGAGGGCGGCCAGCTCGTCGAAGCCGCCGGCCGCGTCCTCGGCGGCGCGGTGGGCGCGGACCAGCGCGGCGTGCTCGGTGCGTGCCTGGTCCAACGCGTCGGTACGGGCGGCGAGTTCTGAGTTGGCGCCGCGCAGCAGCTCCTGGGCGTGGTCGGCGTCGCGGGGGACGAGGTCGTCGGGCAGGTCGGTGTGGGACTCGCCGGTCGCAGGTGCATGGCGCTCGGCCTCGCCGCGCAGGCGGCCGAGCTGCTCGCTGGCGGTTGAGACGCGGGACTCGATGGTCTGGACGAGCTGTTCGGCCCGGGCGGCGGCGGCCTGGCGCGACGGGCCGTCGGCGCCGTCCGGTCCCTCCAGGAGCTGGGCGGCACGGGTGCGGACCTTGTTGCTGAGGCGTTCCAGTTCGGTCAGGGCCGAGTTCTCCGTGCTCTCGGCGCGGGCCTGTTCTGCGCGCAGGTCGGCGCCGACGCCGACCTTCTCGTACAGCTGCGATGCCGCCCGGTAGGCCTCGCGGAGGGCGGGCAGGGCGGCGGTGAGCGGTGCGGCATCGTCGGCGGCGACCTCGTCCGGGGCCCCGGCGATCTCGGAGCGTTCGGCGCGCAGGACGCGGGCGGTGCGGCGGGCGTCGTCGGCGGCGCGCTGGGCGGCGCGGCGGTCCTCGTC
>NZ_RJVR01000285.1 GCF_003999195.1 Streptomyces soli
AGCAGGCATGATGGGACAGCGGGCACGGACCCTCCTGTGACTACGAAGCGTGAAGAACTCCATAGTCGCCAGGTTCGTGCCCGCGCCTATCAACACCCTTGCCTGCAAGTCGACTTCGGACACCTATCCTCGGTCGCTCTAAACGATCACGTTCGGAAAGCGGATGGCTTCTTAGCCAACAAGGTGTTCAAACCGCTGCGCAGCCCGTCGATGACCTCGTCGGCGCCTGCGGCATGCGCCGCGGCGAGCACCGCGGCATCCCCGTCCTCGGTGGCCTGGCCGAGGGTGATGTTCTCCCTCGCTGACAGGGGCCAGTTCGCGTAGGACTGCGGTACGACGGCGACACGCTCCCAGGTGGCATGCGCGTCCAGGTCTCTGGTGTCGGTGCCGTCCCAGGTGACGGCTCCTCCCTGATCGGGAAGGTAGAGAGCCGACAGGATCTTGCTGAGGGTGGTCTTGCCGGAGCCGTTCTCGCCCACCAGTGCGACGACTTCGCCGCGCCGGACCTCCAGGGAGACGTCGTTGAGGGCAGGGCGGTCGGCGCTCGGGTACTGGAAGGTGATGTTCTCGGCGCGTACGAGAGTGGGCGCGGCCGGCGTCCCGGGGCCGCGGTCGATGCGGTGGCCGCCGGCTTCGTCGATGAAGTCCGCCCAGTCGTCCAAGTACATGCCGGTACGGAAGAGTTGGGCTCCGTAGCCGACGATCCCGTCCAGTCCTGCGCTGACGCGGCCCAGGGCGAGGAACGCGGTGCCGAGGGCGGATCACGCCCTGCCTGACGCTGGCGGCCGTCGTCTACGCCCCGGCGGCCTTCCTGACCAGGCCGGCCACCATGCCGTCGGGCGAGGTCCTGGCAGCCCTCGCCGGCCTGGGAGTGGTCTGCACCGCGATCGCGTTCGTGGCCTTCCTGGAGCTGATCAAGGATATCGGCCCGACCCGGGCCGGCGTGATCACCTACGTCAACCCGGCGGTCGCCGTCGCCGCGGGCACCCTCTTCCTGGACGAGGAGCTGACCCTCGGCATCGGCGTCGCCTTCACCCTGATCCTGGTGGGCTCGGTGCTGGCGACGGCCGCGGCGCCGAAGCGGGACGCCCGCCGGGTACCATGGTCGACACGGCAGACAAGCCGGGCGGACGGCCGCGTGGAGTCCCCCTAATGGGGAGCTCCCCGAGGAACGTCCGGGCTCCACAGGGCAGGGTGGTGGCTAACGGCCACCCGGGGTGACCCGCGGGACAGTGCCACAGAAAGCAAACCGCCGGGGACCTCGGTCCTCGGTAAGGGTGAAACGGTGGTGTAAGAGACCACCAGTGCCTGGGGTGATTCAGGCAGCTAGGTAAACCCCACCCGGAGCAAGGTCAAGAGGGAGCACCTCGGTGCTCCTGCGCGGACGATCGAGGGCTGCCCGCCCGAGTCCGCGGGTAAACCGCACGAGGCCGGTGGCAACACCGGCCCTAGATGGATGGCCGTCGCCCCGGCTCCCGCGAGGGAACCGGGGAACAGAACCCGGCGTACAGCCCGACTCGTCTGCCGCCCGCATCGCCGCTGCGGGCGATGACCTCACCGGGATCTCCACTGCTGAGTGAAGAGATCGTGGACGTACGGTAAGGCAGAATACGTACCTACCGGTTTTCTTCTCAGCCAAGGCCAGGTCAAAGTACGTTAAAAAGCTCGGAGTCCGGCATTCCGAATATGGGGAAATGGTGATGCGTCTTGCGGCTGCTCCCATGATTCTCGAAGGCTTGGCCAAGCAGCCGTCGCAGCAGCGATATCGCTCCTGAAGATGTTCGTCCACTCCCCGAGTCCGCCGAGCAGAACGAAAGAGGGGGGATGGACGTGTCCACCGCCTTGAAGCACCTGCGTCTCGCGGCCGTCAACATCGACGGCGTCCTGCTCAACGACACCTTCAGTCCGGTGATCCGCGAGATGGTGATCGACCACGGCGGCGACTACACCTCCGAGGTCGAGTACGCACTCTTCTCCCAGCCGCAACTCGCCGCCGCCGCAGTCTTCGCCGAGGTGACGAAGACGGAAGTGACTCCTCGTCAACTGGTGGCCGACTACCTCGCCCGGCGGGAAGAGTACGTGGCACGACATCCGGTGCGTGTCCTCGACGGCGCGGGCGATCTGCTGCGGCTCCTGCGCCGCCTGGGCCTCCAGGTGGTGTGTTACGGCGGTTTGGACCGATCCCATTTCGACCGCCACCTCGACGAGTTCACCGACCTCTTCGACCCTCCCGGCTACGTGTGCACGGACGGCTTTCGCCCGGGCATCCACGAAATCATCCGCGACGTCTTCGGACTCGAGTACGACAGAGCGGTCTTCATCGACGACGTGGCGAAGGTGGCCGAGGTCGCTCGGTCCCTGGGAGTGCCGTTCATCGGGCATCCCAACACCGAGGCCCAGTACCAGCGGAGCCTCATGACCCGGGCGGGCGTACGGCACGTGGTCCGCGCCCTGAGCGACATCGACGAGGACCTCCTGCGAACCCTGGACCACGAGGCGTCGACCGGCGTCGTGTGGGACACCACCGAGTCCCCCGCACACGCCGGGACGCGACAGGAAGGAGTGAGCAATGAGCGATGAACGGGGGCCGTTGGCCGGGAAGATCATCCTCATCACGGGAGCCAGCAGCGGCATCGGCGCAGCGGCGGCCCGCGTCTTTACCCGGCAGGGAGCCGGCGTGGTCCTCGCGGCACGCCGCGAAGCCCGCCTGCGCGACCTCGTGGACGAGCTGCGGGACATGGGCGCCACGGCAAGCTTCTTCACCGCCGATGTCTCCGACCCCGCCGACGCCCGGGCGATGGTCGAATGCGCGGTCTCACGGCACGGCAGGCTGGACGCCGCCTTCAACAACGCGGGCACAGGTATCGAGAAGACCCCGCTGCACCTCACCGACGACGAGGCCTACAAGCGGGTCATGGACGTCAACGTGACCGGTGTCTGGAACTGTCTGCGACATGAGATCACGGCCATGCTGCCGACCGGGGGCGGCTCCATCGTCAATACCAGCAGTGTCGGGGGACTCGTCGCCACGTCGGTCGCGGCCCCGTACATCGCCTCGAAGCACGCCGTCGTCGGGCTGACCAAAGCCGCCGCCGTCGAGTACGCGGAGCACGGGATCCGGGTCAACGCGATTGCTCCGGGCCTGACACGCTCCGAGCTGGTGGACCAATGGTTCACGCTGCACCCCGAGGCCGAGCAGAGAGCCTTCCGCTCCGCTCCGCAGCAACGTGCGGCGGAACCCGAGGAGGTGGCTGAGGCAGCGGCGTGGCTGTGCAGCGACCGGGCCTCGTTCGTCACCGGATCCTGCCTCGCTGTGGACGGCGGGCGAACCGCTTGGTAGAAGTTCCGTACTCCTGCGAGGCAGGCCGCGAATCCGCACGAACGGCACAAGGGTCGGTGGAAGATCCCGCCTCGGAGAGAGTAGTCGTGCGCTAAAGTACGTCCCATTCGGTTTTGTTCTGTCTCTGGGGGGTTCCGTGGCTCAGCAGGAGCGCGGTCTACGGACCCGCCGTGCCGTCCTCGAGGCAGCAGCGGCCGTCTTCGCCGAGCGCGGTTACGCGGCAGCCACGATCAATGAGATCCACAGCCGCGCCAACGTGACCAAGGGCGCCCTGTACTTCCACTTCGATTCCAAGGCGGCCCTCGCCCAAGGCGTGCTCGAGGCGCAGATCAGCAGTGAGTACCACCTGCCCCGCGAACTCAAGCTGCAGGAATGGGTGGACGCGGGCCTGACGCTCGCCGCGCGGCTGCCGCGGGAACCTCTGCTCCTCGCCGGCGTCCGGCTCTCCGCGGACCTCCAGGGCCGTGATGTCTTCGGCAGTGCCTGGCCCGCCTGGACGGACCTCACGACGCAGTTCCTCTCCGAGGCCAAGGCGAGGGGCGAGGTCCTCCCGCACGTCGTGCCGGAAAGGACGGCCACGGTCTTCCTCGGTGCCTGGATCGGCGTCCAGTTCGTCTCGCAGGCCGCGTCCGACTGGGCCGATCTGAGCCTGCGCATGTCCGAGCTGTTCGACCACATCCTTCCGGCCATCACCGCCCCCGCCGTGCTGGTGCGGCTCGACACCGCCCCTGATCGGGGAGCCCGTGTCATGGCGGAGGCCAAGGCCTTGTCGGTGACGGCCGAAACCGGAGCCGACGTCTGACGTCTCCCCGTGGCGGGAGTACGACGCACGGCCGACGGTTTGTTTTCAACGCGCGCTGATTGAGCCGAAGCGCCACGCGGGTCCCTCCGTATCCCCTCCATCTCTGTTCAATCCCCTGTCCAGTTTCACTGAAGCACTTTCAAAACCGTCGCAACGGTTTGCTAACTTGGCCGCGAGCAGCAGGTGAGCTGAGGGGTGGACGAGGTGGTCGCGCCGGCCGTCGTCGTCAGATGTCAGTGGAGGCTTGGATGACCAAGCAGGAACGGGCGATCCAGACCCGGGAAGCATTGCGGCAGGCCGCAGCGGAGATCTTCACGCGAGAGGGCTTTCCACGCGCCTCGCTTCCCTCGATCAGTCATGCGGCCGGGGTGAGCAAGGGGGCCCTCTACTTTCACTTCCACAGCAAGGACGACCTCGCCACGGCGATAGAGGAAGAGGCCGAGGCGCGGGTGGAACTCATCCTGCAGCGCCTTCAGGCGCGGGAAGGGGTGACCTCACTGCAAACCGTCGTCGACGCCACCTACGCCCTCATGAAGAGCGTCGCGACCGACGCCGTCGTGCGCGCGGGCTTCCGGCTGGGCACGGAGGTCGCCCGGGAGAGCAGTGTCGATCTGTGGGGGCGTTGGCAGGCGTGGGTGCACGCCATGTTGTCGCGGGCCGAGGAATCGGCCGAGCTCGCGCCCGGAGTCTCGCGGAGTGCGGCGGGCGCGGTGATCGTGATCGCGGTGGCCGGAATGGAAGTGCTCGCGTCGAAGAATGCGGAGTGGATGACTCCGGAACACCTGAACCTGCTCTGGGAGGTGCTGCTGCCTCAGCTAGAAGCATGTCCAGTCGCATGAGAAACCCATCCGTTTGGTTTTTAATGGTGCGGCAAATTAATCTATGCCAAGTCATTGCCGCGGGTCTGCGTCCTCAATCGCATGGGGGTTTCCTCCGCATTTAGGTAGGTCAGTGGCATGACCCGCCTGGTTCCGCCCGGAGAATGCGGCCTCCGTGATCTTCCGTTGACAAACCGTCCGCAATGTTTTTTAATGAGCCGGTCACTGGGGACCCGTGGTTCAACGGGTGACCGCATAGCCGGCAGCGACAGGGGGACATGGCGGTGCACATAGGAATATTGGGGACATTGGCGGTATCGGTGAACGGGGTCTCGATCACGCCAACCGCACCCAAAGCGCGGCAGGTTCTCGCCCTCCTGGCCGTGCGTGCGGACCAAGTGGTTCCCGTGGACGCGTTGATCGAGGAGCTGTGGGACGCGGGCCCCCCGCGAAGCGCCCGGACCACGGTCCAGACGTACGTCCTTCAACTCCGCGAGCTGATCACGACAGCGCTGGAGAAGTCGGGGGAGGGTGAGGGGCCCACCGCCAAGGACGTCCTGATGACCCTCCCGGGCGGTTACCTCCTTCACAGCGGCGACGGCACCAGCGACATCCGTGAGTTCGAGCGACTGTCCGAGGTGGGGTACAGGGCCATGGAGGCCGGTGACTTCACGGAGGCGGCACGGTACCTGCGGGAAGCGCTCGCTCTGTGGAGCGGTCCCGCACTCGTCGACGTGCAGGCCGGCAAGCAGCTGGAGACCGAGATCAAGCGGCTGGAAGAAACGCGGCTGTGTGCGCTGGACCAGCGCATCGAGGCCGAACTGCGCCTGGGGCAGCACCGGTCCCTGCTCGCCGAACTGACCGTGTTGATCAGGCGCTACCCCACCCACGAGACGCTCTGCGGCCAGTACATGCTGGCCCTGCACCGATCCGGCCGCCGGGGTGAGGCGCTCGACGCCTATCAGCGGTTGCGCAACACCCTGGTGCGGAGCAAGGGGCTGGAGCCCTCCGCCTGGCTGCGGAAACTGCAGCGCTCCATCCTGTCGGCCGGCGAGAACGGCAACCAGGCGGTGCCTGCCGAGGAGCGCAAGGGTTTCCGGCTCAGCACGGCCTGCTAGATCGTTGAAGACCTCGGCGCCCGGGCGTCGAGCGAGCGGCCCGTGGCCCCTGCCGGATGATGCTGCCGGCAGGGGCCTCTGCTGTCCCCGCGTCCCGCCGAGGGGGCGCGGGGGCCGTGCCGGGATGCCCGGCTCACGCGCAGTGGAGCGGGCCGGTCAGCAGGGACGTGAAGACCTGCCGACCGTCCTGATGCCCCGTCACCTCGATGGCTGCCAGGTCCGGTTCCTGTGATTCGGCGGGTGTCGCCTCGATGACGCACGCCTCGTCGAACTCCGCGTAGCGGTGGAACACGGTGGAGATCGCGGAGGGCGTGATCGTGTACGGGCGCATGAGCCCGCACGCGGCCTGCCGGGCCGCCTCCAGGAGGACCATCCCCGGGTAGTGGTCCCCCTCGTGGTCGAACAGGACCGGATGGTCCGGATCCGGCTCCAGCAGCCAGCGGTTGGGCTGCCCGGTGGGCGAGAGCACCACGTCCTCCGGCCGGTCGCGTCCAACGGTGGCCGGTGGCATCGTGGCGCGCGGCAGGCCACGCCGGCCGCTCAGGGCGCAGCCGAGGCGATCGCCGCGCAGCCGCCGGTAGACGGCGGCCGAGATGCAGGTGAACCGGCCGCCGCCGACGGCGACAACGGTGCCGCCGCGCCGTATGGACAGCTCCATGCGGAACCCGGTGGCCCTGCCACCCCGCAGGGTGACGTCCGTGCACACGGCGCTCAGCTCGATGTCGGTGGGAGTGGAGCCGATGTGCAGCTGATCGGGCTCGGTGCTGAACCAGAGGTCCGACATGACGAAGTGATGCCCCAGCGGTACTCCCAGTTCGGCGTGGGCCAGGAACAGGCCGGCCTGGCGGAACGTCTCGGCGGTCAGCAGCGGGTCGTGACGGCTGCCGTCCGCGGCCCGGAAGAAGGTGTGCGCCCGCGGCCACTGGCCGAAGAGCGAGAAGTGGCCCTCGCTCTGCCTCGTGCACCTGGTGAGGAACACCTCGGCCAGGCTCGCGCGGTGGACGTACTCCTTCGGCACCGTGGTGGTCAGCCCGGAAACGTCAGGTGCCGGAACATGGGTATGCAGCGAAGCCATCTCGATCCCCCGTTGAGTGCGCTGAATGCGTGTCCGAACGCATAAGTTACGGACCTACCGGTTTGGTTCTCAATTGCGGCCTGGCAAAGGAACGGTCAAGCGTTCGGATTCCGTGGTCCGTATGCGGCGCCTCGGGCGGCACGGCTCCGGCATCGGGTGATGTCGGCCGACGGGCAGCGAAAGGCCCCCTTTCCGCTGGGTTCACGGGAAGCCGATCGTGTGAAGTGCGCGCCGCTCCGGCCCAGTTGGCCGGGAGGATGCGCCGGTCGCCGGGGATCTTCCCGGGGCCGATGGGGAACCGGTGGCCGGCCGGTCACCCGTGTTGCATGGAATCCCGGGGGCGAAGGCGTCGATCGACAGCGTTAAAAACCGCATGGTTCGTTTGTAATGAGGTTTTCACTTGCCACCGCGGTGAGAAATTCGACGACCGCCTCGGCGGAGGCGGGTGGAATG
Source organism: Streptomyces soli (assembly GCF_003999195.1). Lineage (GTDB taxonomy): Bacteria > Actinomycetota > Actinomycetes > Streptomycetales > Streptomycetaceae > Actinacidiphila > Actinacidiphila soli. Next base: position 7,607 of record NZ_RJVR01000285.1, read on the forward strand.
GGGGTGGACATTCAGGTACCGGGGCCCTGGAGCGCGAGAGAAGAAGGAGCGCTCGTCGATTCGAGTCGCGGAAGGTGTCCGCCGTGCCGGGGCCCGTGCGCCGGGGGGCGGCGCTCCCCGGCCGGCGGCGTCGCTCGCGGGACGCTATACCGCCACCCTGCCGCCGTTCTGAAGCGGCCGGAAGTCCGCTTGACGAGGGCTCAAGGAACCGCGCGTGGCCGATCCCCGGCCGTTACGGTGCAGCAGTACACCCGCTCCTCGAACACATGCTCGGGGAGAAGTAGACGCGAAGGGGGATCGGATACATGAGGATTCAGATACTGGGTCCACTCAGTGCCGAGATCGGTGGGGTGCCGATCGCGCCGACAGCGAGCAAACCGCGACAGATCCTGGCGCTGCTCGCGCTGTACCCGGGCCGTGTGATGCCCGTACCGACCCTGATGGAGGAGATCTGGGGCGGCGAATCACCGGTCAGTGCCCTGACCACCTTGCAGACCTACATCCTTCAGCTGCGCCGGCGGCTCGGCACGGCCATGGGGCCCGACTCCCCGCGCAACGCCAAGGACGTCCTGGCCACTCGGCACGGGGGATACGTGCTGCAGATCCCGCCCGAGAGCGTCGACGTGCACGCCTACGAGCAGCTCGTGGCCGCGGGGCGTGCGGCGTTCGAGGCCGGTGACGACGCGCGCGCGGCGGAAACGCTCCGCCGGGCGCTGGACCTCTGGCAGGGTCCGGCCCTGGTCGACGTACGCGTCGGATCGTTGCTGTCCATCGAGACCGTCCGCCTGGAGGAGAGCAGGCTCGGCGTGCTGGAACGGCGGATCGACGCGGAACTGCGCCTGGGCAGGCACACGGAACTGATCGCCGAACTCAGGGACCTCATCGCGCGCCACCCCCAGCACGAGGGGCTGCATTCGCAGGCCATGCTGGCGCTGTACCGGTCGGGCCGGCAGGCCGCGGCGCTCGACGTCTACCGGAAGCTGCGCGTACGGCTCATCGAGGAACTCGGCGTGGAACCGTCGCCTCAACTGCAGCGCCTGCACCAGGCCATGCTGAGCGTGGACCCCGCCCTGGACGTCGCCGCAGGCCCTCGCCGGGCCTCGACCTTCGACCTCTACACGACCTGACTCCGTCCGTCGTCGTGACTGCTTCGAGCCCGCCTCTAGCACCGTCGGCAAGGCTGATGGGGCCCGCTGAACCAGGGCCGAGGAGGGGGCGGACATGGCGGACAGAGCGGCACCCGTACGGCTGTACTGCTTCGCGCACGCAGGAGCCGGAGTCTCCGCCTTCCGCGGGTGGGCGCGCCCGCTGGGTCCCAGCGTCGAGACGGTGCCCGTGCTGCTGCCGGGCAGGGAGAGCCGACGGCGTGAACCGCGTCTGACGGACCGGACGGCACTCGTCGCCGATCTGCTGGAACGCGTCAGGCCCGAGCCGGACCAGATGTACGTCCTGTACGGGCACAGCCTGGGCGCCATGGTGGCCCACACCCTCACCCAGGCCCTCCGGGAACGGGGCCTCCCGCTCCCCGCCCTGCTGGCCGTCGGCGCTTGCCCGCCGCCGGACCAGGCCAGCGATCTGTCCGACAACCACACCGTCGACGCCACGTTGACGGACCGGCTCCGCACCATGGGGGCCGTGCCCGACGGCGCGGTGCCGGGCGACTACTGGCACCGGGCGTTGCTGCCCGTGCTGCGCGACGATCTGCGCCTGGCGCACGCGCTGCGCGTGGCGGCCCGCCGCACCGCGGCACTCGACGGCCGGGTGCCGGTGCCACTGCTCGCGGTCTCCGGCAACCGCGACCCGCTGGCCCCGCCTTCCGTGGTCGACGGCTGGCGCCGATGGAACGCCGGTCCGGTGGTGACGCGCACCGTCGCCGGCGACCACTTCTTCGTACGGGACGACGCGCTGCCCCGCCTTCTGGGTCGTGCGATCCGTGTCGTACGGCGCCTTGCCGCGTGAGCCAGGCACCGCTGATGACCTGTCACCGATCAACTCACCGCTGTACGTGCTCGGCACGAGAAAAGGGAGAGCCACCGATGCAACCGCTCGACATCAAGGATCTGGTCGTCCTGCTGCGCACCAACGCCGGTGACAGCGACACCTACGACCTGGACGGCGATGTCCTGGACGTTCCGTTCTCCGACCTCAACTACGACTCGCTGGCCCTGCTTCAGGTCACCGGTGCCATCGAGCGCGACAACGGCGTCGCCCTCGACGAGGAGGCCCTGGAGGAGGCTGAGACCCCGCGTCAGTACCTCGACGTCGTCAATCAGGTGCTCGCAGACGCTTCCCGCGCGGCCTGAGCGACGGATCCTCGGGCATCCGCACGCGCAGGGGGGCGTCCCATGTGCCGCCCACCTGCGCGTGTGGCCGGACCCGGCAGGCGGTGGGGCCGGGGCCGAGTGCGGCTCCCACGTCGCCACCACCGTTCTCGACTCCCGCTCCACCGGCGCTCGAGGGGTGGCGCATACGGTCGTCGCCCGCAACGAGAAGGGGAGAACACCGATGCCCGCACCGGCCGTGCACCGCACAACGCATCGGATCGAGGTGGCCGCACCCGCCGGAGTCGTCTACGGGTTCATCGCAGACGCCGAGCGCTGGCCGCTGTTCTGCGCCCCGAACGTGTACGTGGAGCAGCTCGACCTGGAAGGCCCCGAACAGCGCCTGCGCATCTGGGCACTGAACAGTGACGGCATGACGTCCTGGGTCACCCGGCGCACCCTCGATCCCGCCTCGTGTCGCATCGAGTTCCGCCACGAGGCGGGCCCGGGAGCCGTGGACGGCATGCTCGGCGTCTGGAACGTCGAGCAGTTGCCCGGCGGTTCCTCGGTGCTGACGCTGGTGCGCGAGTTCCCGACGGCGGACGGCCGTCTCCCGGCGGACCCGCTCGACGACGCCCTGATCCGCAGGCACATGGCCGACCTGAAGCGCCTCACGGAGAGCTGGACCGTCCTCGACGAGCTGGTCCTGACCGTCGAGCACGCGGTACGCGTCGACGGACCCGCGGAACTGGTCTACGGCTTTCTGCACCGGGCGGGTGCCTGGACCGGCGGTATTCCAGGGCTGACGGAGGTCCGGCTGGACGAGGACGTCCCCGGCATCCAGATGGTGCGCACCACGGCCGAGGGTGCCGAGCAGAGCCGCGCCGTACGCCTGTGCTTCCCCGGTGCCGGTCTCATCGTCTACAGCCTCACCGAGCCGCCCGCTCTGATCGCCGGGCAGGCCGGCGAGTGGTCGGTGGAGCCCGACCCGACGGGAGTGAGCGTGCGCGTCCGGCACCAAGTGGTGCTGAACGAGAAGGATGTCGCCCGCGTCCTGGGGGAGGAGGCCGACCTGTCCGACGCCCGCCGCCATGTCCGCGAGATCATCACCAGGGACAGCGCCGCGCTGCTCGGACTGGCACGCAGGCACGCGGAGGACGCGGCCGACGCGCTCGGGCTGCCCGTCCCAGGAATGTCATGACCACTACCGCAGAGGCGCGCACCGCCGACCAGAGCGCAGACCGGCGCACCCCCGACCGGAGCACAGACCGGCGCACCCCCGCCTCCGGCACCGCCGACGAAGACGGCCCCCGGGACGGCACGGTCACCGGCGCCCGGCGCCGGGCCGCTCGTCTGGACGCACTGCTCGGCGACCCGTACGACCCGGCCAACGCCCACGGTTTCGCGGCGTTCGTCACCGCCGCACAGGACCGCCGGCCCGCGTGGGCCACCGAACGGCTGCTCGCCGAGGCCGGATTCGCATCCGAGTTCGTCCCCGCCGGGCACGGCGGCACCCTGACCCGGGCCGACCTGCTCCTGAAGGTCCTGCGGCCGGTGTTCCGGCGCGATGTGGCGCTCGGTTTCGCCGGCGGCATCACCTCGCTGTTCGCCTCCTCCGCGGTATGGGCTGCCGGAAGCGCCGAACAGCGGCGCACCATGGCTCGGCTGCTCCTGAGCGGCGGACGCGCCACTGTGGTGCATCCGGGGCTCGCGCCGGCGGGCGGGGTGCGACGCGAGCGGATCACCGCCCGGCGCCGGACCGACGGCACGGGCATGCTCCTCAGCGGCAACAGCGCCGTCGTCCCGGACGCGGCCCGAGCGGATGTCCACCTGGTCCACGCCCGCACCGCCGCCTCCGGCCCCCGCACCCACTCCGTGCTGCTGGTGGACCCCGCGCGGCTGCCCCCCGGGCGGATCCACCGGTTGCCCCGCGTGGCGACCGAGGGGATGCGCGGAGCGCTCTTCTCCGGGCTGGCGTTCACCGAGTGCCCGGTACCCGACGACGCCCTCGTGGGCGCTCCCGGGGACGGGGCCGCCCTGGCGCTGCGCATGAACCAGGTCAACCGCTGCCTGGTCGCCGGGGCCATGACCGCGGCTGTCGACCCGGTCCTGCGGTCCGCGGTGGGCGCGGCCACCGACGGGCGCCGCGGGCCCCCGGCCCGCCGCTGGCACCGGCCGCTCGCCGGAGTCTTCGCCGACCTGCTCGTCTGCGACGCCGTGACCACGACGTGCCTGCGGGCGGCCGGCGCGCTGCCCGGCCGGACCCATGCGCCGACGGTCGCCGCGACCTACACGGTGTCCACGCTGCTCCAGGACGGCCTGGAGGAACTGGCCGCCGTGCTCGGCTCGCACCGTCGGCCCGGTGACGACCCGCTGCACGGCATCCTCGCGAAACTGGTGCGGGACCTGCCGGCCGCGGGGCTCGGCCGCGAGGGCGCCGCCGCCTGCCAGGCGGTCATCGTGCCTCAGTTGGGCGGCCTCGCGAACCACTCCTGGTTCATCGAGGAGGAACCGCCCGCCGCACTGTTCAGCGGCCGCGCGGACGTGCCGCCGCTTAACCACCGGGCGCTGGCCTTCGCCGGCGGCGGGGACTTCCTCGCCGCCTCCCTGGTCGGCGCCGCCGAAAGGCTCGCCCGGCCGGGCCGCGGCGGAGGACGCACCGGGCTGCTCGCACGAATGGCGCGAGCCTTCGGCACGGAACTGCGTGTGCTGCGCGACCAGTGCGCCCCGCTGCCGGGCGGGTTCGGCGAAGCCCTGTCCGGCCCCGCGGCCTGCGCCTTGAGCGACCGCTACGGACTCGTCGTCGCGGCCGCCGCCGTGCTCGCCGTCCGGGAGGGGCAGGAGGGCGACGATCCCTTCCTCGCCGACGACGGCTGGGCCGTCCTCGCCCTGTCCCGGCTCGGCCGCAGGCTGGGGCTCGCGCTGCCGGACCCACCTCAGGACTGTGTGACCGGCGTCCTCGACGAACTGCTGTGCCGCCATCGCACCGGGCGCGGCCTCGACCTCGACGGCATCGCGCTCACGCCGGGAGCCCGGGAGGAGCCGTCCGGATGACGCCAGGGCCTCGCATCACCCCACCCGTGCACGTGGCGGGACCGGCCGGACCGTGGGACGAGGTTCGGGACGGGATGCACCGCCGCGGCAACGCGGTGGTGTTCACCACCTGGGGGGAATGGCTGAGCGCCGTCGGCACCGGGCCCCGGCTGCGCCTGTTGCTCGGCCGGGACTGGCCGCGTTACCGGCGTACCGTCGATCCCCGGGCGCGCGACCGGTTCGCCGCCGCGCGGCTGGTGCTGAAGCACACGGCGGCGGCCGCGCTGGGCACCGACGCCGCCGAACTCGACCTCGCCTACAAGATCGGCGGGCGGCCCCATCTGCGCGGGCTGGGGCAGGTCGATGTGGGGATGTCCCACACCGGCGAGCTCATCGTGGTCGGCATCAGCCGCGGCGGACGGATCGGCGTCGATGCCGAACCGCTCTCGCGCACACTGAGCGTGGACGTGCTGCGCCGGCGCGTGTGCACGCCCGCCGAACGGGCCTCCCTGAGTGCCCTGGACGGCCCGCGGCAGACAGCCGCCCTGCTGCGCCTGTGGACCCTGAAGGAGGCGTACACCAAGGCGCTCGGGCAGGGACTGAGGCTGAGGTTCGACGAGTTCGGATTCCCCCCGGGCGTCGAGGGAGAGTTCCCCGGCCCCGACAGCGGGCTGCTCGCACCGGAGGGCGGCCTCGCGGAACGCGGAGCCTGGGCGTTCGGCACCTACCGGGCACTGGAGCGCTATCTGGTCACCGTGGCCCGCTACGACCAGGCCCCCCGCGCGACGCCCGGGGCTGCCGGGCGGACCGTGGCGGACGAGAGCTCCTTGAGCCTCGTCGCGCAGTTGCTGCCTGTGGAGTGGACCGCCCCGACAGCACAGCGGCCGCGCCCGGTGGGCGCTTGACCCCGCTTGGGACGCGGCCGGTTCTCGAGCGCACCTCCACGTGCCGTTGAGCCCCTCCTGTGAATGTGGGCGAGTTCGACACCGCGTATCGGGAAGTGAGGAGGACGGTCATGCCGTTGCTGACAGTTACGTCCTCGGTGACGGGGGACTCGTGGATGCCTGGTCGATAACCACCGCGTTGACGCGAGCCATCTTCCGGTCGCTGGTGGCGGCGGGCGCCATCTGGGTCTACATCCCCCCTCCGGAGGAGCCGGGGCAGGAACTGGTCCCGGAGCAGAAGCGGGCCCTTCTCAAACCCCCGCCGGGACACCCCGAGCGCCTTCGCCCCGACATCCCGCTCAGCGCGGTCGAACGGAACCTTGCACGCTCGCTGTCGCACCCGGAGGACACCGAATGAGCATCGCCACCGAGGGTCCGGTACGTGACCGGCTGACCGAACTCACCGAGATCAAGGCGCTGGCGGCCGGCGGCCCCGACGACCAGGCCACCGCACGGCAGCATGCCAAGGGCAAGCTGACCGCCCGCGAACGCGTCGACCTCCTGCTGGACGAGGGTTCGTTCCAGGAGATCGAGGCGCTGCGACGGCATCGCGCGACCGGGTTCGGGCTGGAGGCCAAGCGGCCCTACACCGACGGTGTGATCACCGGCTGGGGCACCGTCCACGGCCGTACCGTCTTCGTCTACGCGCACGACTTCCGCATCTTCGGCGGCGCCCTCGGCGAGGCCCACGCGGCCAAGATCCACAAGGTGATGGACCTGGCGCTGGCGGCCGGCGCCCCCCTGGTCTCCCTCAACGACGGCGCCGGCGCCCGTATTCAGGAAGGTGTCACGGCGCTCGCCGGCTACGGGGGCATCTTCCAGCGCAACACGAAGGCCTCGGGCGTCATCCCGCAGATCTCCGTGATGCTCGGCCCGTGTGCGGGCGGCGCCGCCTACTCGCCGGCGCTGACGGACTTCGTGTTCATGGTGCGCGAGACCTCGCAGATGTTCATCACCGGGCCGGACGTCGTCAAGGCCGTCACCGGCGAGGAGATCACGCAGAACGGGCTCGGCGGCGCCGACGTCCACGCCACCGTCTCCGGCGTCGCGGCCTTCGCCTACGACGACGAGGCCGCCTGCCTCGAGGACGTGCGCTACCTGCTGTCCCTGCTGCCGTCCAACAACCGTGAGACGGCGCCGCGTCACCCGTCGCAGGACCCGGCCCGTCGGCCGACCGAGAGCCTGCGCGAGATCGTCCCGGCCAACACCAACCAGGCGTACGACATACGCGCGGTCATCGAGGAGATCGTCGACGACGGGGAGTACTTCGAGGTTCAGCCAGGCTGGGCGACCAACGTGGTCTGCGCGCTCGTGCGTCTCGACGGCCACGTCACAGGCGTCGTGGCCAACCAGCCCTCCGCCTTCGCCGGGGTCCTCGACATCCACGCCAGCGAGAAGGCCGCGCGTTTCGTGCAGTTCTGCGACGCCTTCTGCATTCCCCTGGTGACCCTCGTGGACGTACCCGGCTTCCTGCCGGGCGTGGACCAGGAGCACGGCGGAATCATCCGGCACGGTGCCAAACTGCTGTACGCCTACTGCAACGCGACAGTCCCGCGGGTACAGCTGATCCTGCGCAAGGCGTACGGCGGCGCGTACATCGTCATGGACTCGCGGTCCATCGGCGCCGACGTGTCGCTGGCCTGGCCCAGCAACGAGATAGCCGTCATGGGTGCCGAGGGCGCCGCCAACGTCATCTTCCGCAGGGAGATCGCCGCCGCGGACGATCCCGACGCCGTGCGAGCGCGGAAGATCAAGGAATACCAGTCCGAGCTGATGCACCCCTACTACGCCGCCGAGCGCGGTCTGGTGGACGACGTCATCGATCCCGCCGAGACCCGCTCGGCGCTGATCGGCGCGCTCGCGATGCTGCGTTCCAAGTACGCGGACACCCCTGCCCGCAAGCACGGCAACCCGCCGGTGTGACGGGCGAGGGGACGAGACCCATGACCGCCTGGCAGATCACCGGCGGCAGTCCCTCGGCAGAGGAGACCGCCGCCCTCACCGTGGTCCTGACGGCCCTGCTGGCGCAGCGGGCCGCCACCGGGGAGCCGGCGGAGCAGCGGGAGACCGCCGGCACCGGCTGGTACCGCCGCGACGACCGGAACTCATATGTCGCGGCCGGGACATGGCGCGGCAGGTGACCGAAGCCCGTCCCGTGCGATGCGGGGCTCTTCAAGTGCCCGGTGCAGGGCTGTTCAAGTGCCGCTCCAGCCGGGGGCGGCACCGTGATGACGACACACGACACACACGAAGACCACGTCTGGAGTATCGCCATGACCGACGCAAGGCTTGTCGGAACCTGGACCACGGAGCTGGTGGACGATGGCAGGTCCGTGTTCGGACTGGCGTCCTTCTCGGGTGACGGCGGCGTCACCTGCTACCAGGTCAACGCCAAGAACATCGGCCTGGGCAACTGGGAGTCCACCGGTCCGGACTCCTTCACCTACAACTTCCACATCCTCGCCGTGAGCCCCGAGGGCGAGCACGTCGGCGAGGCCCATGTTTACGTGACCGGCGAGTTCATCTCCGACGACCACTGGGAGGGCGTCGGCGGCGGCAACTTCTACTCGCCGAAGGGGGAGTTGCTGCGCGGCCACGAAGGCAACCGGGTCATCGCCCGCAAGTTCGGCATCGACAAGTAGGCCGGACGGCGAGCTGCGCATTCGCCGGTACCCCGGATCGGGAAGCCACGGAGGAAGAAGCCCCATGCCAAGCGTTGAACTCAAGGGTGAGCTCGTTCTCCCGTCAGATCCGGGGTACCCGCTCGCCAAGCAGCTCCAGAACACCGAGTACGACACCGTCACGCCGCACGGCATCGCCTATTGCGAGTCCGTCGACGACGTCATCGCCTGCGTGCGCCACGCCCGGGAGACCGGCATCGCCGCGCACGTCCGCGGCGCCGGGCACAGCTTCAACGGCTGGTCGACCGGTGCGGGCCTGGTCATCGACCTGTCCCGGATGAACCACGCCGTCGCCGACGGCCCCACCGTGCGCATCGGCGCCGGCATCCAGTCGCTCGACGCACTCGACACCCTCGAGCCGCTGGGCCGCCAGATCATCACGGGCACCTTCCCCACCGTCAGCCAGGGCGGCTTCCTGAGCGGCGGCGGACTGGGCTGGCAGACCCGCAAGTTCGGCGTCGGCAGCGACCGGATCGTCTCCGCCCGCGTCGTCCTCGCCGACGGCCGGACCGTGCGCGCGTCCGCGGACGAGCACCCCGACCTGTACTGGGCGCTGCGCGGTGGTGGCGGCGGGAACTTCGGGATCGTCACCGAGTTCGAGCTGCGCCCGGTCGACGCCCCGCGGCTGATCGGCTTCGAGACGCTGTGGCCGCACGAGGACGCCGCCGACGTGCTGGTGGCCTGGCAGGCCTGGGCGGCTGAGGCATCCGATGACCTCGGCACCTCCCTCGTGGTGCTGCCCGGCATCTTCGGACCCGGCGGCAAGCCGGTCATCAAGATCTGGGGCGTCCACCACGGCGCACCCGAGGATCTCGAACGTGCCCTCGACGAGCTCACCGAGCGCACCGGCGGCAAACCCCTGCACCGCGAGGTCGGCACGCCCGGGCGGTACGCCGACGTCATGCACGAGGCGTTGTGCGGCTCCAAGACCGTTCAGCAGTGCCACCGCACCGGCACCCGTCCCGACGCCGTCGGCCACCGCCACCCCTATACCCGGCAGGCCTACCGGCTCACCGGCCGGCCCGTCACACGCGTCGAGGCGGACGCCCTGTTGCAGGCCTGGAACCCGGACCTGGACAACGAGCGCTATCTGCTGTGCATCGCGCTCGGCGGCGCCGCCAACCGCGTCGGTCGCACCGAGACCGCGTACGTGCATCGTGACGCCCAGTTCCTGACGGGTTTTCAGATCGCGATCCGCGACGAGGAGGCGGCGGTCCGGCGCCCGGCCGAACTCGACGCGTGGGCCGACCGGTGCGGCGCCGCCCTCGCCCCGCTGGCCACCGGCTCGTACATCAACTTCCCCAGCTCCCGGGTGCCGGCGCAGTGGGAGAGCGACCACTACGGGGAGAACGCGGCCCGGCTGCGCGCCGTCAAGCGGGCCTACGACCCCGACGGCTTCTTCCGGCACGGCCAGAGCATCGGCACCGGACCGGACGGTGCCCACCAGACGACGAAGGCAGGACGATGAAGACTCATCTCACGGACAAGGTGGTGCTCGTCACCGGAGCCTCCCGGGGCATCGGCCGGGCCACCGCCCTCGCCTACGCGGCGGAGGGCGCGCGCGTCGCGATCACCTACCACTCCGACGAGGCGGGGGCGAAGGAGACGGCCGAGCAGGTCGCCGCCGCGGGGGGCACCCCCTGTGTGGTCCGCTACGACCTCGCAGACGAGGACTCCGCCCGCACCGCCGTCGCCGCGGTCGTCGCCGAGTGGGGTGGCATCGACGTGCTGGTCGCCAACGCGGTCGAGTGGGGTGACGCGATCCCGCGCCCCGGCCGGCGGATGCCCGCCTTCGAGGACGTCCCGGCACAGCAGTGGCAGCGCGTCCTGCGCACGGGCCTGGACGCCGTCTTCCACACCGTGCAGGCCGCCCTGCCCCACATGCGCGACCGCGACTGGGGCCGCATCGTGCTGGTCGGCGCCGGCCTGGCGGACACCGGCATGATCGGCGCAGGTGCCTACGGCGCCGCCAAGTCCGGCCTGTACGGGCTGGTCCGCAGCCTCGCCTGGGAACTGGGGCCCGCCGGGATCCTGGTGAACCTCGTGGTCCCGGGCCAGTCCCTCACCGAGAACGTCCTCGCCCACGCCTCGCCCGCCTTCCTGGAGAACAAGGCCGCGTCCCTGCCGTCGGGCCGGATGAACACTCCCGACGACGTGGCGCGCACCATCGTCTTCCTCGGCTCCGCCGCCAACGGCAACGTCCACGGCGAGGCGCTGCGCGTCACCGGCGGCCTGTGAAAGCCGCCCCGCCCTCCGACCGCCCCCACTTCGCTGCCCCACGGCCGCTCACCCGGGAGAACCCATGACCGACACACTCGACACGCCGCCGAAGACGCTGGAGGACGGGAACGAGGACGCTCCCGCCTACCCGATCAAGCGCGGCTGCCCGTACCAGATGCCGCCCGGGTACGAGCAGCTGCGCGAGAAGGGGCCGATCTCCAGGGTCACCCTCTGGAACGGCCGGGTCGTCTGGCTGGTGACCGGCAACGAGCTCGGCCGCAAGCTGTTCCCGGACGCCCGGCTCTCCTCGGACGTCCTGGACCCGAACTTCCCGCTGCTCGCCCCGCGGATCGAGGCGCAGCGCCAGCAGGCCGCCGCGCCCCCGCTGGTCGGGGTCGACGACCCGGTGCACGCCCGCCAGCGCCGCATGGTGCTGCCCAGCTTCGGCGTCCGGCAGATCAACGCCCTGCGCCCGGTGATCCAGCGGTACGCCGACGAGCTCCTCGACACGATGCTGGCCAAGGAACCGGGCACGACAGTCGACCTGCTGACCGAGTACGCGCTGCCGATGCCGTCCGCCGTCATCTGCGAGCTGCTGGGCGTCCCCTATGAGGACCACCGCTACTTCGACGAGCGCTCCCGGCACGTGCTGTCCTCCTCCGGCCCCGAGCAGGCCGCGCAGGCGCAGCAGGCGTTCACCGAGATCCTCGCCTATCTGGACGACCTGATCAGCCGCAAGCAGGCCGAGCCGGGCGACACACTGCTGGACGAGCTGATCGCGCGTCAGATGGAAGAGGGCAAGGTCGACCGGCAGGAGCTGGCGATGCTCGCCACCGTCCTGCTGGTCTCCGGGCACGAGACCACGTCGAACATGATCGCGCTGTCCACGATGGCGCTGCTGGCTCACCCCGAGCAGCTGGAGGCGCTGCGCGCCGACGAGTCCCTGATGCCCCGGGCCGTGGACGAACTGATGCGATACGCCTCCATCGGCGACATGCTGATGCGGGTCGCCAAGGAGCCCATCGAGATCGAGGGGCACCTCATCAAGGCCGGTGACGGGGTGATCCTGTCGACGATGCTGATGAACCGTGACCCGGAGTCCTTCGGCCGGCCCGACGACCTGGACATCTTCCGGCCGGCCGGCCGTCACGTCGGCTTCGGCTACGGCATCCACCAGTGCATCGGCCAGAACCTGGCCCGCGCCGAGATGGAGATCGCCCTCACCACCCTCTTCCGCCGCGTGCCCACGCTGCGGCTGGCGGTCCCCGCCGACCAGGTGCCCGTCAACGCGCCGTTCGTCCTGCAGGGAGTCTCCGAACTCCCCGTCACCTGGTAGTCCGCCGTGCGTATTTCCATCGACACCGACCGGTGCATCGGCTCCGCCCAGTGCGCGGTCGCCGTGCCCTCCGTGTTCGAACAGGACGAGGACGGCTTCTCCACCGTGATCCCGGGCAGCGAGAACGCCGGCGACGAGCCGCCGGGTCTGCGCGAGGCCGTACGGGCCTGCCCGGTGCAGGCCATCACGCTCACGGACGCGGGAGAAGCGTAAACGCTCCGGCCAGGCCCCGGCGGGAGCGCAAGCGCTCCGGCCGGGCCCCCGGCGGTTCGGGCAGCGGCGGTGCGGCGCCCTGCCCGAACCCGCCACGACGGATCCCACCGGCGTACAACAGAAGGAAGCCATGGACATTCGCAGCCTCGACGGCGACGACCCGGCGACGATCGCCCTGCTCCTCCCCGGCTTTCAGGAGACGATGAGCCTCGAACTGCCCGGTGACCCGCCCGTGTCGGAGGGTCTGCTGGCCCGGCTGATGCAGCGCCGGCACGGTGCCGACCGGATCGTCCTGGTGGTCTTCGACGGCGACCGGCCCGTCGCCTGTTCCAAGCTGGGCCTCGACCTCGGCGACCCGGACGGCCCCGGACACGGCTCGCTGTGGGTCTTCCCCTCGTTCCGCGGCCGCGGCGCCGGCACCGCCCTGGTCGACGCCGCCCGCGCCGAACTGCGCCGCCGGGGGCGCAGTCACCTCGTGGTCGACGCCCCCCACAGCCCTGCCGCCGAGGCGTTCGCCGCCACCTGTGGCGCACGGCTGCGCGGTACCGGTCTGCGCAATCGCCTCTTCCTGCGGGGCCCTGCCCGCACCGGACTCGACGAGCTCGCCGCCCGGGCGGTGCCCGGTCACCATCTGGTGCAGTGGACCGACCGCTGTCCGGACGGACTCCTCGACTCCTATGCACGCGCCTGGAGCACCCTCGACACGCCGGTCAACGGCCAGGCACAGGTGCGCGCCCCCACCGGCGACGACGTACGAGCGCGCGAGGCCGAGGCCGGCCGCGCCGGGCACCGCCAGTACGTGACCGCCGCCGTCGCCGACGACTCCGGCGAAGTCGCCGGGTACGCCACGCTCTTCGTCCGCGACAGCCCGATGGCGGATGCGGGCGAGACTCTCGTGCTCGCCTCCCGGCGCCGCCGGGGACTGGGCACCTGGCTCAAGGCGGGCCTGCTGGCCCGGGCCGCCCGCGAGAACGGTGACCTGGCGCTGGTGCAGGCCTGGAACGACGTGCGCAACGACGCCGTCATCGCCCTCAACCGTCGCCTCGGGTTCAGGGCGGACAGCTCCTGGTCCACGTACTCCCTCGAGGTCTGATCACACCAGCCGCGTTCGAGTTCGGGTCCACCGGCCGCTGCCACGATCCGCAGCAGATGGCAACCGCGAGAGGGGTTCTTTGTGACTACCAGCGACACACCTGTACTGATCGTCGGCGGCAGCCTCGTCGGCCTGTCCACCGCGGTGTTTCTCGCGCATCACAAGGTGCCCTGCACCGTCGTCGAGCGGCACCCGAGCACCTCCGTCCATCCCCGCGCGGTCGGCTACTACCCGCGCACCGCCGAACTCCTGCGCACCGTCGGGGTCGAGGAGGCCGCCAAGGAGGCCGCGTCCGGATTCGAGAAGCACAAGACACGCGCCGGTGTCGTCTCGCTCGCCGGCGAGGTCCTCTTCAGCAAGGAGGAGCTGGAGGGCGGGGACGAACTCTCCGATCTGACCCCCTCCTCGTTGCTGCTGCTGCCCCAGGACCGGCTGGAGCCGATCCTGCGCGCCCGGGCCGAGAAGCTCGGCGCCGACCTGCGGTTCGGCACCGAGCTTGTCTCCTTCGAGCAGGACGACGACGGAGTCACCGCCGTCCTCAGGGACGCCGAGGGCGCCGAGAGCACCCTGCGGGCCGGCTACCTGGTGGCCGCCGACGGGCCGCGCAGCACGGTGCGCGAGTCCCTCGGCATCGCGCGCGAGGGCCGGGGTGTGCTCTCCCGGCACGTCAGCATCGCCTTCGGCGCCGACTTCCGCGCGGTTCTCGGCGACCGCCGCTACAGCGTCGTACACGTCAAGAACGACGTGGTCACCGGCATCCTGGTGCACGACGACACCCTCACCGAGGGCACGCTGATCGTCGGCTACGACCCCGACAAGGGCGAGAGCCTGGAGGACTTCACCGACGCGCGCTGCGCCGAACTGGTCTCCGCGGCGATCGGCTCGGACGAGGTCGAGGTCACCGTCCGCTCCCGCTTCCCCTGGGACATGGCCGAGCTGGTGGCCGAGACCTTCGTCCAGGGGCGCGTGCTGATCACGGGCGACGCCGCCCACCAGATCCCGCCCACCGGCGGGTACGGGGCCAACACCGGCATCGCGGACGCCTTCAACCTGGCCTGGAAGCTGGCCCTGGTGCTCGACGGGACCGCGGGCTCCGGCCTGCTGAGGACCTATGAGGAGGAGCGCCGGCCCGTAGGCGTGTACACCGCGCGGCAGGGCTCACTGCAACTGGCCATGCGCTCGGGCACCGCGACCGAGGAGCAGCGGGCCGCCACCGACGACGCGATGACCGTGACGATGGGCCAGGCCTACCGCTCCGGCGCGTTCGTTCCCGAGACCGGGGCGGAGCAGCTGCCGCTGACCTCCGACCCGCGCACGTTGCGCGGCGAGCCCGGCACCCGCGCTCCTTACGTGGTGCTGGAGCCGGAAGGCGCCGCGCCGGCCACCCTCGATCTGTTCGGCTCCGGGTTCGTGCTGATGGCCGGTCAGGACGGCGGTTCCTGGGCCGAGGCGGCCGAGGCGGCCGCCGCCGAGGTCGGCGTCGACCTCGCCTTCCACCGCGTCACCACGACCGCCCGGGCCGACGGGGCACCGGCCGATTCCGAGGACCGTTGGGCCGCCGCGTACGGTGTGCGCGCCGACGGCGCGGTCCTGGTGCGCCCGGACGGGATCGTCGCCTGGCGCCGTCCCGACGGTGGGCCGGTCGGGGACCGACGCGCAGCGCTCGTCGCGGCGCTGCGCCGGATCCTGGCGCGCTGAGGGACCGGCGGCCGGCGGTCAGCCGTCGGCCGACGACTCGCGCGCCTCGGCCACAGAGTCGACGTACTTGATCAACAGCCGGGCGAACTGCAGGCGATCGTCCTCGGGCCACTCCCGGGTGATGAACTCGAAGGCCGCCCGCTGGTGGCGCCGGAAGGCCGCCAGCATCTCCAGGCCCTCGTCGGTCATCTGCAGGATGGTGCGCCGCCCGTCCTGCTGGGACGCGGCGCGGATCAGGTAGCCCGCGGAGATGCAGTCGGTGACCATGCGGCTGGCCACGGAAGGGTCCACGGCCAGCCGCTCCGCGACGACTCCGACGGTGATCTCCTGGCCGTCGTGCTCCGGTCCCTCTTCCACGATGTTGAGCACCAGGGTCCGGCTCATGTCCTTGCGGGACACCGGTTTCCCCACGTTCAGCGCAGAGGCGCGGCGCAGCCGCGAGAACGCCGGCCCCACCGCGTCCAGCGGGTCCGCGGCGTCGAGGGGGCCCCGCTCGGACGGAGGCTGCTCGCTCTTCTGCCCGGTGGTCGAAGTCTTCATGGCAAACATCCTAGGCGCGCGATTAACGACAAGCGGCATGTGTATGCTTACAACTTGTTGCATGATTACATGCATATGCTGACGAGTCAATGAAGCCACTCACCCGTCAACGACCCCATTCCCCTGGAAGGACCGCAATGCCGAACACCAAGGACTTCGACTTCGACGTCCTCATCGTCGGAGGAGGCCCGGTGGGCATGCTGCTCGCCTCCGAACTCCGCATCTCCCGCGCCAAGCCGGTCGTCCTGGAGCGCCTCGCCGAGCGGACCCCCCACTCCAAGGCCTTCGGCCTGCACGCCCGTTCGCTCGAGTCGCTCGACCGCCGCGGCCTGGTCGAGCGCTTCCGTGACGGCGCCCGCTCGTGGAGCAACGGCCACTTCGCCGGACTCGACGTCTGGGTCGACTTCTCCCTCCTCGACAGCACCCACAACTACGCGTTGCTCTCCGAGCAGACCCGCACCGAGCGCCTGCTCGAGGAGCGGGCCGAGGAGCTCGGTGTCCCGGTCCGCCGCGGCCACGAGGTGACCGCCGTCCGGCAGGACGCGGACGGCGCCGAGGTCGACGTCACCGGCCCCGAGGGCCCCTACACGCTGCGCGGCCGCTACGTCGTCGGCACCGACGGCGGCCGCAGCCTGGTCCGCAAATCCGCCGGCATCGGCTTCCCCGGCACCGGCGGGCGCGTCACCGCGCGCCTGGCCGACGTCGTCCTGGCCGACGGCGAGAAGGCGCCGATGGGCATGGAGCGCACCGAGCGCGGCCTGCTCTTCTGCGTCCCGCTCGACGAGAAGTACCACCGCGTCGCCACCTTCGACTTCCAGCAGGGCAAGGAGGCGGGCTCCGAGCTGACGATGGAGGAGTTCACCGAGAGCCTGCGCGAGATCTGGGGCGACGACCTCGGCGCGAGCGAGCCGCGCTGGCTGTCGTGGTTCACCGACTCCGCCTGCCAGGCCGAGCGCTACCGCGAGGGCCGGATCTTCCTGGCCGGTGACGCCGCGCACACGCATTTCCCCGTCGGCGGCCAGGGCGTCAACCTCGGCCTGCAGGACGCCCTCAACCTCGGCTGGAAGCTGGCCGCGGAGATCAACGGCTGGGCCCCGGAGGGTCTGCTCGACACGTACGACAGGGAGCGCCAGGCGCCGGCTCGCAACGTGCTGGCCAACACCCGCGCGCAGATCGCGCTGATGAACCCCGACCCGTACGTCACCCAGCTGCGCGAGCTCTTCCAGGAGCTCATGACCAAGGAGCAGGTCAACCGTCACGTCGCGGAGATGCTCAGCGGTGTCGGGGTCCGCTACGAGCTGGAGGGCCCCGAGCACCGGCTGCTCGGCGACTTCGCCCGCGACCTGACGCTGGAGACCGAGGACGGCACCGTCACCCTCCCGAAGCTCCTGCACCGCGGCACCTTCGCCCTGCTGGACCTGGGCGGCCGCCCGGAGATCACCGAGGTGTACGAGGAGTGGGGGGCGAAGCTGGGCTGGGCAGGACGGGTGCGGCACGTCGTCGCCCGGTGTGCGCAGGAGCCGGACCTCGCCGGTGTGCTGGTCCGCCCCGACGGCTACGTCGCCTGGGCCGCCGACAAGGACGCCTCGCCCGCCGAGGTGGCCGACGGCCTGCGCGCGGCCCTGGCCGCATGGGCCGGCACCGGGGACCCCGCCCGGCCGGTCTTCAAGTAATCGGCAAAGAAGTCCACGGGCTCATATTCATGTGGACTTACATGCAAATACATGACAACATGCATACTCATAAGCTCGTGAAGGCACATCGGCGACGCGGCGGCTCGACGGAACCCCCTGTTTGGAGACATCAATGCGAATCATCCGCCACTACGAGCACGGCGATCCTTCGGTACTGCGCCTCGAAGAGGCGGAGAAGCCGCAACCCGGTCCGGACCAGGTTCTGATCCGCGCCGAGGCCATCGGCGTCACCTTCGCCGAGGTGCAGCGCCGCCAGGGCATCCCGATCGGCGGCCACGCCGGTCTCCCCGGCGCTCCCGGCGGCGACGTCGCCGGCACGATCGAGGCCGTCGGCGAGGCGGTCACCGGCTTCGCCGTCGGCGACCGTGTCGTCGGCGACCTCGACCACAGCGCCTACGCCGACTACGTGGTCACCGGCACCGACTGGCTCATCAAGCTTCCGCAGGGCCTGGACGCCGCCGAGGCGACCCTCCTGCCCAGCCCGGCCCAGACCGCCTACCACGCGATCAGGGAGGCCGGCCGCCTGCAGCCCGGCCAGACGATCGTGATCGACGCCGCCTCCGGTGGCGTCGGACACCTCGCCGTCCAGATCGCCAAGGCGCTCGGCGCGGGGAAGGTCATCGCGACCGCCGGCAGCCAGGCCAAGCTCGACTTCGTGCGCGAGCTCGGTGCCGACATCGCCATCAACTACACCGACGACGACTGGACCGACCGGGTCCTCGCCGCCACCGACGGCCGCGGCGCCGACGTGGTCCTGGAGACCGTCGGCGGCGAGGTGCTGCTCAAGTCCCTGGACATCACCGCCACGTTCGGCACCCTCGTCTTCTACGGCTCGGCCTCGGGCGACATCCCGCCGATCCCGACGCTGGCCCTGGCGCGCATGAAGAACGTCGCGGGCTTCAGCCTCTACGCGATGCTCTACAACAAGCCGGACGCGGTGGCCGAGGGCCTCCGCCACCTGCTGGAGCTCGTCGGCTCCGGCCAGGTCAAGCCGGTCGTCCACCAGCGCCTCGCGCTCGAGGACGCCGTCAAGGCCCACGAGCTCATGGAAGCGCGAGCCCAGCTCGGCAAGGTCGTCCTCGTTCCGTGACGGCCCGCTGAGCAGGCGGCCGGCCCGGCCCTCCCGGCCGGGCCCGCCGCCCTCTTCACACCCAAGAAGTGACCATCCCCTAAGCCCACTCGGGCCCGGAAGAAAAGTGACATCGCCCGCCCACCGGCGGTCGGTGCAAGGGGGGATCGCACACCGACCCTGAAAGGCGGCCCCTCCGTGTCCGCTCCCACCGCCCAGGAGGCCGGAGGATTCCCCTCCGCAGGCCTCAGGACCACCCCGGTACTGATCGCGTGCATGCTCTCCGCGTTCCTGGCCATGCTCGACATGCAGATCGTCACCACCGCCCTGCCCCGCATCGCGGGCGACCTCCACGGCATCGGGCTCTTCGCCTGGGTGACCATCGCCTACGTCATCGCCAGCAGCGTGACCACGCCCATCTACGGCAAGCTCGGCGACCACTTCGGCCGCAAGGCCACCCTCCTGTCCGCGCTGACCCTCTTCCTGGCCGGCTCCGCCCTCTCGGGCATGGCCGGCTCGATGGAGCAGCTGATCGCCTTCCGCGCCGTACAGGGCGTGGGCGCCGGAGGCATCTTCGTCTCCGTCCTCGCCGTCATCGGTGAGCTGTACACCCCGCGCGAAGGCGCCAAGTACTACGGCATGCTCAGCATGATCTTCGCCGGTGCATCCCTGCTCGGCCCCGCCATCGGCGGCGTCCTCACCGAGGTGCTCAGCTGGCACTGGGTCTTCCTCGTCAACCTGTCCCTCGGCAGCGCCATCGTCGTCCTGTTCGCCAGGTACCTGCACCTGCCGCACACCGTCCGCGAGTCCAAGCTCGACTACGCAGGCATCGCCACCCTCTCCGCCGGCATCGTCGCGCTGACGCTCCTCACCTCGTGGGGCGGCGTCGAGTACTCCTGGACCTCCCCGCAGATCCTGGGACTCGGCCTTGGCGCGCTGCTGAGCCTGGGCCTGTTCGTCAAGGCCGAGTCCACCGCCGCCGAACCGATCGTGCCGCTGCGCCTGCTCAAGGACTCCACGCTGACCCTCTCGGTGCTCGCCACCATGATCTGCGGCGTCGCATTCGTCGGCTCCGTCAACTTCCTCGCCCTGTACATCCAGGTGGTCACCGGAGCCGGCCCCACCACCTCCGGGTTCGCCCTGCTGCCGATGATGCTCGGCCTCGTGCTCTCCTCCGTCGTCACCGGCAAGATCATCGGCAGGACCGGCAAGTACAAGATCTTCACCGTTCTGAGCATGGCCCTCGGCATCGTCGGCGCCCTGCTGCTGTCCACCATGGACGCCGGCACCCCGCGCACCGTGGCCGTCCTCTACATGGCCCTCTTCGGTCTCGCCTCGGGCCTGTCCGCCCAGGTCTTCACCCAGGCCGCCCAGAACACCGCGCCCCGACAGGACATGGGCGCCGTCTCCGGCACCGTGACCTTCGGACGCTCCTTCGGCACCTCGATCGGCATCTCCCTCTTCGCCGCGATCTTCTACAGCCGGCTCACCGACGAGCTCTCCGCGCGCGTCCCGGCCGGTGCGCTCAAGGGCATCGACCAGGACTCGCTGTCCTCGCAGCAGGTCCTGAACTCGCTCGCCCCACCGGTGCGCCACGCCGTCGAGGAGTCCTACGCCGCCGCGCTCAGCCCGGTGTTCCTCACCACCGTGCCCATCCTCGTGCTCGGCCTCGTCCTCGCCCTGTCCCTCAAGAACGTCAAGCTCCGCTCCGGCCACCACGGTGGCCACGACGGAGAGCGGACCGGTCCCGCCGATGACCGCACAACGGTCGGCAAGTCCCCCGGAACGGCCTGATCGCACGAATCCCCCACGTGTGATCCATGGCCGAAGGGCTGTCCTCCCACCGTGTTTCTCGGTGAGGGGACAGCCCTTTCCCGTGCCCGGGGCGTGGTCGGACCCGCTTCAGGCCGGTTCGAGCGGGACTCCATGCCCACCGGCCATTGTCGGGAACGGGACCGTGGCGGTCCCCATGGCTCGCTAGGAGGCTCGCGTGACAACGACCGATGACCGTACGAAGGCCGCGGCGGTCGACCCCGGACCGCTGATCAAGCTGACCATCGCGGACTGCGCGGCCAAGGTGCTGCACAGCGCCGTGACACTCGGCGTGTTCGGTGCGCTCGCCGAAGGGCCGGCCGACGCCGACCGGATCGTCGCCGCCACCGGTCTGCACCCGCGGATGGCCGGCGACTTCCTCGACGCACTCGCGGGCCTCGGCCTGCTGGAGCGTACCGGCGATGATCGGTACACCAACGGGCCGCTGGCGAAGGCCTACCTCGTTCCGGGCACCTCCACCTATCTCGGCGGCTTCGTGGAGCTCACCAACGAGACGCTGTACGGCACCTGGGGGCGGCTCACCGAGGCCCTGACCACCGGTACCCCGCAGCACCTCGACCCCGACAAGGGCGGGTTCGTCGGGGACAAGCACAAGGACCCGGAGAAGATGAAGCGCTTCTTCGCCGGTCTCGACGCCTACAGCGACCGGATGGGCGTCGAGATCGCCGGACGCGTCGACTGGTCCCGCCACTCCTCCTTCGTCGACCTCGGCGGCGCACGCGGCAACCTCGCCTCCGTTCTGGTCAAGGAACACCCCCACCTCAAGGCGGGCGTGTTCGACCTGGAGCGCACCCGGCCGCTGTTCACCGAGCACGTCGGCCGCCTCGGGTACGCCGACCGCATCGAGTTCACCGGCGGCGACTTCTTCACCGACGACATCCCCCGGGCCGACGTCATCGTGCTCGGCCACATCCTGCACGGCTTCGACACCGACCGGCGCCGGGAACTGCTGCGCAGGGTCCACGCGGCCGTCAACCCCGGCGGACGGATCCTCGTGTACGACCGGATGATCGACGACGAACGCCGCGACGCCGAACGCCTGCTCTCCAGCCTGCACATGCGCCTGGTCAGCCCCGACGGCTCCGAGTACCGCGTCGGGGACCTGTACGCCTGGCTGCGCGAGGCCGGATTCACCGACGCCGTCGCAGAGCCGCTGCTCGGCACTCACACGCTGGTGACGGCGACCCGATGACCGACTCGGACGGCACGGCCGCCCCGACCACCCAAGGAGTCAACATGAGCCAGGAGAAGGTGCCCGTTCTCATCGTCGGCGGTGGCCTCACCGGACTGTCCGCCGCGGTCTTCCTCGCCCACCACGGTGTGCGGGCCACGCTGGTCGAGCGCCACCCGAGCACCTCGGTCCATCCCAAGGCCCGTGCCATCAACCCGCGCACCATGGAGCTGTACCGCGCGGTCGGCATGGAGGAGCGGGTCAGGGCCGGCCGTTCGCCGATCTCCGGCAACACCGACCTGGTGCACGTCGAGACCCTCGCCGGCAACGAGCGGGTCCGCATGCCCAACGCCTCCATCGAGGACATCAGCCGGATCAGCCCCACCCAGTGGACGCTGATCGACCAGAACCAGCTCGAGCCGATCCTGCGCAAGCGCGCCGAGGAAGTCGGCGTCGACCTGCGCTTCCACACCCGCCTCGACGCCGTCGCCGAGGACTCCGACGGGGTGACCGCCACCCTCACCGACGTCGGCACCGGCGAGAGCTCCCAGCTGCGCGCCGAGTACGTCGTCGCCGCCGACGGCAGCCGCAGCCCGCTCCGTGAGCTGCTGGGCATCGGCGCCCACGGCCGCGGGACCATCACCAACCTCGTCAGCTTCTTCTTCGACGCCGACCTGACCGAGGCCCTGCGCGGCCGCAAGATCATCGCTGCCTATGTCAACAACCCCGCCGTGCGCGGCACGATCATCCCGATCGACAACGACCGCAAGTGGGTCATCAACGTCTCCTTCTTCCCGGAGAAGGGACAGAGCGCCGAGGACTTCACCGAGGAGCGCTGCGTCGAACTGGTCCGGGCGGCCGTCGGCGTCCCCGACCTGCCGCTGACCATCGAGTCGGTCGACATGCCGGCCTGGGACATCTCCGCGCGGATCGCCGACACCTTCGCCACCGGCCGCTTCCTCGTCGCCGGCGATGCCGCCCACGTGATGCCGCCCACCGGTGCCTTCGGCGCCAGCACCGGTATCCAGGACGCCTACAACCTGGCCTGGAAGCTGGCCCTCGTGCTGGACGGCAAGGCCGGACGGGACCTGCCGGCCACGTACGACTCCGAGCGCCGCCCGGTCGCCGAGGAGACGGTGCGCCAGGCGATGCTGCGCTTCGCCGTCCGCGAGGGCAAGCAATTCCAGGACGTCGCCGAGGACCTGGTCGACGAGACCACGATGACCTTCGGATTCGCCTACCCGGCGGGCGCGTTCGTCGGTGAGGACCCCCAGCTGTGGACCGTCACCGAGAACCCCGACAAGCCCAGCGGCCGGCCCGGTACCCGCGCCCCGCATGTCACCGTCGAGGGCGCGCACGGGCCGTTCTCCACGGTGGACCTCTTCCCGGTCGGTTTCACCCTGCTGACCGCCGGGGCCGTCGGCCCGTGGGCCGCCGCCGCACAGGCCGGCCGGGACCTCGGCCTGGTGATGACCGTGCGCGGCATCGGCGAGGGCGGCGACTACACCGACACCGAGGACACCTTCACCGAGCGCTACGGCATCGCCCCGGGCGGCGCGGTACTGGTCCGCCCCGACGGCTTCGTCGCCTGGCGCTCGTCCGGCAGCCCCGAAGGGGACGTCGCCCACATCCTGACCACGGTGCTGCGCCGCGTCCTCTGCCTGGACTGACCGGCCCCCCACATGACTGGGCGCGCCTCCCGAACGGGGAGACGCGCCCAGTCGTATGCGGGACCGCCGGTCGCTCAGAGCGTGCGTGACAGCAACCGGTGGACGACCGCCGACAATTCGACCGCCGGGTCCGAGGGCTGCTCGGCCGAGCGCCAGGCCAGGAACCCGTCGGGGCGGACCAGCACCGCACCGGAGGCCGTGATGCCGTACTTCTTGAGGAAGTCCTCGACCACCGGCGCCGGTTCCTCACCGCCCAGCCGGTGGAAGGCGATGTCGACACCGGTCAGCCGGGACACACCGGACGCCGCCCGCTCCCACAGCCCGTCGTCCGGCCCGGCCAGCAGGAGCCAGCCGCCCGTCAGCGTGTCGTGCAGGGCCGTGTCCGCACCGGCCGTGCGCAGTACGACGTGCGGGGCCCGGGTGCCCGGCCGGCCCGAGGGCTGGGTGGGGTCCTCCACCGGGGCGCCGTCGTCCCCGCCGGGCTCGGCCAGCACCGCGCCCGAACGGTAGACATGGCCGAACAGCACGGTGGTCTCCGGCCGATGCCGGGCTGCCACCTCCTCGTCCAGGCCACTGCGCTGCAGGTAGCGGATCACCCCCTGTTCGACCGTGAACTCGGCGACCGGGAGCCGCTCCTCCTCGTACGAGTCCAGGAGTTCCACACCGGCCTGCCCGCGCAGCACCAGCGCCAGCTTCCATGCCAGGTTGTGCGCGTCCTGCAGCCCCATGTTGCCGCCGAACCCGCCGGTGGGCGGCATGACATGGGCGGCGTCACCGGTGAGCAGCACCCGGCCGGAGCGAAAGCGGTCGGCGATCCGTGCCGCGATCTCCCAACTGCTGCTCGACTCCACCGCCACGTCCAGGTCCGGCACACCGACCGCGGCCCGCACCATCGCGACGCAGTCCTCGTCGGAGTACTCGGCGTGGGTCTCCTGAGGCGGCAGGCTCGGCGCCAGCACCCAGCGGTCCGCGTCGTCGAGCCGGCCCAGCACGCCCTTGACCTTGTCGTTGCTGACGAAGCACAGGAAGAACTCGCGGCCGGCGACGTACTCGTCGAGCGCGGCATGGAAGATGATGTTCATCTGGCGACCGAAGACGCCCTGGCCGTGCGTGCCGATGCCCAGCTCTTCACGGATCGGGCTGCGGAACCCGTCCGCGGCGACGAGGTACTTCGCGCGGACCGTGGTCTCGGTGTCGTGCCGCAGGTCCCGCAGCACCGCGGTGACCCCGTCGGCGTCCTGCTCGTAGCTCACCAGCTCGGTGGCGAACCGGATGTCCGCGCCCAGCTCCTCGGCCTTCGCGCGCAGGACCGGCTCGAACCGGTCCTGGCCGATCAGAGTCCACCCGGTGGTGCTGACCTCGTTCGGGTCGTGCCGGAAGGGCCCGTCGAAGCGGCCCAGCTCGGCGCCCGTGAGCGACTCCACCTGCAGGATGTCGCCGTACTGCGCGTGCGGGTTCTCCTGCCTGCGCACCTTCTGCTCCAGGCCCAGCGCGCGCATCAGCTCCATCGTGCGGGGACTGGCCGCCTGCGCCCGCGGGTGCGCCGAGATGTGCGTGTGCCGCTCGACGAGCACCGGCCGGATGCCCTGCTGGGCGAGGAACAGGGCCTGGGCGAGGCCCACCATGCTGCCGCCCACGATCAGTACGTCGGTTTGCTCCGCCACCGGATGTGCTCCCTTGTCTCGATGCCGTTTCAGGTCCTCATGCGGTTCGGGACTCCCGGCCAGCGAACAGGGCCCGGCTAGAGGGCCGCTCGGGCTGCGCACGCGCCCCGTGCCGTGGTTGCCGGGACCCGCCCGCCCGTCAAGACCGCTTCGAGCGGCACACGAGGCACCGCTGGAACCGTCGCCCTCATCGCTGTTGACGATCCGTGAGGGACGGGAGGCCTTGGGCCGTGGTGGAAACCCTGAGTGTGCTGGTGCTGTTGGGCACCGGGCTGGTGGCGGGGGTGCTGTTCGCCGTGGCGATCAGTGTCATGCCCGCCCTGATCGCGATGACCCCCGACCGCTATGTCGACACGCACAAGCTGCTCGGTAAGCGCTACGACCGGATCATGCCGTTCATCGTGTCCGGCAGCGTCGTCGTCGACGCGGCGTTCGCCGTGCGCGCCGAAGAGGCCGCGCCGCGCGGGCTGTTCATCGCCGCGGCACTCGCCATGACCGGTGTCGCCGTCGTCTCCCAGACCAGGAACGTCCCCATCAACAACCGGGTCAAGACGACACAGCCCGAGGACATCGGCCCCGGATGGGACGACCCGCGGATCCAGTGGCGCGACTGGCACCTGCTGCGCACCTGCTTCGCCGTCGCCGGCTGCGCCCTGACCGCGGCCGCGGTGGTGCTGTCATGACCGCGATCGAGCAGACCGCGGCGGCCGGCGCGCGCATCACCCGACCGCTGCCCGGCGGCGAGGACCGCGCCGCCACCAACGCCCGGATGACCGCGCTCCTGTCCAGCCCCGACCCCGGACCGGTCGCGGCCCACCTCGCACTGGTGCACTTCACCGGCCGCCGCACCGGGCGCGCGTACACCGTGCCCGCGGGCGTCCACCGCCTCGGCGGCGCCCTGTACATCGCCACCGGCAGCTCCTGGCGCCACAACTTCCGCACCGAAGCCGCCGGTGAGCTCACCTGGAACGGCAGGCGCACGGCGGCCCGCTTCGCACTGGTCACCGACCCCGAGACGACCGCCCGCGGATACCTGGAGCTGTACGAGCGCTACGGGGCCGAAGCCGCGCAGCGCCGCCTCGGCATCAGCGTGAGCGACGGGCCCGCGCCCGGCCTGGACGACTTCCGCGCCGCCGTCACCGGCATCCCGCTCACCCTCGTCGCCGTCACGCTCGCCACCGAGCCCGGCGACACCACCGAACTCGCCGTGAACGAGAGGACCTCCCGATGAGCGCAATCGCCGGCTGGGTCGACTTCGAGCGGGACCTGTCCCCGCGGGCCGACGTCGTCGAGGCCATGGCGGCCACCCTCACCCACCGCGGCCCGGACGGCCGGGGCACCTGGGCCGAGGGCCACGCCGCTCTCGCCCACCGGCGCCTGGCGCTGCTCGACGTGACGGAGTCCGGGACACAGCCCGCCGTCCACATCACCGAAGGCGGCACCACGGTCGCGGTCCTCACCCTCGACGGGGCCATCACCAACCACACCGAGCTGCGCACCGAACTGGCGGCCAGAGGCCACCGGTTCACCGGTGGAGGCGACGGTGAGACCGCCCTGCGCGCCTACCTGGAGTGGGGCGCCGACTTCCTCACCCGCCTGGAAGGCCTCTTCGCGATCGCCGTGTGGGACGTCCGCAGCCAGGAGCTCCTGCTGGCCCGCGACCGCCTCGGCGTCAAGCCGCTCAGCTACCACCCGACCCCCACCGGCGTCATCTTCGGCTCCGAGGCCAAGGCGATCCTCGCCCACCCCGACGTGGAACCGGTCGTGGACGCCGACGGCCTGCGCGAACTGTTCGCGCACAGCCGCAAACCCGGCACGGCCGTCTACCGCGGCATGCGCGAGGTCGTTCCCGGCCACGTCCTGGTCGTGCGCCGACCGGGCAGCCACGACAAGCGCTACTGGTCGCTGCCCGCACGGGAGCACACCGACAGCCTCGAGGACACCGTCGCCACCGTGCGCGGCCTGCTCGCCGACGCGGTCGCCTCCCACCTGCGCGCCGACGTGCCGGTCGGCGCGATGCTCTCCGGCGGCATCGACTCCAGCGCCCTGACGGCCCTGGCCCACCGGTCGCTCACCGCCGAAGGCGCCGGCCCGCTGCGCAGCTTCTCGGTGAACTTCACCGGCTACACCGAGAACTTCGAACCGCACCCCACGATGCGCGCAACACCGGACGCGCCCTTCGCGGCCCTCGCCTCGCAGCACATCGGCTCGCGGCACACCGAGATCCTCCTCGACACGGCCGCGCTCACGGACCCCGAGGTGCACGCGGCCTCCCTGCGCGTGCAGGACGCCCCGTCCCCGCTCGGCGACATGGACGTCTCCCTCATCCAGTTCTTCGCCCGGCTGCGCGCGGAAGGCTTCGCCGCCGTGCTCTCCGGCGAGACCGCCGACGAGGTCTTCAACGGCTACTTCTGGGCCTACGACCCGCAGCACAGCAACTCTCAGACGTTCCCCTGGGTCTCCTTCGAGCGTGGCCACGACGCCGCCGCAAGCGGCCTGGGCACCTCCATGATCGACCGTCGGCTGCGCAAGGACCTCGACTTCATCGGCTACGCCGACCAGCACTACCGCGACGCCCTCACCGAGGTCCCGCACATCGACGGGGACACTCCCGCCGAGCGCCGGGCCCGCGAGGTCACCTACCTCGCTCTCACCCGGTGGGCACCCACCCACCTCGACCGCGCCGACCGCATGAGCATGGCCCACGGTGTGCAGCTACGGCCGCCGTTCTGCGACCGGGCGCTGGTCGAGTACGTCTACAACGTGCCGGCCGCCATGAAGCGCGTGGACGGGGTCGAGAAGAGCCTGCTGCGCTCCGCGGTGGCCGACCTGCTGCCCGAGGCCGTACTGCAGCGCAAGAAGAGCGCCTACCCCACCACCCAGGAAGCGGCCTACGGGGACTTCGTGCGGCGCCGGTTCACCGAGCTGGCCGGCGACCGCAACGCCGCCGTCGCGCCTCTGCTCGACACCTCGGCGACCGCCGACGCAACCACCGCCGGCAGGTCCCCGCAGGGTGCCTTCGCCTGGGTCGAGCGGGCCAGCATGGAGATGGTGCTGCAGCTCGAGACCTGGCTGACCGAGTACCGGATCGACCTGCGGCTGTGACCGCCCGGTCGGCCGTTCCAGACCGGTTCAAGACAGCTTCGAGAGCCCCCCGCGAGGGTGGGGTCACGACCGAAGAAGCCAGGAGGGCAACGTGCACCGCACACTGATCGTGGCGCGGATGAATCTCGCCGACGCCGAGGGCGTCGCCAAGGTCTTCGCGGACTCGGACAGCACCGACCTGCCGCACATGGTGGGCGTCTCCAGGCGGACCCTGTTCGCCTTCCACGACCTGTACTTCCACCTCGTCGAGGCCGAGCAGGACATCGGCCCGAACCTGTACAAGGCGCGCAGCCACCCGCTGTACAACGACATCAACACCCGTCTGCAGGAGTTCATCTCTCCCTACGACCCGAACTGGCGTGAGCCGCGCGACGCGATGGCCGTGCCGTTCTACACCTGGACCCCGCAGGACGGTCCCGTCACCACCAAGCCGTCCGGTCCGACCCTGGGCGGTGCCCGATGACCACAGCGGCGAACCGCAGCAAGGTCAACTTCGAGGACGTGGCCTCCAACCGCAAGCGCGGCGGCGACATCCGGATCACCCTCAGCCCGCGCACCGTCGGCTGCACCTCCGGCTTCGGCGGGACGCTCAGGCTGGCCCCGGGGGAGTACGTCACCGAGCACCTGCACCCGTACTCCGAGGAGTTCCTGCACGTCGTCTCCGGTGATCTGGAGATCAGCCTCGACGGGGAGCCCGTACGCATCGGCCCGGGCGACTCCCTGCTCGTCCCGATCGGCGTGCGCCACCGCCTAGTCAACGCCGGCCAGGAACCGGCCCACGTGGTGTTCCACCTGTCCCCGCTGGCGCCGCGCCCGGAGCTCGGGCACGTCGACACCGAGACCCCGCTCGTCGAGGGCGGCGCCAACCCGGACGTCGGAGGGGCCCGATGAGCCGTCGTGCCGTCATCACCGGGGTCGGAGCCGTCGCCCCCGGCGGCATCGGCCGGGACGCCTACTGGGATCTGCTGTCCAACGGCCGCACGGCCACCCGGGACATCACCCTGTTCGACGCGTCGGACTTCCGCTCCCGGGTCGCCGCCGAGTGCGACTTCGACCCGGTGGCCGCGGGCCTGAGCGACCAGGAGGTCCGCAGGATGGACCGGGCCGCCCAGTTCGCGGTCGTCGCCGCCCGCGAGGCCGTCGAGGACAGCGGCATCGACCTCGGGGCCGGGGACCCGGGCCGGGTCGCCGTCAGCATCGGCAGTGCCGTCGGCTGCACCACCGGCCTGGAGGACGAGTACGCGGTCCTCTCGGACGGCGGCAGGAACTGGCTCGTCGACCACACCTACGGCGTCCCGCACCTGTACGGCTACATGGTTCCCAGCACCCTGGCGGCCGAGGTCGCCTGGCAGACAGGGGCGGAGGGCCCCGTCGCACTGATCTCCACCGGCTGCACGTCCGGCCTGGACGCGGTCGCCCACGGCGTCCAGCTCATCGAGGAGGGCACCGCCGACATCGTCATCGCGGGCGCCACCGACGCCCCGCTGTCGCCGATCACCTCCGCCTGCTTCGACGCCATCAAGGCGACCACGCCCAACACCGGCGGGGACGCCGCCGCGGCCTCCCGGCCCTTCGACGGCCGCCGTGACGGGTTCGTCCTCGGCGAGGGCGCCGCGGTCATGGTCATCGAGGACGCCGAGTCGGCCCGTCGCCGCGGTGCCACCGGCTACGCCGAGGTGGTCGGCTTCGCCAGCCGCTCCAACGCGTTCCACATGACCGGGCTCAAGCCCGAGGGCCGCGAGATGGCCGAGGCCATCCGCGTCGCCCTGGACCGCGCTCGCCTCGACCCGGAGGACATCGGCTACATCAACGCGCACGGCTCGGGCACCAAGCAGAACGACCGGCACGAGACCGCCGCGTTCAAGCGGAGCCTGGGGCAGCGCGCGTACGAGGTCCCGGTCAGCTCCATCAAGTCGATGATCGGGCACTCGCTGGGTGCGATCGGCTCCCTGGAGGTGGCCGCGTGCGCCTTGGCGCTGCGGCACCAGGTGGTGCCGCCGACGGCGAACCTGTCGGTCCCGGACCCCAAGTGCGACCTCGACTACGTGCCGGTGACCGCTCGGGAGCACCGGATGGACCACGTACTCAGCGTCGGCAGCGGATTCGGCGGCTTCCAGAGCGCCATGATTCTCGGCCGTCCCGGCGCCGGGACCGGAAGGACGGCGGCATGAGCGCGCTCGGCATACCCGAAGGGCGACGGCGCGCCGCGGTCGTCACCGGCCTCGGCGTGATCGCCCCCACCGGCATCGGGGCCCGCCGGCACTGGGAGTCCGTGCTGTCCGGCAAGAGCGGACTGGGCCGCATCACCCGCTTCGACCCGTCCTCGTACCCGGTGAAGGTGGCGGGGGAGGTGCCGGGCTTCGACGCCCGCGACCACGTTCCCAGCCGTCTCATCATGCAGACCGACCGCTACACGCATGTCGCTCTCGCGGCAGCCGAGGCCGCGCTCGCCGACGCGGGCGCCGACCCGGCGCAGCTGCCCGAGTACGAGATGGCCGTGGTCACCGCGAGTTCGTCCGGCGGCACCGAGTTCGGCCAGCACGAGATGGAGAACCTGTACCAGCGGGGACCGGCCTGGGTCGGCGCGTACCAGTCGATCGCCTGGTTCTACGCGGCCACCACCGGCCAGGTGTCCATCCGGCACGGCATGCGCGGCCCCTGCGGTGTCATCTGCGCCGAGCAGGCCGGGGGACTGGACGCGCTGGGCCAGTCCCGGCGGCTGCTGGACACCGGTTCCCGGCTGGTCCTGTCCGGCGGTACGGACGCCTCGCTGTGCCCGTACGGCCTGACCGCCCAGCTGTCCACCGGCGCACTCTCCACCGAGGACGACCCGACCCGCGCCTACCTGCCCTTCGACGAGGCCGCCCGCGGCTACGTACCGGGCGAAGGCGGCGCCATCCTGGTCGTGGAGACGGAGGAGGGTGCCCGCGAGCGGGGCGCCTCCCACTACGGCCGGATCCTCGGCTACGCCGCCGGGTTCGACCCGCCCGCCGGCTCCGGGCGCCCGCCCGTGCTGGCCGCGGTGATCCGGCGCGCCCTCGCGGACGCCGGGATCACCGTCGGCGCCGTGGACGTCGTCTTCGCCGACGCCGTCGGCGTCGCGGACCTCGACCGGGCCGAAGCCGCCGCGATCAACGAGGTGTTCGGGGCCGGCCGGG
This sequence comes from Streptomyces soli, assembly GCF_003999195.1. Taxonomy (GTDB): domain Bacteria; phylum Actinomycetota; class Actinomycetes; order Streptomycetales; family Streptomycetaceae; genus Actinacidiphila; species Actinacidiphila soli. The sequence goes on from NZ_RJVR01000285.1 coordinate 38,990, forward strand.
TGCCGGTGACCGCGCCCAAGACACTCACCGGCCGGCTGTACGCGGGCGGTGCGGCCCTAGACGTGGCGACCGCCCTGCTGAGCCTGACCGCCGGAGCCATCCCCCACACCGCCGGCACCGGCGGAGCCGGGCACCTGGGCCTCGACCTCGTCGTCGAACGCCCCCGGCACACACCGCTGCGTACCGCCGTGGTGCTCGCCCGCGGACACGGCGGCTTCACCTCCGCGCTCGTGCTGGGCGCCGGCGACCGCACCGACCACCTCACCTGACCCCGCGAAACCGAAAGGCAGGACGTCATGCGCGCACAACTGAACGTACGGACCGGGGAGGGCGGACGCTGATGGCGGGGCACACCAGCAACTCCATCGTCATCGACGCCCCCATGGACTTCGTCTGGGAACGCACCAACGACGTGGCGTCGTGGCCCGAGCTCTTCAACGAGTACTCCCTCGCCGAGATCCTCGAACAGGACGGGCCGACCGTCACCTTCCGGCTCGCCCTCCACCCCGATGAGAACGGCAAGGTATGGAGCTGGGTCTCCCAGCGCACCATCGACGCCGCCACCCGGACGGTCCGCGCGCACCGGGTGGAGACCGGGCCGTTCGAGTACATGAACATCTCCTGGGAGTACACCCAGACGGACAAGGGCGTCCGGATGCAGTGGACCCAGGACTTCCACATGAAGGAAGGGGCCCCGCTGGACGACGCCGGCATGACCGACCGCATCAACCGCAACAGCGTCGTCCAGATGGGCATCATCAAGAGGAAGCTCGAGACCGCGGCGCATGCGCTGCGGGCCCCGTTCGCGGATCTGGCGGGCAAACGCATCCTGGTCACCGGTGGCTCCCGGGGCATCGGGCGGGGCATCGTGCTCGCCGCCGCCCGCGCCGGCGCCGACGTCATCACCTGCTACCGGCAGGAGAACGACTACGTCGCCTCGCTGGGCAAGGAACTCGCGGGGCTGTCCGGCACCGGGCACCTGGTACGCGCCGACGCGAGCGACGCCGACGGCGCCCGCCTGCTGGCCGAACGGGCCCGGGACCTGTTCGGTGGGCTCGACGCGGTCGTCAACAACGCGGGCGACTTCTCCCCGGCCCCGTACGCCGAACTCACCGACGCCGCCTGGGCCGCCAGCGTGCAGTCCAACCTGACCGGCACCCACCAGGTCACCCAGGCCGTGCTGCCGCTGCTCGGTCAGGGTGCCTCCATCGTCAACCTCGGCTCGACCGTGGCCCGCATCGGCATGGCCGGCGGCGCCCACTACACGGCCGTCAAGCAGGGCCTGGTCGGTCTGACCCGCTCCCTCGCCCGCGAACTCGGCCCCCAGGGCATCCGCGTCAACACCATCTCGCCCGGCCGCATCGACACCGAGGCCCTGGACGAGCTGCCGGCCGAGGCGGCAGCCCAGCAGCGCGCGATCTTCTCCAAGTTCGCCGCCCTCGGCCGCCTCGGCACCCCGCAGGAGATCGCCGACGTCACGCTGTTCCTCATCAGCGACCAGGCCTCCTACATCACCGGACAGAACATCCACGTCGACGGCTGCGTGTGAACCGCCCGTCGCTCCACGGAAGGACATCCCAGGTGGAACTCGGACTGCAGGGCAAGAAGATCCTGGTCACCGGTGGCTCCCGGGGCATCGGGCGGGGCATCGTGCTCGCCGCCGCCCGCGCCGGCGCCGACGTCATCACCTGCTACGTGCAGGAGAGCGAGTACGTCGAGAGCCTGCGCCGAGAGCTCAAGGAGACCGGCGGCGACCACCACGTCATACGCACCGACGTCGGTGACCTGGCCCAGGTCGACTCGCTGATCGAGACCGTCAAGGAGAAGTACGGCAAGCTCGACGGCATCGTCAACAACGCCGGTGTCATCAGCCACATCCCGTTCGCGGAGCTGGCTCCGGAGGAGTGGTCGCGCGTCCTGGACACCAACCTGACGGCGACGTACCGCGTCATCCAGCAGGCGCTGCCGCTGCTCGGTCAGGGCGCCTCCGTCGTCAACATCGGCTCCCGCGGTGCCGCCGCGGGCATCCCGCTGCGCGCCCACTACACCGCCGCCAAGGCGGCAATGATCGGCCTGACCCGCTCGCTGTCCAAGGAACTGGGCGGCAAGGGCATCCGGGTCAACGTGGTCGCCCCCGGCGTCATCGAGACGGAGGCGTTCGACACGCTGCCGGCCGAACGCGCCGAGGGCCTGCGCGCCACCTACTCGCAGAAGACCGCCCTGGCCCGGCTCGGCCGCGTCGACGAGCTGGCCGCCCCGGTGCTGTTCCTCCTCAGCGACCTGTCGGCCTACGTCACCGGCGAGACCCTCAACGTGGACGGAGGCATCTGACCATGACCGACGCGACGTTCCGGGTCATGCTGCGCATGCAGATCAAGCAAGGCATGGAGGCCGACTTCGAGCGGGTGTGGCAGGAGGTCGGTGACTCGGTCACCGGCCATCCGGCCAACCGCGGCCAGTGGCTGGCCAAGAGCACCACCGAGGACGAGGAGGGCATCTACTACATCGTCAGCGACTGGGTCGACGAGCCGCAGTTCCGCCAGTTCGAGACGAGCGACACCCACCTTCAGCACCGCACCAGGCTGCACCCCTTCCGCAGTGGCGGCTCCATGGCCACGATGCGGATCGTGGCGAGCCTGGCGGGAGCGGTGGCATGACGACCGCACCGGCCGTGGAGGTGGTGCTGTACCACCTGTCCGACCGGGGCGAGGACGTCCTGGCGGCCTACCACGAGGCCAGCCGCCGCATGGCCGGCACACCCGGCCTGCTGGGCAACCAGCTCATGAACGAGCAGGGGCGCCCCGACAGTTACGTCGTGGTCAGCCACTGGGACAGCTGGGAGTCCTTCGAGACATGGGAGCGCGGCGCGGCGCACAAGGACCAGACGGCTCCTCTGCGTGAGTTCCGCGACACCGAGCGGGACCGCCCGTTCGAGATCTACCGGGTCCTCGCCCGCTATTGAGATCGCACGGGACCGGGGCGCCGTGGGCGCTTTCCCGCCTGTGCGGGCTCCCTCCGCGGGAACTCTCGCGGCCCCGGTCGCCGTGCCTTCAAGAGGAGACAACCACGTGGCGCAGCAACGCATCCTGGTCACCGGCGGAGCCGGATTCATCGGGTCCCACTACGTCCGGCACCTGCTCGGTCGGGAGCACGACGGCGGTCTGCTGCTGACCGTCCTCGACAAGTTCACGTACGCGGGCAATCCCGCCAACCTCGATCCGGTGAGGGGGCACCCCTCACTGCGGGTGGTCCACGGCGACATCGCGGACGCCGCTCTGGTCCGCCGGTTGCTCGCCGGCCACGACCAGGTCGTGCACTTCGCCGCGGAGACGCACGTGGACCGCTCCATCGAGTCGGCCGACGCCTTCGTGCGCACCAATGTCCTGGGCACCCAGACGCTGCTGGACGCCGCACTGCACACCGGGGTCCGTACGTTCCTGCACATCTCCACGGACGAGGTGTACGGCTCGGTGGAGCACGGCTCGTCCAAGGAGGACGCTCCGCTCGCCCCCAACTCGCCGTACGCCGCGTCCAAAGCCGCTTCCGACCTGCTGGCGCTGGCGCAGCACCGCACCCACGGACTGGACGTGCGGATCACCCGGTGTTCCAACAACTACGGGCCGCGGCAGCTGCCCGAGAAGCTGATCCCGCGGTTCGTGACCACGCTCATGGAGGGCCGGCACGTGCCGCTCTACGGCGACGGACTCCATGTCCGGGACTGGTTGCACGTCGACGACCACGTGCGCGGCATCGAGTCGGTGCGCACCCTGGGACGGCCCGGCGAGATCTACAACATCGGCGGCGGCACGGAACTGACGAACCGTGAGCTGACCGGGCAGCTCCTGGCGGCGTGCGGCGCCGACTGGAGCCGGGTCCGTCATGTCACGGACCGCAAGGGGCATGACCGCCGCTACTCCGTGGACTGGTCCAAGGCTCACGAGGAGTTGGGGTACGCCCCGGGACGGGACTTCGCCGAAGGCCTGGCTGAGACCGTCGCGTGGTACCGGGACAACCCCTCGTGGTGGGAGGCGTCGGTGCCGCACCGTGAGGTGGGCTCCGCGGTGTGAGGGGCCGTTCCGCCGGGTGCAAAATCATGTCGCTCCACAAATGCATGCAGTCTTGCAATTAAGTGCGTGCTAGTATGCAACTCGTCCTCGCTCAGTCCGCAAGGAGTGCCGTGAAACCCTCCAAGGCGCGCACGAGCCGCGTCTCACCCGCCGATCCGCCACCGCCCACGCAGCGGATCGGCCTCGTCATGACCGGCCTGCTGCTGTCCGTGTTCCTCGCCATGCTCGACGCGCAGATCGTCGCCACCGCCATCCCGCGCCTCGTCGCGGACCTCGGCGGACTGGACCAGCTGGCCTGGATCACCACGGCCTACGTCATCTCCTCCACGGTCATGACGCCCATCTACGGCAAGCTCAGCGACCTGTTCGGTCGCAAAGAGGTCTTCCTGCTGGCGATCCTGCTCTTCGTCGTGGGATCGGCGGCCAGCGGTGCGGCGCAGAGCATGGGGCAGTTCATCACCTTCCGCGTCGTGCAGGGCATCGGCGCGGGCGGCCTCTTCGTGTCCGTGCTGTCGATCATCGGCGGCATGCTGAGCCCGCGTGCGGCGGCGCGGTACTACGGGTACTTCTCGCTCGCCTTCGCGGCCTCCGCGCTCGCGGGCCCGCCGCTCGGCGGGCTGCTGACCGATCTCGTGGGCTGGCGCTGGGTCTTCCTGGTCAACGTGCCCATCGGCGTGGGCGCGCTGCTGCTGGTGGGCCGCCACCTCAAGCTTCCCCGGACGGTACGCCCGGTCCGCATCGACTACGCGGGGGTGCTGCTGCTCAGCACCGCGGTCGTGGCAGCCTCCCTCGTCGCCACGTGGGCAGGCACGAAGTACGAGTGGTCCTCGCCGGTCATCGTCGCACTGATCGCGATCGCCCTGGTCGCCACCGCGGCTTTCGTGCCCGTGGAGCGCAGGGCCGTGGAACCGGTCATCCCGCCCCACCTCTTCCGCAACCCCACGTTCACGGTGTGCGCGCTGGTCAGCTTCGCCGCCGGCTTCGTCTTCCTGGGCGCGGTGAACTTCCTGGCCCTGTTCACCCAGGCGGTCACCGGCGCCAGCCCGATGGTCTCGGGTCTGCTGCTGCTGCCGATGATGGCCGGCCTGGTCGCCTCATCCATCGTCAGTTCCAAACGCATCTCACAGACCGGCTCCTACCGCTGGTACCCGGTGCTCAGCATGGCCCTCGGCATCATCGCGACGGCCGCCATGGCCACCATGAACGCCGACACCTCGCGACCGCTCGCCGCCGTCTACATGTTCGTGCTGGGTGTGGCGGCCGGTCTGAACATGCAGGTCCTCACCATGGCCGCGCAGAACACCGCCTCGCCCGAGGACATCGGCGCGGTCTCGGCGACCATCACCTTCAGCCGCGCGATCGGCACGTCACTGGGCATCTCGATCTTCGCGGCCGTCTTCTACGGGCCGCTGCACGACCACCTGGCACGCCGCCTGCCGGCCGCCGCGCTGCGCACGTTCGACCTGGATCGTGCCGCCGACGCCGAGAAGGTCCGGCAACTGCCCGCCGACGTGCGGCACGGACTGGCCCAGGCGTACGCCGACTCCCTGAGCCCGGTCTTCCTGCTCGCCGCGGTCGTTCTGGCCGGCGGACTCGCGTGCGCGCTCTTCCTCAAGGACATCCCCCTGCGGAGCAGGGACGAGGACGCCCAGGAAGACGACGGACCGGCCGCTGACACGACGAACGACCAGCTGGCCTGAGCAAGGCCGGCTCCTCCCCCCTCGAACGGAGATCTCCGCATCATGATTCTGGTAACCGGTGCCACCGGCACTGTCGGCAGCGAGCTCGTGCGACAGCTGGTCGACAAGGGCGAGCAGGTCCGGGCCCTGACCCGAAACCCGGAGCGGGCCGCCTTCGACCCCGCCGTCGAGGTCGTCAAGGGCGACCTCTCCCAGCCGGAGACCCTGCGACCGGCCGTCGCCGGAGCCGACCGGGTCTTCACCCTCGCGTCGAGCGACGACGGCATCCTGGAACGCAACCTCGCCACCGCCGCCCTCGAGGCCGGAGTACGGCACCTCGTCAAACTGTCGACCAACGGTGTCCACTTCGGCCTGGACGACCCCATCACCAGCATGCATCGCGCCGGTGAGCAGGCCGTCATGGAGTCCGGTGTGCCGTGGACGACGCTGCGCCCGGGCACCTTCATGTCCAACCGGGGTGCCTGGCGGGCGTCGGTGCCGTCGGAGGGCATCGCCTACGTGACCGTGGGCGACCCGACGTCGGCGCTCATCCACCCGCGTGACATCGCCTCCGTCGCGGCGGTCGTGCTCACCACCGAGGGACACGAGGGCAAGGCGTACCCGCTGTCGGGGCCCGAGCCCCTCACTCCCGCGGAATCCCTCCAGATCCTCGCCGAGGCCCTGGGACGGCCGCTGAAGCTGGTGGAGGAGACCGAGGAGCAGACCGTCAAGCGGTTCGCCGCCTGGGTTTCCGCCGAGGACCTGGCAGCCGTCTTCGAACTCAAGCGCCAGTCCGCGCCCTACGACGCCGAGGTCTTCGACACGGTCGAGCGGATCACCGGCCGGGCCCCGCTCACGTTCGCGGCCTGGGTCGCGGAGAACGTCGACTCGTTCCGCTGAGCCCGCGGGCGCCCTGTTCGCGTGGTGCGCCATACATGTGGACCATCGGGTCCGGACCACACGGTCCGGACCCGATGCGGCGTTATACCGGCTGCCGGGGCAGGGCGCCGGTGGCCAGTTCGATGAGCAGGTCCGCGGCTTCGGCGGCACCTCCGTGGCCGGCGAAGTCGGCCCTCACCCCGGCGGCCCGGTCTCGGTACGACGGGTCCGCGAGGACCTCCGCGACGGCCCGGCTCAGCTGATCGGGCTTCGGCCGGCCGGTGTGCAGGTCGATGCCGACACCCGCGAGCCGGACACGGTTGGCCACCTCCGGCTTGTCGTCGGTGTCGCCGGCCACGACCAGCGGGACACCGTGGCTCAGGGCTATCTGCACGCCGTTGAAGCCGCCGTTGGTGACCATGACCTGTGCCAGCGGGAGCACGTCCTGGTAGGGGACGTACGCCGCGGCCCGTACGTTCTCCGGCAGCGGGCCCAGGCCCCGGGGATCGGGCGTCGAGACCACCAGCAGGACGTCCTGCCCGGCCAGGGCGTCGATCGTGGGCAGGACGAGGTCGCCGGGATCGGTGGCCAGAGTGCCCTGCGAGACGAAGACCACCGGCCTGTCACCCCGCAACTCGCCCCACCACGGCGGCAGATCGGCGGTGGCGCCGGGCTCGGTCGCCACGGTCGCACCGACATAGCGGATCGCCGGACTCAGGCCGGGGCGCGGATAGTCCAGGGACCGGGTGCCGCACTGCAGGTGCAGGAACGACGAGCAGAGGATGTCCCAGATCGACACCTCCGGCTCCAGGGGAGCGAGCCCGAGACCGGTCCGCAGCGCGTTCAAGCCCCGGGTCACCCCCGGTGTCCGGACATGGGCGTGCTCCCAGTGCATCCGGCGGTAGCGCTCACGGTCCTCGGCCGTGGTGGCCGGTGGTAGTCCGGACCGCCACGGCGGCGTCTCCGGGCTCGGCAGCGCCAGCGGGCTGACGCCGAGAGTCGCCCAGGGGGGCCCGCCGAGTTCGTGCAGGATCATCGCGCCCAGCCCGGACGTGGAGTCGGTGATGACGGCCGACGCCGGAAACTCCTCCAGACAGGCGCGGTAGTCGGCGAGCTGGCCGGGGATGAGGTCGACGAACTGGGCGTTGAGCGGGTCGCTGCCCGCCTCGATCAGGTTCGCCAGACTGGGCGTGTGCGCGGGCGTGACATGCCGCGCGCCCGCGCGCTCCACCATCTCGGCGAAGTCGTCCTCGACGATCCATCGCACCCGGTGACCTCGCCGTACGAGCTCGGATGCAACGGGCAGTCCCGGTGTGATGTGACCGGAGATGGGCTTGGTGCAGAACAGGAAGTTCGTCAACGGATCTCCTCCCGGAGAGTGCGGGGCGCGTACGCGCAGACATCGCTCGGAAGTGTCCGGCAGGCCACTCGACCCCGGCTGGAAGCAGGGTGAACGCACGGTCCGGGCGGCGGAACGCCGGCGGTCTCCCGGACCCACCTGCGCACCCAAGCGGGGCTCGAGCCGGGACCGCCAGCATGGGGCCGTCCGCCCTCGCCCACGTCGAAAGAGGGAAAAGTGAAAGGGATCGTTCTCGCGGGTGGAAGCGGCACCCGACTGAATCCGATCACCGTCGGTGTGTCGAAGCAGCTCCTGCCGGTCTACGACAAGCCGATGATCTACTACCCGATGTCGGTGCTGATGCTGGCAGGCATCCAGGACATTCTGATCATCTCCACACCGAGGGACCTGCCGGGATTCCGCCGGCTCTTCGGAGACGGCAGCTCCCTCGGGCTGTCCATCAGCTACGCCGAGCAGGCGAGCCCGCGGGGAATCGCCGAGGCGTTCCTGATCGGTGGCGATCACGTGGGGACGGATTCCGTGGCACTGGTGCTCGGGGACAACATCTTCCACGGCCCCGGCTTCGCGCGCCTGTTGCAGCGCAACGCGCGTGCCCTGCACGGCTGCGTGCTGTTCGGATACGAGGTGACGGATCCGCACCGCTACGGCATCGGTGAGGTCGACGAGCTGGGCAGACTGATCTCGCTGGAGGAGAAGCCCAAGCGTCCCCGGTCCAACCGGGCCGTCACCGGGCTCTACTTCTACGACAACGACGTCCTCGACATCGCGCGCGACATCCGGCCGTCACCCCGCGGTGAGCTGGAGATCACCGATGTCAACCGGGTCTACCTGGAACGCGGCGCGGCCAGGATGGTCGATCTCGGCCGCGGCTTCGCCTGGCTGGACACCGGCACCCACGACGCGCTGCTCACGGCAGGCCAGTACATCCAGACCCTCGAGCACCGCCAGGGCGTCCGGATCGCCTGCCTCGAAGAGGTCGCCCTGCGGATGGGATACATCGACCGCGAAGCGTGCTGGGAGTTGGGACAGGGGATAGGAAACACCCGCTACGGGCAGTACGTGCGCCAGATGGCGGCGCCGCGCGCTCTGCTGCGTGCGATCGACTGAGGGGGACGAGTGTTCCGCGATCTGTCGGACTTCCACGCCTGGTGGGCAGAACGAACCCGGGCCAACGACTACCGCGTCACCAGGACGCCGCTGGAGTCGATGCCCGGCTGGGCCCTCGAACCCGGCACCGAAAACATCGTCCATGACAGCGGCAGGTTCTTCTCGGTCTGCGGGCTGGAGATCCGCACCGATCACCGCGAAGTGGCGAGCTGGTCCCAGCCGATCATCGTGCAGCCCGAGATCGGCATCCTCGGCATCCTCGTCAAAATGATCGACGGCCGGCCGCACTGCCTGCTGCAGGCCAAGATGGAGCCGGGCAACGTCAACCTGCTCCAGCTGTCGCCGACGGTACAGGCGACCCGCAGCAACTACACCCGGGTGCACCGGGGAAGCGCGGTGCCGTATCTCGACCACTTCGTCGCCCCGCGGGGCGGCCGGGTCGTCTTCGACGCCCTGCAGTCCGAGCAGGGTTCGTGGTTCCTCGGCAAGCGGAACCGCAACATGATCGTCGAGGTGACGGGCGAGGTGCCGGTGCGCGACGACTACTGCTGGCTCGACCTCGAGCAGATCGCCGTGCTGCTCAAGGAGCCCAACCTGGTCAACATGGACACCCGTACGGTGCTGTCCGGCATGCCGTTCCTCCTCTCGCAGTACGGCGGTGCGCCACGGCACGAGGAGAGCCCGGGAGGGGCCCTCCACGCCTACGGGGAACTGCTGAGCTGGCTCTCCGAGATGAAGTCGAGGTACGTCCTGACCCGCCGAACGGTGCCGTTGGCGCAGCTTGCGCGGTGGAAACGCACGGGCGGCGAGATCGTGCACGAGGAGAGCCGCTACTTCTCCATCGTCGGCGTGGACGTGCAGGCGACCAACCGTGAGGTGGCGCAGTGGTCGCAGCCGATGCTGAAACCGGCCGGGCGCGGGGTGATCGGCTTCCTGGGCCGGACGATCGACGGGGTCTTCCATGTGCTGGTCCGCGCGAAGACGGAGGCCGGCACGCACGACGTGCTCGAACTGGCACCGACGGTGAGCTGCAACGCGGCCAACTACGCCTGTCTGTCGCCCGAACTCCGGCCCCGCTACCTGGACGACCTCGAACGGGCGGCTGCCACGCGGGCCCTGGTCGACGTCGTGCACTCGGAGGAGGGAGGCAGGTTCCTCCACGCGGAGAACCGCTACCTGGTGGTCGATGCCGGCGAGGACTTCGGGCTGGACGTCCCGGACGACTTCCGCTGGATGACGGTCGATCAGCTGACCGCGTTGCTGAGGTACGGCAATCACGTCGACGTCGCCGCCCGCTGCCTGCTCAGCTGCCTCGCGGCCGTCCCCGCCCCGGTGGCGGTCGGATGAGGGCGGAGGCACCCGGCGGCGGCCGGCCCGGCATCCGGCACCAACTGACGGCACTCGAAGGCGAACAGGAGCGAAAGTGATGGAGATCAGCGAAATGGCGGTGCGGGACGCGTACCGGATCACGCCGGAGCACCTGCCCGACCGGCGCGGCCTGTTCTTCGAGGCCTGGCGCGCCCGTGCGCTGACGGAGGCACTGGGGCACGAGTTCACGGTCTCCCAGGTGAACTACTCGGTGTCGGGGCGCAACACGTTGCGCGGCATTCACGGTACGACAGTCCCGCCGGGCCAGGCCAAGCTGGTCACTTGCGTACGCGGTGCCGCGCTGGACGTGGTGGTGGACCTGCGGATCGGGTCACCCACCTTCGGCATGTACGACGTCACCCTTCAGGAAGCGGGCTCCGGCATCGGCGTCTACCTCGCCGACGGACTCGGCCACGCCTTCCTCGCGCTGGCCGACGACACCTGCATGAACTACCTGTGCTCCGAGGAGTACGTCCCCGGAACCATGATCGACATCCAGGCGCTCGACCCGGAGCTGGCCATACCCTGGGGCCTGACCGAACCGCCGATCCGGTCGGACAAGGACGCCGCGGCTCCCACCCTGGCCGAGGCCGCGGAGAGGGGACTGCTGCCGGTCTACGAACAGCTCGTGCCGACGGCCGCTCGGGGCACGCGGACCTCCGCCGAAGGAGAGGTCCGGCTGTGACGGGCGCGCGGGTCACAGGCCTTCCGGTGGTGCGGATGGGGGTCATCGGCTGCGCCGACATCGCCTGGCGGCGGACCCTGCCCGCGATGCTCGACGAGAAGACGATCGACGTCGTCGCCCTCGCGAGCCGGGACGGGCAGCGGGCGAAGCGGTTCGCGGACCGGTTCGGCGGTGAGCCGGTCGAGGGCTACCAGGCCCTGCTCGAACGCGACGACGTGGACGCCGTCTACGTCCCGCTGCCCGCGATGCTGCACGCCGAGTGGATCGAACGGGCCCTGGACGCGGGCAAGCATGTGCTGGCGGAAAAGCCGCTGACGACCGACGCCGCGGCGACGCGGCGCCTGCTGGAGCTGGCGGCCGCGCGCGGCCTGGTACTCCTCGAGAACTTCATGTTCCTCCATCACGCCCAGCACACGGCCGTGGACCGGCGGCTGGCCGACGGCGCGATCGGCGAACTGCGCCACTTCACCGGCGTGTTCACCATTCCGCCCAAGCCCTCGGACGACATCCGCAACTTCCCGGCGGTCGGGGGCGGAGCACTGTTCGACATCGGGGTCTACCCGCTGCGCGCCGCGGGGCGTTTCCTCGGTCCCGACCTGCGGCTCTCGGGCGCGGTGCTGCGCGTGGACAGACAGCGTGACGTCGTGGTCTCCGGATCGGTACAGCTGTTCCGGCAGGACGGGGTCACGGCCCAGCTGAGATTCGGCATGGAGCACGCGTACCGCACGCACTACGAACTCTCCGGCTCACACGGCAGGCTGTGGCTGGACCGGGTGTTCACTCCGCCGGACTCGTACCAGCCGGTGCTGTACGTGGAGCGGCAGGACCACCGCGAAGAGCTGACCCTGCCCGCCGACCGGCAGTTCGGCAACGTCGTGCGAGCCTTCGCCGAGGCGGTCCTCACCGGCGACACGCTCGATGAGCAGGCGCAGGCCTCCAAGCGGCACGCGCAGCTCGTCGAGGAGGTGAACTCCCGGGCCCGGCGACAGTACATCTGACGCCCCGGCACGAGGTCACCGGCGTCACGCGCCGCCCCAGCCGTACACCAGGCCCGCTCCAGACGGCCCTTGCAGGGTGGGACACATCACGCGCACCGGGCATCGCCGCCGTGCGGCCGCCCGGCGTGACCGGACGTCCTCGTTCGAGGACCGGATGAAGGAGACAGCCACGGTGAGCCGGAGCAGGCCGGAGGACCTCACGCATCCCGCGCCGCCACGCCCCGAGGAGGACGGCGAGCAGTCCGGCCCGCTGCGGCCCGGCGCGTGGGCGGACGACCCCGCCGTACCGCGTAACGGGGCCGCGGGCCCCGGGGCCCGCCGTGGTTTTCTCACCCTGCTCGGCGTCGACCTGTGGGAACGCTTCAGCTTCTTCGGCATGGCGGCGATCCTCGTCCTCTACCTCACCGCCGCCCCCGCCGACGGCGGCCTGGGCATGTCCCAGCAAACGGCCACCGCGCTCTTCGCGACCTACATGTCCCTGAACTTCATGGCCGGGCTGCCCGGGGGCTGGCTCGCGGACCGGGTCCTCGGGGCCCGCCGGGCCGTACTGGCGGGCGGCGCGCTCATCGCCTGCGGCCATGCCGTGCTCGCGATCGCGGCCGTCCCGGCCCTGTACGCCGGTCTGGCACTCGTCGTCGTCGGCACCGGCCTGGTCAAGCCGTCCCTGGCCGCCATGGTGTCCGCGGTCAGCGGCACGGCCAAGCGGGAGGAGGCCTTCTCCCGCTTCTACATGTGCATCCAGGTCTCCGCACTGCTCGCCCCGCTCGTCACAGGACTGCTCGCGGAGAAGGTCACCTGGCACCTGGGCTTCGCCGCGGCCGCCTTCGGCATGGCGGCGGGCCTTGCCCAGTTCCGTCTCGGCCTGCGCGTCCTCGACGGCGTCGGCAGCGCCCCCACCTGCCCCCTGACCCGCGCGGAGGCACGCACGGCCGCTCGGCGCGCCGCCGTGGTCGTCCTGGTCGGCGCCGCCGCCGCGACCGCGGTCGTCCTCGGCCTGCTGCCGCTGCTGGCGGTGCTGGCCCTGCTGGGCCTGGCCACGGTGTTCCTGCCGTTTCTCCATCTGCGCGCCCTGGGCCGCCGCAGTGCGGTCGACCGGCGTCGGCTGACCGCCTTCGCCGCGGTCATGGCAGCCTCGGCGGCCTTCTGGATGATCTTCGCGCAGAGCGGTTCCGTCCTGTCCCTGTTCGCCGCGCACCACACCGACCGCGACGTCCTCGGCTTCACGGTCCCCGCGAGTTGGCTGCAGTCCGTGCACCCGCTGTTCATCCTGCTCCTGGCGCCCTTCGCCGGCCGGCTGCGTGCTCGGACGACCACCAAGTTCGCCGGAGCCCTGGCCGCGGCCGGGCTGAGCTTCATCGTCATGACGGCGGCCGCCCTGCTGGCCCGCACCGGCGATGTCTCGGTGGCGTGGCTGATCGCCGTCTACCTGCTGTACTCCCTGGGTGAGGTCGTGCTCGCCCCGGCCGGCCTGGCACTGGCCGCCGCGACCGCCCCACCCGGCTACCTCAACCGGTTCCTGGCGCTGAACGGCATGTTCGCCGCCGTCGGAGTCGTCCTCGGCGGCCAGTTCTTCCGCCTGACCGCCGTCCTGCCCCTGCCCTTCTACTTCCTGGCGCTGGCCGGGATCGCCCTGGCAGCCGGCGCGGCCGTGGCTGCCGCCGCCCGCCGTCTGCGCCTCCACCTGCCTGCCTGACCGCCTGACACCGAGCCGGAGCCGGGGCTTTCCCGTCTGCGATCCGCCCCCCGAAGGCGGTCAGCCCGGCGACCTCAGCGACCGCTCCCGCACCCGCTCCACATGCCCCCCGAACACCTCCCGAGCTGTGACTGAGAGGTTCTTAGGTCGAAGGGACTGGAACCGGGCGCGCGCCCGCAGGACCCACTGCCGACACGGCCACGAGTACACGTCGGAGAACACGTACCTGGACCCTCGAGGCTTCCGGCAGTGCCGGGCCTGTCGTAGCGAGAAGAACAAGAGCCGTTAGGTTGGGACCGGCCGTGTGAGATCCCGTGAGAGATGAGAGGGTCAGAAGGGTGAGCGAGACACCAGCGAAAACCCTGCAATACCGCTTTGACGGGCCAGAAGACGCACCTGTCCTGATCTTGGGGCCCTCACTGGGTACCACATGGCACATGTGGGACCGCCAGGTGCCCGAGCTGACCCGGCAGTGGCGCGTCCTGCGCTACGACCTCCCCGGCCACGGCGGAGCACCGGCGGAGCCGGCCAACGCCACCGCCGAACTGGCCGACCGGCTGCTCGCCACCCTCGACGGGCTCAGCATCGAGAGCTTCGGCTACGCCGGCTGCTCCATCGGCGGCGCCATCGGCACCCAGCTCGCCCTGCGCGCCCCGCACCGGGTCGCCTCCCTCGCCCTGATCTCCTCCTCCGCCCGCTACGGCACCCCCGACGAGTGGCGGCAGCGCGGCGTGATCGTACGGGCCAACGGGCTCGGCCAGATCGCGCATAGCGCCCCGGAGCGCTGGTTCGCCGACGGCTTCCGGGCGACGCAGGGTGCCATCGTCGAGTGGGCGGTGCAGATGGTGCGGACCACAGAACCGGGCTGCTACATCGCCGCCTGCGAGGCCATGGCCGCCCACGACCTGCGCGAGGAGCTGGCCCGCATCACCGTGCCGACCCTCGTCCTCGGCGGCGCGGAGGACCCAGTCACGCCCCCGGCCGACGCGCGGGTCCTGGTCGCCGGAATACCGGACGCGCGGCTCGCCATCGTGCCGGGCGCCTCGCACCTCGTCCCGGTCGAGCAGCCCGCCGCCGTCACCGACCTTCTCGTACGGCACTTCGGCACCGCCTGGGCCGGGCCGCCGGTGCTCGTGCCGGTGCCGGTGGCCGAACCGGTCGCCGCCCCCGTTTCCGTCGCCGTCCCCACCGCGCCCGAACCGGCCGGGCCGGCGGGGGAGGTTCTCCCGGACCCGTACGACGCCGGGATGAAGGTGCGCCGCGAGGTGCTGGGCGACGCGCACGTGGACCGGGCCGGCGCGGGCGCCGACGAGTTCACCGAGGACTTCCAGGAGTTCATCACCCGCTACGCCTGGGGTGAGATCTGGACCCGCGAGGGCCTCGACCGCCGCACCCGCAGCGTCGTCACCCTCACCGCGCTCGCCGCCCGGGGCCACTACGACGAACTGGCCTTCCACACCCGCGCCGCACTGCGCAACGGACTCAGCCCCGCCGAGATCAAGGAGGTGCTGATGCACACCGCCGTCTACTGCGGGGTGCCGGCCGCGAACTCCGCCTTCGCGGTGGCCCAGCGTGTTATCCAGGAAGAAACTGCACCACGTTGATGATCGGCGGGCGGGCCCCGGTCGGCCATCATGGTTCGTATGAAGCTGACCAAGAAGGGCCACGCCTGCGTCCGGCTGGAGAAGGACGGGCGCACGCTCGTCATCGACCCCGGTACTTTCAGCGAGGAGGACGCCGCCGTCGGCGCCGAGGCCGTCCTCGTCACCCATGAACACCTCGACCACTTCAACGAGGACCGGTTGCGGGCCGCGCTGGAGGCGAACCCCGAGGCCGAGATCTGGACGCTGAGCAGCGTCGCGGAGAAGGTCGCGGCGGCCTTCCCGGGACGGGTGCACACGGTGGGGGAGGGCGACACCTTCTCCGCCGCCGGGTTCGACATCCAGGTGCACGGAGAGCTGCACGCCGTGATCCACCCGGACATCCCGCGCATCACCAACGTGGGTTACCTGGTGGACGGCAGCCTCTTCCACCCCGGCGACGCGCTCACCGTCCCGGACAGCCCGGTCGACACCCTGCTGCTGCCGGTGCACGCGCCGTGGAACAAGGTGGCGGAGGTCATCGACTACGTACGCGAGATCAAGCCGCAGCGCGCGATCGACGTCCACGACGGGCTGCTCACCGACATCGCGCGCATGGTCTACGACAACCTGCTCGGCCCCAACGGCCCGGGCGTCGCCGGAGCCGACCACGGCCGACTCGCGCCGGGCGAGAGCCTCGACCTGGGCTGAAGCGCTGCTCCCTCCGGCTGTCAGAGGCGGGCGGTACATTCGAGGGCATGCGCATCGCCACATGGAACGTCAACTCGATCGCCGCCCGCCTCCCCCGGCTGCTGGCCTGGCTCGAAGCCTCGGGCACGGATGTGCTGTGCATCCAGGAGACCAAGTGCACCGAGGAGCAGTTTCCCTTCGACGAGCTCCGGGCGATCGGCTACGAGGCCGCCGTCAACTGCACCGGCCGGTGGAACGGGGTGGCGCTGCTCTCCCGCGTCGGCCTGGAGGACGTGGTCGTCGGCCTGCCCGGTGGCCCGCTCTACGAGGAGGTGGACGAGCCGCGCGCGGTGTCCGCCACCTGCGGTCCGGTCCGGGTCTGGTCGGTCTACGTACCCAACGGCCGTGAGGTCGGGCACGACCACTACGCCTACAAGCTCCGCTGGTTCGAGGCGCTGCGGTCCGCCGTCGCCGAGGACGCGGCCGGCGAGCGCCCCTTCGCGATCCTGGGCGACTACAACGTGGCGCCGACCGATGAGGACGTCTACGACCCGGCGGTCTTCGAGGGCCTGACCCATGTCACCCCCGCCGAGCGGGCCGCCCTGGCCGCGCTGCGTGAGGCTGGGCTGAGCGACGTGGTGCCCCGCCCGCTGAAGTACGACCGCCCGTACACCTACTGGGACTACCGCCAGCTCGCCTTTCCCAAGAACCGGGGCATGCGCATCGACCTCGTCTACGCCAACCAGCCCTTCACCAAGGCCGTCGGCGACGCCTATGCGGACCGCGAGGAGCGCAAGGGCAAGGGCGCCTCGGATCACGCGCCGGTCGTGGTCGACCTCGACGTCTGAGCCGGCCGGGGGAAGCCCACGGCGAACCGCCCGCCCACCCGGCGCTGGAACTCCATGTAGCCGCCCCGGAGCGCGGGCGGGCACGGCAGGTGCAGGGTGGCCGGGGCCCGGACCTCGCGCAGGTCGACCACGAGCGCGTCGTCCGGCAGCCCGGCGAGCACGGACGCCAGCTCCGGGTCCGAGCCCGCGTCGGACCCGGCGCGGGCCTGCGGCACCGGCGTGCCGCGCAGGTCGGGGCGGTACGACATGACGCGCGAGGCCTCGGTCAGGCGCTCCAGCAGCAGGCCCTCGTCGTCGGCCGCGCGCAGCGCCGCCAGCCCCGCCCGGGCCAGCGCGGAAACCCAGGCGACCAGGGACGGGGCGGCGTAGGCCCACGTCTCGTGGAAGACTCCGGCCGCCGACGCCGCGAACACCCGCCCCCACGCCCCGGTCGTACAGTCCACGTCCACGAACAGCGCGTCCCCGCCCGCCTCACGGATCAGGTGGGCCGATCCCGGCGGCCCTGTCGCCCACCCGCCCGACGCCAGCCCCCGCTCCGGCGCGAGCCGGTACTCCTCGCTCTCCGCGATCCGGAACGCCCGCACCCGCCGCGCGAGCTGCCGTACGCCGG
This sequence comes from Streptomyces soli, assembly GCF_003999195.1. Taxonomy (GTDB): domain Bacteria; phylum Actinomycetota; class Actinomycetes; order Streptomycetales; family Streptomycetaceae; genus Actinacidiphila; species Actinacidiphila soli. The sequence goes on from NZ_RJVR01000285.1 coordinate 56,554, forward strand.
CCGGCAAAGGCACGCCCCACGCGTCGATCTCGGCGTCCTTGGCCCCCGATGCCAGCCGCACCGCTCCCGGGGCGCGTTCGGCGAGCTGCGCCAGTAAGCGCCAGGCGCGGTCGGCGGCCTCGCGCTCGTGGTGTTCGTCGCACATTGCATGCCCCTTCAATCGCCGGGCATCCTTACGCAACGTATTGTGCGGCAACAGAACGTATACAACGTGTCGTTCCCCGGCATGTGCCAGGCTGAGCGCATGGACATCCCGTTCCTGGACAAGTGGCTCAAGCGGCGCGCGGGGCAGGGCGAAGCCCGCGGTGTGGCCGTGATCGGTCCGATCGCCGACGACCCGCAGGGCGTGGCGGAGCTGCTGGCGGAGTGCGGGCTGCTGCGTGAGCAGGCTGCGGCCGCAGGCGTCGAACTCGACGACACGGTCGCGTCGTTGGAGCGCCTGGACCAACTGCTGCCGCGCTGGCGCGACGACCCGGACGAGGTGCCCTGGCTGGGCAACGACGCCGGTCTCTACCTGGGCACCGTCATCATTCGCACCGTGCCGGGCGCGGCCTGGCGGGTGTGGCCCAATGGGCAGCCGGTGGTGACGCTCGACTCCGGACGCGAGGTCGATGTCGTCGATATCGGCCACGGCTGGGCCGAGAGCGGCACGCCGGAGCTGTCGCAGGCCTACGCCGAGGTGTCGGAGGGCTGAGGTCCGCCGGACAGGGCCTGAACCCTGGCGCGCTCAGATCACTCGTTCGGCACCGTCCCTCAAGGCATCGAAGTACCGCTCGAAGCCGACGGCGAACGTGGCCGGCGGGGTCGGCGAGAACCGGTAGACGAGCGACGCGTGCGGGTCGCTGCGCGCGCCGATGACCGCCACGAACGACGTGTCGTCCAGCCGGATCATCCGCCAGACCGGCGGCGTCCGGTAGCGGTAGACCTCCAGCTTCAGCGTGCCCTCCTCGGCCAGCTCGCCGAGCAGTTCCTCCGCGAACCGCAGACTCGCCGAGAAGAAGCGGGCCGTCTCGCCGACCTCCTCGGCGATCCGGGACACGGCCGGGCTCTCGTGGTGCAGCACCATGACCCGAACCCTCGGCACGCATTCACGGTCCGGGCGCGTCAGGGCCCTCCGCAGCAGCGAATCGCCCATCGCGACCATGCCCAGGGCCCGTACGGCGATCACATCCGCCGACCGGGCGTTCTCCGCCGCCTGCCGGATCTCCGTCATCGCCTCGGCCTTCGTACGCGACACGGCCGCGACCTGCGGATGCTGCAGCAGATCCAGCGGCCCGGACTGGCTGAACCGGATCGGCGCGAGCCCCATCAGCAGTCGCGCCTCGTCAGGCATACGCAGGCCGGCCGCGATCCGTTCAAAGACGTCGATCCGCACCACCACTCGCCGGTTGCGGACGATTTCGTTGACCCGCCCCTGTAACAGCCCGGTGGCGGCCGCGATTCTTGACTGGCTGGCCCCGCCGTACTGCTGGGCGAAGCGCAGGATCGCGCCCGCGTCGCGACCGCGCAGCGCCTCACGTATCTCCTCCCGCTGCCAGGCCCAGTCGGGCATCTCCACGAAATCCCCGGAAGGCGGAGAAGGGGGAGAAAGGGGAGAAGACGGAGATGCTGGACCAGACATGGGTGAACTCTCCCGCCCGCGCAGACGGCCCCCAGTCGAGTTACCAGGGGGTATATCGCAGTGAGAATAGCGCGGGGGTATCGCATTCACAGGGTCTTCACGAGATGCTCAGCGCCACCTTCCCCACAAATGAGGTGGACATATGCGTGAAAACCTGGCTGCTCAGGCACCAATCCATCGAGATACCGGTGAGGCGCCCAGCGACGAAATACCCCGGAATACCGCGCCCGAACCGGCCGAACATGCACAACCCGTCGAACCCGTGGATTGCCCGCCGACGACCCTGCTCGTCGGCGAAGTCTTCCTCCCCTGCGACGAGCACGCCCCGCGCCAGGCCCGCCGCATCCTCGACGCGACCCTGGACGTGTGGGGCCTCAGCCACCTGATGGAAACGGCGAGCGTGGTGCTGGCCGAACTGGTCACCAATGCCGTACGACACGCGGGCGGCCGCCAGATCGGTCTGACGCTGTGGCGCAGACTGACCCTTGTGCACATCTCGGTGCGCGACTGCTCGCGCTCGCTGCCCTGCCTGATCCTCACCGGACCGTTCCCCACCACGGCCGAGAGCAGCCGCGGGCTTCAGCTGGTCTCCGCGTACACCTTCCGCTGGGGTACGGAACTCCTCCCGGGCGGCAAGCGTGTCTGGGCTGAGATCGCGGTCTGACGGACCGTCCGGCGGTGCATGATGTCGGCATGGACTCCCTGCAGCAGATGCCCAACATCGGAGCGATCCTCGCAGAGCGCCTGCGCCGCGCCGGTGTGACGGACGCCGACGAGCTGCGCCGCCTCGGCGCCGGCCGGGCCTTCGAGAAGATCCGGGCGGATCTCCCGGAGGAAGCCTGCACGCACACCCTGCTCGCCCTGGAGGGCGCCATCCGCGGAACCCGGTGGACCGCCATCCCCAAGCCGGAACGGGACACCCTCGTCGACCGCGTCCTTGGCTGACGGACTTCCTGGGCATAAACCTCCCTTGACCAGGCGCATACGGTACTCACAGGGTCAGCACAGTGCGGGCATGGGCGGATGGGATTGGCTCGTGGGACACCTGATATCCGGGCGTCGCGTGCGCCGGACCTTTGAGGAGCTACTGACCCATGACTCGTGTCCTGAGGACTCGCCGCCGGACGGTTCCCGCCGCCGTCGCACTACTGGCTGCCTCGACGCTGTTGCTGGCTGGCTGTGGCTCGGGCTCCTCGTCCAGCAGCAGCAGCGGAAGCCAGCCGAGCAGCACCGCCTGTCCGAGCGGCCGCCCCGGCGGCGGCTTCGGCGGATCGGGCCGGCCCTCCGGTATGCCGAGCGGTAGGCCGTCCGGCATGCCGAGCGGCCGGCCGTCGGGGATGCCCTCGGGCAGGCCCTCCGGTGGCTTCGGCGGCCGCGGCGGCTGCGGTGGCTTCGGCGGCCAGGGCAGCGCGGCGCCGCAGCCCTCCAGCTCCTGAGTCCTGCGCCCTGAGCGGGTGAGCGGGGCCCCGGGTCGGTGACCCGGGGCCCCGCTCACCCGCTCACCGGCACCGACAGCGTGGACGGATCGCCGGCCGGGGACGTGAAGGCGATCGTCGACAGCGCCGGATTGCGCTCGATGTACAGCGGGTCGACGGTGTCGATCACCAGCGCCAGCCTGGGGGTAATACTCGTGAGTGTTACGCACGAGTAACGATTGGTCGATCGCCTTGAAAGAACGTCAGTCCGTTGACTCAACTGTCGTCCCGGCCATTGACACCCGCCCCGCGTGCACTGAATCTGAGCACGTCAATGTCGACACAGGGGGAGGATCACAGATGCGCAGACGCACACTGGTCCGGGGGGTCGCCGCACTCGGCGCCACCGTCGCACTCACCGCAGGCAGTGCCATTCCGGCCGCCGCCCACGACCACGGTCCGGGCGGCGGCCGCAGTTATGTCGCCCTCGGCGACTCGTATACGGCCGGACCGCTCATCCCGGTACAGACGGACGCCAACTGCCTTCGCTCCAGCAGCAACTACCCGTCGCTCGTCGTGCAGCGGCTGGCCCGCGCCACCCTGACCGATGTGAGCTGCAGTGGCGCCACCACGAAGGAGATGTGGCAGGCGCAGGGCACCAACCCGCCGCAGCTCGACGCCGTCACCAGGGCGACCGACCTCGTCACGCTCCAGATCGGCGGCAACGACGTCGGTTTCGGCAGCATCATCGCCACCTGCGCCGGCGTCGCCGCCACCGACCCGACCGGCAGCCCGTGCCGGGCGCACTACAACGCGAGCGGAACGGACCAGCTCCAGACCAACATCCGCGACACCGCCCCCAAGGTCGCGGCTGTCCTCGCCGGCATCCACAAGCGTGCCCCGCACGCCCGCGTCGTCGTGGTCGGCTACCCGGACCTGCTGCCCGACAGCGGCGTCGGTTGCCGTCCCTCGGTGCCCTTCGCCGACGGCGACTTCGCCTATCTCCGCGACACCGAGAAGGGGGTCAACGCCATGCTCGCCCGTCAGGCGCGGGCCGCCCACGCGACGTACGTCGACACCTACACCCCGACCATCGGCCACGACATGTGCCAGACCCCCGGCGTCCGCTGGATCGAGCCGCTGACCCCGGCCTCGCCCGCCGCCCCCGCACACCCCAACGCCCTGGGGGAGCAGGCCATGGCGGCCGCCGTCCTCGACCGGCTCTGCGTCAGGCAGCCGGCCGGCTGACCACCACCGATGCCGCCCCCAGGGCCGCGAGGACCAGCCCGGTGGCGAGCACGGGGATGGCGGTGAAGGTCACGGCCAGCACCAGCGCCGCCGCGCCCGGCGACAGCAGGTTGTGGGCGAGGGGCACATGGTGCGGCCTGATGTGCAGGACGTACAGCACGAGCAGGAACACCGCGACCGGCACCGTCACGGTGGCCCCCGCCGCGGCGTGCGAGATATGGGCGTGGTGCGTGGCGTAGTCGATGTTGACTGCCAGCCCCGCACCCACGGCCGCTGCTGAGGCGAAGATCAGGTAGTGGCCGTAACCCCAGGGGATGCTGGCCCGGTTGGAGGTCAGGAACTGGGCGGCGGGCTTCGCGAAGTACAGCCACCAGATGGAAAAGACGATCAGCAGCCCGCCGCCGGCCACGCTGAACAGCGCGAGCGGCGTCTCCCGCAGGTCGATCGCCTGCTGCACCGCCAACGTCGCCGCGAGCACCGACTCGCCCAGGACGATGAGGGTGAACAGGCTATAGCGCTCGGCGATGTGATGCGGATGCCAGGGAGTCCGGCCGGCGGCCTCGGACCAGATGGGGACGCAGAGGTCCAGGAGTCCCAGCACCGCGAAGGTGGCGGCCTGCCACGAGTGGGGCAGGAAGAGCCAGCCGGTCCAGGCGCACTGGATGGCGATGATTCCGAGGGCGTAGCGCAGGGCCGTCGCGCGCCCCTGCGGATGGGAGTGCGCCGCCCGCAGCCACTGCGAGACCAGCCCGGTCCGCATGATGATGTAGCCGGTCACCGGCAGCGTGAAGTCATGCGCGGTGAAGGCGCGGGGGACCCCGGCGGCCAAAATCAGGATGCCGGTGATCTGGACGAACGTGGTCAGCCGGTACGGGACGTCGTCGATGTCGTACGCGGACGCGAACCACGTGAAGCCCATCCAGGCCCACCAGATCGCGAAGAACACCATCACGTAACTGGCCACCCCGGTCGAGGCGTGGTCCCCGGACAGCGCGTGGTGCAGCTGGGCCCCCACCTGGGCCACGGCGACCACGAAGCACAGGTCGAAGAGCAGCTCCAACGGCGTGGCCGCGCGATGCGGCTCCGCGGGGTCGCGGGCCGTCATCGGGCGCAGCCAGGGGGTTCTCGCGGCGGTGGTGTTCTGTTGGCTCACGCCGTCATTCTGCCGTTATGGCTGCCGGACGGCTGTTCGGTGTCGATGCCGCCCGGGTGACGTCGGCGACGACCTCCACGACATCGGGACCGTACGCCTGCGAATTGACCACCTTCAGCAGCAGGCAGAAGGAGCCGTCCAGCCCGTACTTGCGGGCCAGGCGGGGGTAGTGGCGGGCCAGGTAGCGCACGGCCGCCTGGTTGGTGATCGCGGTCTGGCCGGAGGAGAGGAAGACCGGGCGGCTGTTCCCGGTGTTCTCGTCGGCGGCGATGCGGGCCAGGAGTATGTACTCCACCGAGCCCTTGTCCAGGCGGTAGGTCTCGCCGTCGATGGTGAAGGCGCCCCGGTCCGGGCCGATGCTGTCGGGGTTGACCTCGACGCCGGGGAGCATGGAGCGAAGATGGGCCGCCATGCGCTGGTTGGACACCGGGCCTCCGATGCAGAACTCCGTACGCGCCCCGAAGCCCTGCCACGCCGTGTCGTGCGGCAGGATCTCGGCGTGCGCCCGGCAGTCCTTGATCAGCGCCGCCAGTTCGATCAGCGCGAAGACGTCGTGCCGCGCCACGCTCCACTCCCGTGCGCCCGGGTCGCGGTTGACCACCAGCAGGCACTCGGAGCCGGTGGGCAGCCCGAAGAAGCGCTGCTGGCGGCGGAGTTTGCGGCGCCACAGGTAGGTGCGGACGAACCAGCCCAGCGCTGCGCTGATGGCGCTGGCGGCCAGGCCCAGGATGATGTTGCGGACGTCGTCGCTCATGAGCGCGAATCGTAGCGGCGACGTTCGAGGTGATGTGTTCCTGACGGAGGAGACGAATCCCGTTAGGCTGCGCAGACGGTCGCGGTCGTCCAGTGGAGGTCCCCGTATGCGTCGTCGCCATGTCTCGCTGCTCGCCGTCAGTGCGGCCCTGATTTCGGTCGGCGCGGCGCCCCCGAACCAGGCCGCGCCCTCGACACCGGCGAAGGTCCCGGTGGCCGTCGGCTACGGCGGCGCCGTCGCGAGCGTGGACGCCGACGCGTCGGCCGCCGGCATCGAGGTGCTGCGGCAGGGCGGCAACGCGGTCGACGCCGCCGTGGCCACCGCCGCCGCGCTCGGCGTCACCGAGCCGTACTCCTCGGGCATCGGCGGTGGCGGCTACTTCGTCTACTACAACGCCCGCACCCACAAGGTCTCCACGATCGACGGCCGCGAGACCGCCCCCGCCAGCGCCACCGACCAGCTCTTCGTCGAGAACGGCCAGGCCATCCCCTTCGACGCCGCCGTCACCAGCGGCCTGAGCGTCGGGGTCCCCGGCACGCCCGCCACTTGGTCGAGAGCCCTCAACACCTGGGGCTCCGAGTCCCTCAAGACGGTCCTGCGGCCCGCCGAGCGCATCGCCCGCGACGGCTTCACCGTGGACGGCACCTTCCGCAGCCAGACGCAGTCCAACCAGGCCCGCTTCGCCGACTTCCCCGACACCGCCAAGCTCTTCCTCCCCGGCGGCGAACTCCCGGTCGTCGGCTCCACCTTCACCAACCCCGACCTCGCCACTACGTACGAGGAGCTGGGCAAGAAGGGCGTCAAGGCCGTCTACGCCGGCGACATCGGCGCCGACATCGTCAAGACCGTCCGCAACCCGCCCGTCGACCCGGCCTCGAGCCGCGTCGTACGCACCGGGGACCTCACCGCCGCCGACCTCAAGGCGTACCGGGCGAAGCAGCAGGCCCCGACCAAGGTCTCCTACCGTGGCCGGGACGTCTACGGCATCGCCCCCTCGTCCTCGGGCGGCACCACCGTCGGCGAGGCCCTCAACATCCTCGAGGGCACGGACCTCTCCAAGCTCACCGACGCCCAGTACCTCCACCGCTACCTCGAGGCCAGCCGCATCGCCTTCGCCGACCGGGGCCGCTGGGTCGGCGACCCCGCGTACGAGAAGGTCCCGACCGCCGGGCTGCTCTCCCAGTCGTACGCCGACTCGCGCGCCTGCCTGATCAAGGACGACGCCGTCCTGACCAGCCCGCTGGCCCCCGGCGATCCCAGCAACCCGACCGCCTGCACCACCTCGGGCACCGCGGCCCCGACCACGTACGAGGGCGACAACACCACGCACCTCACGGTGGCCGACAAGTGGGGCAACGTGGTGTCGTACACGCTGACGATCGAGCAGACCGGCGGCAGCGCCATCACCGTCCCCGGCCGCGGCTTCCTCCTCAACAACGAGCTCACCGACTTCTCCTTCACCCCGGCGAGCCCCACGGTCCACGACCCCAACCTTCCCGGCCCCGGCAAGCGCCCGCGCTCGTCGATCTCCCCGACCATCGTTCTCAAGAACGGCCGCGTCGACTTCGCCCTCGGCTCCCCGGGCGGCTCGACCATCATCACCACGGTCCTCCAGGTGCTGACCGAACACGTGGACCGTGGCCTGCCGCTCGTCGACGCCATCGCCGCCCCACGGGCCAGCCAGCGCAACACCACCACGACGTCCGCCGAGACGGCCTTCCTGGCCACCCCGGCAAAGGACCAACTCACCGCACTGGGCCACGTCTTCGCCGAGACCTCCGAGATCGGCGCCGCCACCGGCATCCAGCGCCTCCCCGACGGCCGCTGGCTGGCCGCCGCCGAGACCGTCCGCCGCGACGGCGGCTCCGCCCAGGTCGTCCGGCCGAGCGGTACACCGTAAGGGGCAGCGCATGGCGGCCATGGTCTGGGTACTGCTGGTCCTGGCGGGCTGCGCCGGCTACGTCGGCCGACGCCTCTACAGTTACCCCGGCGGCTGGGCGTATGCCTTCGGTGGAGCGTACGCCCGCGACCGCCAGGACCTGGCCGCCGCCCGCCGCCGCCTTCGCGGACTCGAACGGGAGGCCCGCCGCGAACTGTCCGACGCGAGGAGCCACGTACGCGGCGAGGAGTCCCGGCACCGCGAGCGCATACGCACCGCCGAACAACACCTGAGAGAACTCCGCCATCCCGGCCGGGGCGAACTGCTCGAATCGCTCGGCGAACTGAAGCTGCATCAGCACCAGCTGCGCTTCGGCACCCGGGACATCCAGCTCGCCGGGCTCCACATCAGCTATGAGCAGGCGTCCGGCGAGTTCGCCATCCAGATCCGCGGCGGGCTGCGCGTCTCCTACCAGCGCGGTCAGTACACGGAGGCCGACGTACGCCGCTTCGCGGGGCGAATCGAGGACGCGGTCACCCAGGAGAACGACTTCCGCAAGCAACGCAGGAGCCTCATCGCACAGGCCGAGGCCGAACTGCGCCGCGTACGGGCCGACACCGCCCCCAAGGACTCGGCCCGTGCGCAGCTCGTCCAACTGACCGAGCGCCAGCGCCAGGACAGGCGGCTGGTGGCCGCCCGTGCCGAACTGGAGGCCGCGTGCGAGCGCTGGTACGGGACGAGCGGGCACCGGCCCGCCGCCTAATGCATAAGATGTAACCCTTCCGTTAGACAGTCGGTGCGACGCAACAGAAGGGCACTGCCATGGACCTCCATCCCGCCCTGGAGTTGGCGAGCACCGTCCACCACGATGGGCATGGCGGGGTCGCGGACGATCTGGCCGACGCCGAGGGGCTGACGGCCTGGGTGCGGGAGCGGGCGGAATGGCTGGGCGTCTCGCCGTTCGACGCCGACGAGCGCGCGCGGGTCGAGGTCGTCGCCGTACGCCAAGCCGTACGAGCAGTGTTCGCCCGCGCCGTGAGTCCGGGCCCGGCCAGTTCGGCCGACGCCAACCGCCTTCTGCCCGCCGACGAGGCCGTGGCCCGGCTGAACGCGGCGGCGGCGCGGCAGCCGGTGACCGTAAGCCTCGAATGGCCCGACGAGGCCGAGCCCAGCGCGCGGCTGCACCCGGCAGGCCCCGCGGACCCTGTGGCCGCCCTCACCGCCACCCTCGCCCGCGCCGCCATCGACTTCCTGACGGGGCCTCAGCGTGAGCGGCTGCGCGCGTGCGCGGCGCCGCGCTGCGTGCGGTACTTCGTGAAGGCGCACGGCCGGCAGGAGTGGTGCAAGCCGTCCTGCGGCAACCGCGCCCGCGTAGCGCGGCATTACCGGCGCCACCGTGCGCCGTCAGAAAACTCCCCGTAGCGCCCTCGTAACACAACTGGTGTCGAATGCGAACGGACCACACGCTTCCGCCGCGCCTCGCGGCGGGCAGGGAGGTACGACCGTGGATCGCAGGGCGGGTGCTGAAATCGGCGACGCCGTAAGGGAGTTCACCCTCTACTTCCGCTCTCTGGTCACCGCCCTGGGCGAGACGCCGGGCTGGTACGGAGTCTTCGCGGCCCGCGATCCGGAAGGTGTACGCGCCTATCTCGACGGCCACGACGTACCGCCGTGGGATGTGCTGCTGGCCGTCCTCCACGACGTCGCCGCCCTGCACGGCGGCCGGTCGGTCCCCGGCGAGGCGCTGACGCGGGCGAAGCGGCTGTATGCGGCCGCGGTGGCCGAGTTCGACGCGGCGCCCGGCAGCGAACACGCGCTACGGGCGCGGCTGGACATGATGCAGCGGGAACGGCAGTACACGCTGCTGCGCGAGCGCGACGCCGCCCGCGCCGTCCAGCTCGGCACCGCCGACCCCAACGACCTCGCCTGGGCCCGCGACGACCGGGAACGCGCCACCGCCCGCTGCCTGGAACTGCAGGGCAGGCTCGACGCTCTCGTGTCCCGTCCGCCGGCCCCCGAGGGCTGGTTCCGCGAACCCGAACCCGACGCACGGGCCGTCCGCGTCCCGGCCCCCCGCACCGAGGAAGCGCCCGCCCCGCAGCAGGGGCAGGAGCTGCAGCGCAAGCCCGCCGGCCGTACCAAGCGGGAGCGCTCGCGCGGCGGCGCCCGCTACGGCGGCGCCCGGTTCGCCGGTGCGCCCGAGACCGAGCCCGCCGAG
>NZ_RJVR01000133.1 GCF_003999195.1 Streptomyces soli
CTCGGGCCGCACCCGCTGCTCGCCGAGGCGCTGCACGGCCGCCTCGCCGAGGCAGGCTGGCGTGCGGGCGCGGCCCGGTCGGGCGTGGTGCTGGCCGCCGCCGGTTCCCGGGACCCGGAGTCCGCCCGTGACACGGCCCGTACGGCCGCGCTGCTGCGCGGGCGGCTCGGCGGGATCCCCGTCGTCCCGGCCTTCGCCACGGCCGGGCCCAGCGTCACCGACTCGGTCAACGCCCTGCTCGCCCGGGGGCGCGACCGGGTAGCCGTCGCCTCCTGCTTCGCCTCGCCCGGCCGCTTCGCCACCCAGACCTCCACCGCCGCACCCGGCCTCGCCGCCGCGCCCCTCGGCGCCCACCCGGCCATGGCCCGGCTCGTCCTGCACCGCTACGACCAGGCCCTGTCGGCCGCCGCCGGCCCGGCCTGGGCGCAGTTCGCCACTGCTTGACGTGTGCTCGGCTTCCCGCGTGGATCTGCGCGGGGAGGGCGACGCGGTGACAGTCGGGCACACCGCCGCGCACTACCGCCCCCGCCCCGTAGCCCGCCGCAAGCGCGGCGCTGGCGTACGGTCGGCGCATGGACGACGTGAACGACCCGGGCGGAGCCCCGTACCGAGAGGCCGATACGGAACGCTACGTATCGGAGCCGGACAAGAGGCCGGGGAGGACGGCGTTCCAGCGGGACCGGGCGAGGATGCTGCACAGTGCGGGTCTGCGGAGGCTGGCCGGGAAGACGCAGGTGGTGGACCCGGTGGACAGCTCGCCGGAGATCAACACGAGCCCCCGCACGCGGCTGACGCACAGCCTGGAGTGCGCGCAGGTCGGCCGGGAGCTGGGCGCGGCGCTGGGGTGCGACCCGGACCTGGTGGAGACCGCGTGCCTGGCGCACGACATCGGGCACCCGCCCTTCGGACACAACGGCGAACAGGTGCTGGCGGAGGTCGCCGAGGGCTGCGGCGGCTTCGAGGGCAACGCGCAGTCGCTGCGCCTGCTGACCCGGCTTGAGCCCAAGCGCTTCTCTCCCGACGGCTTCAGCGTCGGCCTCAACCTCACCCGGGCCGCGCTCGACGCCGCCACCAAGTACCCCTGGCCGCGCGGCAGCCACCCCAGGGACCCGGCGAGCCCGAAGTTCGGGGTGTACGAGGACGACCTGCCGGTGTTCACATGGCTCCGCAAGGGCACGCCGGCCGACCGGCAGTGCTTCGAGGCGCAGGTGATGGACTGGGCCGACGACGTGGCGTACTCCGTCCACGACGTCGAGGACGGCCTGCACGCCGGCCACCTCGACCCCAACCTGCTCCTCGCCGAGCCCGAGCGCCGCGAGGTCTTCTCGGTGGCCGCCGCCCGCTACGCCCACGGCGTGGACGAGCAGGAACTGGCCGAAGCCCTCGACCGGCTGCTGGCCCAGGAGTGGTGGCCGCACGGCTACGACGGCTCGGCGGTCGCCCAGGCCCGCCTGAAGGACGCCTCCTCGCAGCTCATCGGCCGCTTCTGCCTCGCGGCCGAGCGGGCCACCCGGGACGCGTACGGCACCGGGCGGCTCACCCGCTACCGCGCCGAGCTGGTGGTGCCCCGCGAACAGCGTCTGGAGTGCGCCGTGCTGAAGGCGGTCGCCGACCGGTACGTCATGCAGCGCGACGCGCAGGCACGGCGGCGCGCCCAGCAGCGGATCGTGATCGCCGAGCTGGCCGAGGCGCTGCTCGCCCGGGCGCCGGAGGGCCTGGACCCGCAGTTCCGGGGCATCTTCGAGGCGGCGGAGGACGACCGCACCCGGCAGCGGGCCGTGGTTGACCAGATCGCGTCGCTGACGGATGCTTCCGCCACGGCGTTGCACGCCCGCCTCGTCTCCGCGTACGCCGGCCCGTAGCGGCTGGTCGGCGCGGCACTCTTCCCGCAGGCCGCGTGGTGAGGGACGCTCGCAGGGCTGGACAGAGCCGAACAGCAGGGTTCAGAGTCGAACACCAGGGAGGCGCACAGTGGTGGACGCAGATCAGACCTTTGTCATCGTCGGGGCGGGGCTCGCGGGCGCCAAGGCGGCGGAGACGCTGCGCGCCGAGGGCTTCACCGGCCGGGTGATACTGATCGGCGACGAGCGCGACCACCCGTACGAGCGCCCGCCGCTGTCCAAGGGCTTCCTGCTCGGCAACGAGGACCGGGACTCGGTCTTCGTCCAGCCCGCCGGCTGGTACGCCGACCATGACGTCGAACTGCACCTCGGCCAGCCCGTCGTCGGCCTCGACCGCGAGGCGAAGACGGTGACCCTCGGCGACGGCACTTCGCTGCGCTACGACAAGCTGCTGCTGGCCACCGGCGCCGAGCCCCGCCGCCTCGACATCCCCGGCACCGACCTGGCCGGCGTCCACCACCTGCGCCGCCTCGCCCACGCCGAGCGCCTCAAGAACGTACTGGCCTCCCTCGGCCGCGAGAACGGCCAGCTCGTCATCGCGGGGGCCGGCTGGATCGGACTCGAAGTCGCGGCCGCCGCGCGCGGGTACGGCGCCGAGGTCACCGTGGTCGAACCCGGGCCGACCCCGCTGCACGCCGTGCTCGGGCCGGAACTGGGGGAGGTCTTCGCCGAGCTGCACCGCGAGCACGGCGTCCGCTTCCACTTCGGCGCCCAGCTCACCGAGATCACCGGCCAGGGCGGCATGGTCATGTCCGTCCTCACCGACGACGGCGAGGAGCACCCCGCCCACGACGTCCTCGCCGCCATCGGCGCCGCCCCCCGGATCGCCCTCGCCGAGGCCGCCGGGCTCAGCCTCGCCGAGCGCTCGGCCGGCGGCGGCATCGCCGTGGACGCCCTCCTGCGTACCTCGGACCCGGACATCTTCGCCGCCGGCGACGTGGCCAACGCCGAACACCCGCTGCTGGGCGGCCGGTTGCGCGTCGAGCACTGGGCCAACGCCCTGAACAGCGGCCCGGTCGCCGGTCGCAACATGCTCGGCAAGGAGGTCGTCTACGACCGCGTCCCGTACTTCTTCACCGACCAGTACGACCTCGGCATGGAGTTCTCCGGCCATGCCGCTCCCGGCACGTACGACCAGGTCATCGCGCGCGGTGATGTCGGCAAGCGGCAGTTCATCGCCTTCTGGCTGAGCCAGGGCCGGGTCCTGGCCGGCATGAATGTCAACATCTGGGACGTCACCGACACCATCCAGAAGCTGATCCGCTCCGGCGCCCGCGTCGACCCCGACCGACTCGCCGACCCCTCGGTGCCGCTAGCCTCGTTCCTGGAGTGATCAGGAAAGGGGCACGTCATGCGCACGGCCGTCGTACCGCTGGGGGAGATCTTCGAGCTGCGCCGGGACGTCCTGCGCCCCGGCCGGCCACGCGAGACCGCCGCCTTCATCGAGGACGGCCACCCGAAGGTCTTCCACATCGCCGCCTACGAGCCCGACGGCACCCTCGCCGCCTGCGCCACGTTCTTCCCGGAGCAGCTCAAGGGCGAGTCCGGCCGTGCCTACCGCCTGCGCGGCATGGCCAGCGCCGACGCCGTCCGTGGCCAGGGCTACGGTGCCGCCGTCCTGCGGGCCGGGATGGACGAGGCCCGGGCGCGCGGCGCCGAGCTGGTCTGGTGCAACGGCCGCTCCGCCGCCCGGGGCTTCTACGAGCACCACGGCTTCGCCGCGGCCGGCGAGGAGTTCCAGCTGGAGCCCGCGGGGCCGCACTACGTCTTCGTGGTCAAGCTGTCGTAACCCGGCCGTAGACTTCTGCCGTGGCAGGCAGGATCAGAGACGAAGACGTGAAGGCGGTTCGGGACGCGGTCCCGATCGACGCCGTCGTCTCGGAGTACCTGCAGCTCAAGAACGCGGGCGGCGGCAACCTCAAGGGCCTGTGCCCCTTTCATGATGAGAAGTCCCCGTCCTTCCAGGTAAGTCCCAGCAAGGGGCTTTTCTACTGCTTCGGCTGCCAAGAAGGCGGCGACACCCTCGACTTCGTCATGAAGCTCGACCACCTCTCCTTCTCCGAGGCCGTCGAGCGCCTCGCCGGCGTGGCCGGCGTCACCCTCCGCTACGACGAGGGCGGCTACGCCCCCGGCCGCCAGCAGGGCGAGCGGATCCGCCTCGTCGAGGCGCACAAGATCGCCGCCCAGTTCTACGCCGAGCAGCTCGGCAGCGCCGAGGCGGAGATCGGCCGCAAGTTCCTGGCCGAGCGCGGCTTCGACCAGGCCGCCGCCGAGCACTTCGGCGTCGGTTACGCGCCGGCCGGCTGGGACCACCTCATCCGCTTCTTGCGCGGCAAGGGCTTCACCGACAAGGAGCTGCTCACCTCCGGTCTGGCCAGCGAGGGCCGCCGGGGCGCGATCGACCGTTTCCGGGGTCGGCTGATCTGGCCGATCCGCGACATCACCGGAGAGGTGATCGGCTTCGGCGCGCGCAAGCTCCGCGAGGACGACCAGGGCCCGAAGTACCTCAACACCCCCGAGACCCCGCTCTACAAGAAGTCCCAGGTCCTGTACGGGATCGACCTCGCCAAGAAGGACATCGCGAAGACCAACCAGGCCGTGGTCGTCGAGGGCTACACCGACGTCATGGCCTGCCACCTCGCCGGGGTCACCACCGCCATCGCCACCTGCGGCACCGCCTTCGCGGGGGACCACATCAAGATCCTCCGCCGGCTGCTGATGGACAACGCCAACGCCGAGGTCGTCTTCACCTTCGACGGCGACGCGGCCGGGCAGAAGGCCGCCCTCCGGGCCTTCGAGGACGACCAGAAGTTCGCCGCCGAGACCTCGATCGCGATCACCCCCGGCGGCATGGACCCCTGCGAGCTGCGCCTCGCGGAGGGCGACGCGGCCGTGGCCCGGCTCGTGGAGAACCGCACCCCGCTCTTCGCCTTCGCCCTGCGCTCCGTCGTCTCCGGCTACAACCTCGACACCGCCGAGGGCCGCGCCTCCGCCCTCGAAGCGGGCGCGCCCATCGTCGCCGGGATCAAGAACTCCGCCATCCAGCACGAGTACGCCGTCCAGCTCGCCGGCATGCTCGGCATCCTGGACTCCCAGTTCGTGGTCCGCCGCGTCGGCCAGCTCGCCCGCTGGCAGCGCGACCGCCGATCGTCCGGCGGCGCCCCCGGCCCCCGTAACGCCGCCCCCGCCGGCCGGCCCCAGGGCGC
>NZ_RJVR01000317.1 GCF_003999195.1 Streptomyces soli
CCCGACCCCACCGCCGGCGAGCCCAAGCCGCGCCCCGCCCGCAAGCGCGCCCCCGCCAAGCCCGACCCCGCGGCCCCCGCCGGCGAGCCCAAGGTCAAGCCCGCCCGGCCCTCCCGCAAGCGCACCACCACCAAGCCCGCCACCTCCTGACCCACCACCACCCGGGCCGCCCACCCCACCAGGTGGGCGGCCCGGCCCACACCGAGAGGACACCCATGGCCACCGAACCCGACACCGATCCCAAGCCCGAACCCAAGCTCACTCCATGCCCCGACTGCGCGGTCCGCCCCGGCCGCCTCCACCTCCACGGCTGCGACGTCGCCCGCTGCGCCGACACCGGCCTGCAGCGCCTCGGCTGCGGCCACGGCGGCATCCGCTGCAACACCGTCTGGACCGGCCTGTGGCCCGGCGACGCCGAGTGCTTCGAGTACGGCTTCCTCATCAAGCCCGGCCCCGACGCCAGCCCCGACCTCGAACCCCTCCCCGACATCAACCGCCTCTACATGGAGTGCGACTGGGACCCCGCCCAACAGCGCATGGTCCGCCGCACCCTCTGACCCACCCACCGACCGGCAGACACGAAACGAGGACAAGACGATGGCGAAGCTGGGCGAACTGAGCATCGAGCAGCTGCTCGACGGCGCCGACAAGGACACGGCCTACCTGGTCGAGCACCTGGACAAGCTGGCGCAGGCGCGCGGGACCAACCCCGACGACATCGAGGAGGTCATCACCCGCGCCTACACGACGCAGATCCGCAGCCAGTTGATCGTGGCCCAGAGCCGACTACGCGAGCAGCACCAGGCCGAGCCGATCGTCCCGCCGGCCGAGCAGCAGTGACAACGTGCTGTCCTCCCCGTCATGACGGCTGGTCATCGTTGGGGTAGCGGGATCCGGTCCGGCTGCGGATGGATGGACTGCCGGTGCGGGCCATGCTCGGGGTCGAGCTCGCGCAGGATCCGGTGCGCCTCGTCGAGCAGGGTGCCGTAGAGCGGCCAAAGCGTCGCGGGGGTGTCGGGCCCCGGGGTGAGGGCACGGGCGGCCTCGGCGTGCCGTTCGTGCGCCCAGTCGATCGCCTCGCACAGCGCCCTGACCGGCTCCTCCAGGTCGGCTCGGCCGGTGTGCACCCGGCCGAAGGCCTCCAGGCAGTCCCCGGTGCGGGCCAGCAGGTGCCCGAGCGGCAGCAGGACCTCCCGCCGACCGGACCGGCCGTCCGCCCCGGACCCCTCGCCCTCCTCCGCTTCCTCCGATGGCGGGCCGGGCAGGACCCGGTCGCCGGCCGCCAGGTCGTACAGCCCGCGGGCCATCGCCTGCACCTGGTCGCAGACATGGCTGAGGCAGAGCACCGCCTCCACCAACGGGGTCGCGGTGATCGCTCGCTTGAGCCGGCGCGGGTTGAGCCGTACCCCCTCGGCGGCGTCGCCCACCTCGGACCTGGCTAGGTCCAGTTCGGCCGCCGCCCGGTGCGACTGCGAGAGCCAGTCCTGGGCCTGTTCCGCGGTCCACTCGCCGGCCAGCCCGGTCGCCATCGAGCGTACGGTCGTGGCCAGCGCGTCGCTGGCGGACCGGACGCTGCGACCCGCCCGCCGCAGGTGGTTCGGGGAGACCAGCAGGTTCACCGCGATGCCCACCCCCGCCCCGATCAGGGTGTCCAGGAACCGGCTCGTGCCGTACGACGCGCCGGAGCCGACCACCAGCAGCACGGTGGTGGGGACCTCGTGCGCCTGGGCGCCGAGTCGGAGCAGCCGGCCCGCGGTCAGGCAGGTCCCGACCGCGCCGCCGACGGTGAGCCAGTTCACGCCGAACTGCTGGAAGAACAGCAGGGCGACCGCCACCCCGATCAGCACGCCGGCGATCTGCCGGCCGGCGTGCCGCAGGGTGCCGTAGATGGTCAGCTGGACGGTGAACAGCGCGGTCAGTGGGGCCAGTACCGGGTGGTGGTCGGAGCCGAGCAGCCAGGAGGCGAGTTGCCAGGAGAGCGCGCATGCCACGGTGACCTTGGCGGTCTGGGCGGTCGGCCTTCCGATGGTGCGCAGGTAACGCCAGGGGTGCCGCAGCACGGCGGTGAGACGGCGGAGCAGTTCGTTCGGGGTGAGGGTCCGTTGTTCGCGCAGGTGATCCTTGGTGGACATCCCTGGTCGTCTGCCCCGGCACGGTGAGGCCATTCGAACATGAGTTCAGCATATCGTCGGTCATGGTTGTTTTGGGCCGGTATCAGCCAGTGAAAGTCTCCGCGGCCATTGGCGTAGCAAATATTCCGCTTCTGGGGTCGTCGCCCAGCCCGGGCTTCACCTCCCACGACGCAGTCGCCCGGATGGTGGGCGTCAGCTCCGCGCGCCGCGGGCGCCCTGGGAGGCCTCCGCGAGAAACTCGCCCGCCGACCGGCGTACCCGTCGTCGCCGACTTTGCGGGTGCCGATTAATCATCCGTCCTGCTCGTGTGCCACGGACGCTTGAGGTATCCAGCACTAGGAATCGATGACCGGGGTATGCGTGGGGGCTATGCTTCGATGGACGTCCCGGACCCCGGCGTGGCAAGCGCGGTTGTAGTGCAGGTGCCTGTGGGGAGCGGACGATTCGTCCGACCGCCTCGGGCACTACCTTCGAGGCGAAGCCGGTTTTCGTTCACAGCCCTGCGCGGGTTGCCGGACCGGTGTGCTTCGCCTGACCTGTCCAGGCGTCCGACCGCAGGGGATGCGTGCCAGGCGGGACCGGGAAGCCGGCCCGCTGGCGCTGCACCAGGTGGTCACAAGAACTGAGGCGCTATGCCTGTTCTGCTCAGCTTGAACCTCTACCGGCACGACCGAGGAAACCACACGACGATCACCCTGGCGGGTGAGCTCGACATGGACACGGCGC
This sequence comes from Streptomyces soli, assembly GCF_003999195.1. Lineage (GTDB taxonomy): Bacteria > Actinomycetota > Actinomycetes > Streptomycetales > Streptomycetaceae > Actinacidiphila > Actinacidiphila soli. Next base: position 2,859 of record NZ_RJVR01000317.1, read on the forward strand.
CACCGGTGTGCGTGATGATCGAGGACTGTCTGCGAGGCGGAATCCGCACCATCGACATCGACCTGACCCTTTTGACCTTCTGCGATGTCAGCGGCCTCAATACCTTCCTGGCCGCTGCCGAGCGCACGGCCACCGCCGGGGGATTGCTGTGTCTGCACCATCCGTGTCCGATGCTGACCCGTCTCCTGGACCTCACCGGCACCGGCTTCCTCGTGCACGGCCAGCCCCGGGAAGCTGAGCTTCCTCCCCTCACGCACGGCCCCGGCCGTCGTGTCCCAAGCGCTGGCCTCGTGAGCACGGCCCGCGGTGGTCGCGGGTGATCAGTGACCGCATGGTCGGGGTCCTGCGTCTGCTGCAGCTCGACGACTGGTCCGACGGGGTCGCGGACGTCACCGCGGCGGGCGCCGAAGCGTTGGGCGTGGACGGCCTCGCCGTCTCCCTGGTCACCGAGGGCGACCTGACCGAGCTCCTGTGGTGCTCCGACGCCACCACGCGCCACTTCGAGGACCTGCAGCTCACCCTCGGAGAGGGGCCGGGCCTCGACGCGGCACGCACCGGCACCATGGTGTCGGTGCCGGACCTGGCCACCGTCCGCATGGCCCGCTGGCCCGCCCTGGCGATGGAGGCCCCCGATCTGTCGGCCCGCGCGGTGTTCTGCTTCCCGATGGGCATCGGCGCCATCAGGGTCGGCGTCCTGACTGCGGTGCGCCGCACCCCGGGTGCGCTGACCGCCCAGCAGGCCGACGACGCTGTGCTGCTGGCCGACTCGCTCACCGCCCGCTGCCTGGGCAGCGGTGAACCACGCCTGGACGGGCCTTCCCCCGCCGACTCCCCGCACACCCTGCAGCACGCGGTGATCCACCAGGCGACGGGCATGGTGAGCGTCCAGCTCGCCCTGCCCCTGCCCCAAGCTCTGCTGCGGCTGCGGGCCCACGCCTACAGCAGCGGGCATTCCATCACCGACATCTCGCAGGACGTGGTGGACCGCCGGCTGCGGCTGGACCCCAACGGCAACGGCACCCCTCCGCCCACCGTAGACAAGGACTGATCGCCATGACCCGCGAGCAACGCATGACCGAGGTCTTCGTGGAAGTCGCCGACTCCCTGATCGACGACTTCGACCTCATCGACTTCCTTCAGCAGCTCTCGGTGCGCTGCATGGAACTCCTGGACGTGGCGGCGGTCGGCGTGCTGCTGGCCGACCAGCACGACATCCTGCAGACCATGGCAGCCTCCGACGAGCACACCCGGCTGCTGGAGCTCTTCGCCCTGCAGCACGACCAGGGCCCGTGCGTGGACTGCTACAAGAGCGGAGCCGCCCGCACCAACATCAACCTCACCGACCCGAAGGTCACCGCCGCCTGGCCCGCGTTCGCCGCCCGCGCCGCCGAGACCGGATTCGTGGCCACCAACACGCTGCCGCTGCGGCTGCGCGGCCGGGTCATCGGCGTCCTGGCCCTGTTCCAAAGCGACCCCGACCCACTGCGCGACCAGGACATCACCTTGGCCCAGGCCCTGGCGGACGTGGCCACCATCGCCATCCTCCAGCAGCGCACGCTGGCCCACAGCGAGCTGGAACGCGGCCAACTCCAATACGCGCTGACCAGCCGCATCGTCCTGGAACAGGCCAAGGGCATCCTCGCGGAACGCTGGCACGTCTCAGTCGACGAGGCGTTCGCCGCCTTCCGCTCCTACGCCCGCGCCCACCACCACCAGCTCGGCCAGCTGGCCCGCGAAATCGCCAACGGCACGTTCGACACCACCCAGATCCCGCACCAGGCCACCGCGCCACCGCGGCCCTGACCCGCTTCACCCGCAGCGCGGCCGGTCCCGGCCTGCGGAAGCCGGCGCCGCGAACCGGGACTCAGACCCGGCGCCCGGCCGGCAGTTTGCCGAGCACAAACCCGCCTTGTCGAGCACCTGCCGGGCGAGGTCGGCGTCGGCCACGTGCATCAGGGTGCGGATCTCGTCGGCCTTCATGGAGTCGTAACCGGGCCAGGGCTCGCTCCCGCGCAGGTCCGCGATCTTGTTCAGGATCGTGGAACGGCCCGTATGGGCCCGCTCATAGCCCTCGATCGTGGCCAGCTCGACCTGGGCCAGGCGCGGCAGCCGGTAGGTGACGTCGATGCCGGTCAGCTCGCCGTAGCCGGGAATCGGCAGCTCGACCTCCGCTACCTCGGCTCCCTTCAACTCGCTCCACATCCGGTTCACCCTGGCAGCCTGTGGGGTTCCAAAAGTCGTGCGCATGCGCTGACCTGGGCGTCTGTCAGCTTCGCTGGTCTTCCTCACGGGGCGTTGCGGTACTCGTGGATGAGTCCGTTGAGGATGTTGTGGCGCTGGATGCGTTGTGCGGGGAAGGGGATGACGTTTGGGTCATCGCCGGGAGAGCGGAGTTGCAGGGCGCGGTGGGGTCGGCCGGTGTTGTAGTGCTCGGCGTATTCGGCGAGGACGTGCCTCAGGTGTTGTTCGTTGTAGATCAGTAACCGGTCGGCGCACTCGGCCCGGACCGTGCGTATGGCCCTTTCGGCGTGGGCGTTGGACCGAGTCGTCGACTGCACCGGATCGGGTCGCTCCGCCCGGGTTCGTGAGGGTCACGCACCGGTTCCACCCGTGGTTCGGGCGTGAGTTCGCGTTCGTGGACCGGCGTCTGGCCTGGGACGAGGACCGGGTCTCGGTCGTCGGCGAGGACGGGGCGGTGGCCTCGCTGCCTGCGGCGTGGACCGATATCGATCCCGTGGACCCGTTCGTGGTGATGGCAGCCGGACGTTGCCCGTTCCGCATTGCGGATCTGCTGGCCGTCGCGGATCTCCTGGACTCCCTCAAGTCCGGGGCTGTCGGCGGGTTGGCGCCGTGAGCGTCGTCTGATCCACGCCGCCATCGGTGTCCTTCTGATGGTGAGGCGCGCGGGATGAGCCAGCAGGAGCGCATTCCACCTGCTGGTTTGCTCCCGCGCGCCCCGTAAGCAGTCTTGGCGGCAGCCGGTGTCGGCGCGAACCTGGTGACAGGGATTCCGGCAGGGAGGCGACCTGATGGCGACGGCGGCAGCAGACCCGAAGGTGGCGGCGTTGGTGGCGACCAGGTCGCTGAACCCGCACCCGGAGAAGGTGACCGATGCCGTGTTCCTGGCCTCGCGGTTCTGCGACCCCAGAGACGTCGTGCAGGTCAAGTACGAGATGGTGCGCCGGGTCCGCATCGACGGGGTGCCGGTCACCGAAGCCGCGAGAGCGTTCGGTTACTGCCGGCAGGCATTCTATGAGGTCGCCGCCGCCCTGGACACCGGCGGGCCGAGCGCCCTGGCTGCTGGCAAGCCCGGGCCGAAGGGCCCGCGCAAGCTCACCGGCCCGGTGATGGACCGCGTCGAGGACTGGCTGGCCGCCGAGCCGTCCCTGAAATCCCGCGACCTGGCGGCCAGGGTTCAAGAGGAGTTCGGGTTCCCGGTCCATCCGCGTTCCCTCGAGCGGGCCCTGGCCCGGCGGCGTGAGCCGAGCGATCCCGAGGAGCCCATAACCCGTTCCTGAAGCGGCAGTTGCCGCAGGCGTCGAGCAGTACGAGCGGCTCCGTGACGCGGCCGGTGGCCCGCAGCACGGGCTCGCCGTGCTGGTAGCCAAGGGCATGGCCGCGTTCCTGCGCGTCGCCGCCGCCCTGGTCCCAGCCGCTCCGCGGCGACTTCCGCCGCCGTCCGCGCCGTCGGACCTGCCGGGGCCGGTGGAGCCGGAGATCATCCGCGTCTGGTCCCGGATGGTTCTCGCGCATGCCCTTGGCCCGACACGTCCCCCGTCCAGTGCGACGGTACACACCGCGATCATGATGAAGTGGGGCAGTGAGCGGCACGAGATTGCGTCCGAAGCGCACCATCGCGGTACCGGCGTGTAGGCCGAATTTCTTCCGATCATGGAAATGACAGCGGCTAGCGCGAGCAACTGGCCACCAACCATTGGAATCGCGGGCCCCGCCCGGCATGTATGGCGGCAGAACGGCTAGACGTCCTGGTATGGCGGACCCCCTCGTATCCCGGAAAGTCTCCGATCTGGTTGGCGTGCGACCGCAGGTCGACGTCGAGCGGGCGCACGATGCGCTGGAGGCGGTGGCGGCGGCGCCCCAGACGCAGACGCAGTTCTCCCGAGGTGCTTTGACCGGCTACGTGTGGGCGTTGGGCCGCGGCACGTCCGCTCCGGTCACCGGCTCTCACCGTCACGGCACTCCGAACCTGGGGCAACTCACGGGGGAGATCGACGCCAGCGTGATGCAGTTGGCGGACCAGACCCTGCGCACGGTCCCGCGTGACTATGTCCAGGGGGTCCACGATGCCTTGGCCTGGGTCTGCGGATACAGCGATGACCAGCCCTCCGGAGGCTTCACTTCGCCCGCCTGACAAAGGTGCGACGCTCACCGCGTTGAGCCGTAAGACTCCGTAGTGCCTGAGTCGGCGTCGTTTGTGCTGCTGACCATCGTTCCGGCGCTTGTGGAGGTCCTCACCGCGCGGCTGGAACAGGCTTGCACGGTCTAGCCGCGCGCCAAGGACGTCCGGCGCGCGGCGCGCCTGCATGGCGGCGGCCAGGGCGTCGACGAGGCGGGGCTGCTGGGTGCGCATGCGTCCATGACGCAGCTACGGCCGCCACGGTCCCGGAGGCTGTTGCGGCGGGTATCCGTATCCGGGCGGCTGCTGCTGCCCATACGGCGGCTGCGGCGGCCCGTACTGGCCCTGCGGCGGGTAGGCCGTGGGCGGGTACTGCTGCGGCGGGTAGGGCTGCTGCTGCGGGTAGCTCTGGATCACGGTCTTGCGGCCCATGGCGGCGGCGATCGGCCAGCCCGTGATGGCCCAGATCCCGCACGTGAGGATCGTCAGGACGATGTGTAGGCCGTGGTTGGCGCCGCGCTTGACGACCTGTCTCTGCGGCTGTGGTGGTTGGTACATGGCCCCCGGGCGGTTCGCGGTGATCAGTCGCCCCAGGCTGCCCGAGCGGCGCACGCGTGGGAAGGGGCGTGACGGCGTCGTGACGCGGCGAAGCCCCGCCGCTGGGGGGGATGCGGCGGGGCCTCAGGTCGAGTGTGCCTCAGCGGGTGCTGCCGCGCGCGCCCGAGGCGTGTGCCACGGGCACAGCACATCGTCCGAGAGAGCGGCGATAACCGTCATCACGCAGTGCAACCCCCATGATCCATAGCTAGTCGCACGTGAAGCCCGTCACTTGAGAGTTGGGTCATATCAACCTCATTCAAGCATTAGGCATAATCTAGTCAGTTATGTCTGCAAACTGGCGTCTACGAGCCGTCTCCACCTAAAGGACAAAAACATTGGGGCAAGTCAGGGAGCCCAGCGCAAGCCGCAGCACAACCGTTCGGTCGCCCGGGTGGGTGATCGCCGCCCCCAAGGGGCTCTGCCGGCGGATGCAGGAGGAGGGCCGGCCGTTCGAGCTGGCTCTCCTCACTCCGCTGCTGGTGATCGGGCTGATCGCGGTGGCGGCCCTGCTCACCCCCAACCTGCAGTTCTACCGGCTGCTCGGGGCCGCGCCGGCGCTGGCCGCCGCCATGTTCTCCATGGCCGGCACGCTGGGCATCGGACTGCTTGCCCTGACGGTCAGCGTCGCCCTCTCCGCCGCCAACCACGACCTGGGCCGGACACCGGCCAATTTCACCCTGCTCGCGATCACGGCCATCACCCTGGCCGCCACCTACGCAAGCCGGGTACGCCAGCACCGGGAGCACACCCTCGCCCAGGTCCGCGCCGTGGCGGAGACCGCGCAGCAGGTGCTGCTGCGCCCGCCCCCGCAGCACCTCGCGCACATCGACGTCGAGGTGCTCTACCAGGCCGCCGCCGCGCAGGCCCGCATCGGCGGCGACTTCTACGACGCGATGCAGACCCCGCACGGGGTACGGCTGATCATCGGCGACGTGCGCGGCAAGGGACTTCCCGCCGTCGAAGCCGCCTCGGTCATCCTCAGCACGTTCCGGGTACACGTGCATGCCGCGCCCGACCTGCCGTCCCTGGCACGCCAGCTGGAGACCGTCATGAGCCAGTACTGCCTGAACGTCCCCGACGGCGCGGTGGAGCGTTTCGTCACCGTCGTGCTGGTCGAGATCCCCGCCGGGGAACCCATCGCCCGCGTGCTCAACTGCGGGCACCCCGCGCCATTGCTGCTGCACCGCGGCGAAGTGCGCGAGGTGGAACCCAGCGCGCCGTCACCACCGATCAACATGGCCGACCTCCTCGGCGACCACTACCAGGTGGACACCATTCCCTTCGCCACCGGCGACCGCCTGCTGCTGTTCACCGACGGCGTCAGCGAGACCCGCGACCGCACCGGGACCTTCTACCCCCTCACCCAGCGCATCCGCCCATGGGCCTCAGCCCCGCCCCGCCAGCTCCTCGACCACCTCCACCACGACCTGCGCTCCTACGTCCACGGCACCCGCGACGACGACCTCGCCGCCCTGGCCGCCCACCGCGTCACCCCCTGCGACCGGAAACCGGCGGAAGTCGATCGCGCCGTCCCCCGACAGGTGGAGGGGTGGGTGGTGACCACCCAGAACCGGACGACGGGGCAGAACCCTGGTCGGGACCGACAGAGGGGCGGCCGCGGCGAGGGCATCGAGCGATGCGATTTTTCAGAAATCGCCGCTGCCAGGTGTGACACTTCGGGGCCCGGCGGCGCTGAATAGATGGACGCGCTGCTCAGGCAGTGACCGTCCTTCGCCCCGGCCCCCCGACCGTGGGCGAGTTTCTGTCCCGGTCTGGCGTTCCCGTGGGGGGAAATGCCGGTCGGGGCGGGGCCGCATCCTGGTGCGGCACATGGCAGCCCCGGTCGTCCGCCTCCCCCCCCGTGGCGGACGACCGGGGCTTCCCGCTCGCAACCTGCTGCCCGGCCGGCGGTGCGCCCGGCGGTCTGTACGCTGACCGCGTTACTCTCCGTGTGCCTGATGGCCGGGGCGGGGGAAGTTGGGCCTGCGGCCCGTCGGGCTGACTGGTCCGAATCGAGGGTGGTATGCGGGTGCTGGTGGCGGAGTGGTACCGGTTGGACACGGTAATCGGCCGTGGCGGGATGGGCGAGGCCTGGAAGTGGGTGCCGTGCCCGCACGCCTGCGGCTACGTCGGCCAGCCGGAGATCCGCCCGAGCGTCCTGTACGGACTGGTCCCGCAGCTCAGCCCGAGCCGCTAACCTGTGCTCAGCGGCCATGGACGGCCCGCGTAGACGGCCGAAGGCCCCGCCCCCTGATGGGGGGTGGGGCCTTTGTCGCCCCCAAAGGATCTGCGCTGCTCACCGCTTCGACGACCGCAGCTGACCTCGGCCGACTCTCCCGCCCTCGTTCCCACGGGTCAGCGGGGGCCTCCATGGGAACGTCATGGGAACGGAAGGCCGGGTAAAGGTAGGGAACGATCCAACGGGGCCGGAAGGCCGGATCGCTCTGACCAGCCAGAACGGTGAAATCGGGTGAGGATCATCACAGACAGGGGAGACGCTAGTGGCTCTTGTAAAGCGAAGGTCGTCGGTTCGAATCCGACAGGCGGCTCTCTCCCTGAACAGTCGGAACGCCCCGGACCATGATCGGTCCGGGGCGTCTGACACCTACGGATGACATCAACCGGGGCGGTCACCCACGGTTCACCCGCGATCGAGGCGGCGCCTGAGCAGCCGGTCCATATGGCTGATGGCCTCGCGCTGCGTGTCCTGCGCCACGTGGGTGTACGCATCCATGGTGAGGCTGATCTGGCTGTGTCCGAGGATCTCCATCACCACTCGCGGCGCGACCCCGGCCGTGGCCGGCAGCGTTGCGCAGCCGTGTCGGGCGACAGCAATTGGGTTTACATGCATGCAGTAGTTTGGTCATGGTTGCGCCCCGCTCATGGGCCATCCGGATGCCAGTGGACGTAGGAGGCGGTGCGGAGATGGTGGTGCCCCCATCCGGCATCGTCGCGCGGCCTGGCAGCGATGGCCTGTGCTCGTCTCTTCCAGGTGCTGCGGGGAACAGCATCGCCTTACTGCCGGCTCGACCCCGCGGTTGGCGTAGTTCCGGATTCGTCAGGGCCGCAGAGCAGGCCGGCAGTACCACGCGCAAGGCGTTCGCAGCCGTTCGTGCTGCCTCGGAAATCGCACTCCCGGTGTGGCCGAGCGTGATCCCGCTGCGGTCATCTGCGCAACGAGTTCGGCCGTCCCGCCTCGGCGCGTGACTCCCCATCCCCTCGCATGTGACTCAGAGAGCGACCGTGACGACCGACGACCAAGCACCGATCCCCTGCCTCACCCTGACGGCCGTCCGGTGAGAGTCGGGGTCGGTACGCAACGCGGAGATGATCCGGAAAGCACCCAGTCATCACATGTGACGGTCGCCCAACGCACTGGGCCCATGCGGGCGACGACGGCCTCCCCCAGCTCACTGGACTTGGCACTGCTCTACTGGCTGTGCTGCGGCGTGTTCAGCCGTCCGAGGGTTGCCACATCCGTATCGGCGGCCGGCATCGTCCTTCTGGTCCTTGTAGGAGCCAGCGCGCCCAACCTCAACACCCTCGTGGCGCCCGTCCCGTTGCCCCTGCTGAGCCCTATGCCGGCGGTCGCCTCCATCCCATTGACCATTGCCTCCATCGCACTGTCGTGTCTGGGGCTGGCGGGCCTGCTGGAGGCGCACAGCCGAGGCTGGCACCCCAGCCCCCGAAAGCTGTTCGCCGTCGGCGCCGTCACGGTGGCCGTCGTCACCAGCCTGACACCGGTCGGCTCCTCCGATACAGCAAGCTACGCCGCCTATGGCCGGATCGCCGCCCTTGGCGGCGACCCGTACGTGACCACACCCGCGCAACTCGGCGGGGCCTACCTACATCTGGTCAGCCCCTCCTGGCTCCAGACGCCCTCGGTGTACGGGCCGGTCGCGACCTGGATGCAATCGGCTGCCGCCCACATCGGCGGCGGTCGGCCCTGGCTGACCATCTGGCTGCTGATGCTCGCCAACGGTGCGGTGTTTCTTGCCACCGGGTACTTCCTGATGCGCACGGCCGGCGACCCGGTCCGCGCCGGCTTGCTGTGGGTCGCCAATCCCCTGCTGGTTATGGTGCTGGTCGCAGGCGGCCATCTGGACACCGCTGTGGCCGCCCTCGTGGTCTGCGCCGTCCACTACGCCGGCCGCACCACCAGGCCGCGCCACGACCTGATCGTCGGGCTGCTCATCGGGCTGGCCTGCGGCATCAAGATCAGCGCGGCCCTTCCCGGCCTGGCCCTGATGGTGCCATTGGTGCGCGATCGTGCCTGGGGGCGAGTCACCCGACAAGCGCTGACCTGGGCTCTGGTCGTTGCCGGTGGTTACGGACCATACGGGCTGCACGCACTCGCCCCACTCTCGGCAGCCTCCCATCTGATCTCCGTGCCCTCACTGTGGATCCCCTTCCAGCAAGTCAGTCAGACCGCCCTCGGCCAAGCCGCAACCAACACCGCCATCAGCATCATCTGGCCCATCCTGACGCTCGCCCTGTTCTGGCTGATCCACCACCGGATCTCCCCACAAACCCCGCTGACCATGACGGCACCGTTCGCGGTCACCCTCGCCTGGATCCTGGCGGCCCCCTGGTCGATGCCCTGGTACTCAGCCGCCGCCTGGGCCACGGCAGCACTACTGCCTAAATGTCCCCCAGTCCGGTGGCTGATACTGACAACGACCGCCCTGGCGCTCGTCCACAACAGCGGCGGCCGCGGCTGGTGACGGCAAAACCAAAACCACTGCCAACGGCCTGAACCCCACAACCGGACAAGCCGCCCGATCACAGAGAGCGGGGGCTGAACGGGCGGCCTCGTGCTCAGCCGGCTGGTGGCAGTGCGCCGACCCCGGGGACCTGCGCCTCCGCTCGCAAGGCCCAGCCATCGACAAGGACCTCGTCTACCCGGGCTACGGACGGCCGAGAAATCGGCCGAGCAGGACGCCGAGTTGGGCCAGCCAGTGATCCAGTTCCTGCGGATGCTGGGCGGTTACCCGGCAGGCGCGGGTCCAGCCGCCGACCAAGCTGAGGGGCCCCGGCGTGCCAGGGGCCGCCACGGGTCCCGAAGGTTTCGTGCACCTTTCGGGCAGTTTACGTACTCCTTGGTAACGGTACGTAATGGCGAGCGTGCTTGACCGTAGCGGTCCGCAACCAGTTCACTGATGCATGGCCAATGAGCAGCTGAGCCCACTTGATCTTGCGTTCTGGCATGCGGAGTCGCCGGACCATCCGCTGCATCTGGCTGCGCTGGCGGTGCTGGCTCCTGTGGGTGGGGTGGGGGCGCGGGAGGTGGCGGAGCTGCTGGCGGGGCGGGCGGCGGGGGTGTCGCGGATGCGGATGAGGGTGCGGGATGTGTGGATGCCGCCGGGTGGGGCGGCGTGGGTGCAGGACGATCACTTCGAGGTGCGGCGGCATGTGTATCTGCACCGGGATTCGCCGGAGCTGCTGGGTGAGCTGATGGAGCGTCCGCTGCGGCGGGGGCGGCCGCCGTGGGAGATCCATGTGATCGAGGGGGCGACGGAGGACGCGCCCTTCTCCGTACTGCTGAAGATCCATCACGCGCTGGCCGACGGGCTGCGGGCGGTGTCGCTGGGGGCGGTGCTGTTCGACGAAAGCCCGAGCCTGTCGCGGCTGACGGCGCCGCGGACGGGGCGGAAGGGTGGCGAGGCGCCGGCGATCCCGGTGCAGGATCTGTGGTGGCTGGCGGGAGCGGTGCGGTCGCGGGTCGGGGCCGCGGTGGGGGAGGCCGGGCAGGCGCTGGGGATCGGGGTGTCGTTGGCACGGGCGTCGCTGGGGGCGCGTACGGTGCCGGCGCTGGCGGCGCCGTCCAGCGGGTCGCGGCAGTTGGCGACCGCCGTGCTGGAGCTGGACGCCATCCAGCGGATCCGCAAGACGGCCGGGGGCACGGTCAACGACGTGCTCATCGCGATGGTGGCCGGCATGCTGCGGCGCTGGATGAGCGAGCGCGGGGAGGACGTGACCCGGGTCGCGCCCCGCGCGCTGGTGCCGGTGGCCCGGCGCCGCTCCGACGGGCGGCGGGCGGCGGGGAACCAGCTGTCGGGCTACCTGGCGGAGCTGCCGGTGGCGGAGCCCGACCCGCTGGCGCGGCTGTGCGCCGTACGGAAGGTGATGGACCGTAACAAGGAGGCCGGCCCGGGGCGTGGCGCGGGCGCGGTGGCCCTGCTGACCGACTACATGCTGCCGATGGCCAGCCGGCTGGGCGCGCCGCTGGCCGGGCACGCGGTGCGGCTGCTCTTCGACATCCTGGTGACCAGCGTCCCCGTGCCGGACCTGGGCTTCACGGTGGGCGGCTGCCCGCTGCTGGAGGTGTATCCGCTCGCCCCGCTGGCCCGGGGGCAGTCGCTGGCGGTGGCCATGACCACGTACCGGGGCCGGGTCCACCTCGGGCTGGTCGGCGACGGCCAGGCCGCCGCTGACCTGGGACGGCTGGCGGAGGCGGCGCACGCCGAGCTGGCGGAGATGGGCGCAGCGGTTGCCTGAGCGGGGCGCCGGGTCAAGGCTGGCCGTAGGGGCCGTACGCACCCTCTGGAGGGTGATCATGGCGGAGATGACCGGATACAGGGACGGCGTGCCCTGCTGGGTGGACCTGGGCACCCCGGACGTGGGCCGGGCCAAGGACTTCTACGCCGCGCTCTTCGGCTGGGACTACGTCGACACCGGTGAGGAGAGCGGCCACTACCAACTGGCCATCCTCAAGGGGAAGACGGTCGGCGGGATCATGGAGCAGCAACCCGACTGGCCCGCGCAGAGCGCCTGGATGACGTATCTGTGGACCGACGACGCCGACGGGACGGCGCAGAAGATCCTGGACGCGGGCGGCGCCCTCCTCATGGAACCGATGGACGTCATGGACCAGGGCCGGATGGCCATCGCCAACGACCCGGCCGGCGCGATGTTCGGGCTGTGGCAGGGCCGAGGCCACCTGGGCTCGGGCCTGGCGAACGAGCCCGGCGCCTTCACCTGGAACGACAACCTCTCGACGGATCCCCTCGCCGCGCGGGAGTTCTACGGACACGTCTTCGGCTACGAGTACGAGGTCGTGGCCGACCCCTCCGACCCGTCGAGCGAATACGCGATGATCAAAGTCGACGGCCGCCCGGTCGGCGGTATCGCCGGCCAGCCGTCATACATCCCCGCGGGCACCCCCTCGTACTGGAACACCTACTTCTCGGTGGACGACGCGGACGGGGCGGCGCGCAAGGCTGAACAGGGCGGCGGCGCCGTGGTGGTGCCGGCAGCACCCGCGCCGTACGGGCGGCAGGCCGTGGTCCGGGACGACTCGGGAGCACTCATGGTGCTGGTCGCGAGTGGCGAGGGCTGAAGATCACACTTAGCGTCCTTTTCGGCGGCTCTGTGATCAATTCGTAGCCTCGGTATGCCGCCGGAAGGCAGGTGCGGCATGCCACCACGATGGGCGGGCCCAGTCGCGGCCACCGTTGTTCTGGGTCTGGTCAACGTCGTCCCCATGGCCGCTCATGCGGCGGATCGGATCGTCGTACGGCCGGGGGAGTCCATCCAGGCGGCGGTTGACCGGGCGAAACCCGGGGACGTCGTCTCCGTGGAACCCGGCGTCTACCGGGGCAGCGTCCAGGTGACGGTGCCCCGGTTGACGTTGACGGGCTCCGGGCCGGGGACAGTTATCGCGCCGAGCGCGGCCGGCACCGAGAACGCGTGCGCGGTGGCCGGGCATGGCCTCTGCGTCACCGGGACGGCTGATCACGAGGCGAGCGATGTACGGCTGCGGGAGTTCAGCGTCGTCGGCTTCAAGAAGAACGGCGTCAACGCCACCTGGGCCGACCGCATCGAGGTCCGGCAAGTGACCGCCCGCGACAACGGCCAACAGGGCATCAGTCTGGAGAAGTCCGTACACGGCACCTTCCGGAACAATGATTCCGAGAACAACGGCGAGTCGGGCATCCTCCTCGCCAACACCGTCGACAGCGAGGGCGGCGCCCTCGATACCCAGGGCGCCGTCGTACGGGACAACCGCCTGACCGGCAACCGGGTCGGCGTCGTCCTGCGCCGGGTACGGAACATGGTCGTCGAGAACAACCGGATCACCGACAACTGCGGTGGCGTGTTCGTCGTGGGCGACGAAGGCGTCCCCCGGGCGGGCTCGCTCACGGTCCGGGGAAACCTGGTCGCCGAGAACAACAAGTACTGCAAGCCCAACGGCCGCCTGCCCTTCATCCAGGGCGTCGGCATCCTCCTCACCGGCGCCGAGAACACCCTCGTGACGGGCAACCAGGTGCTCGGCAACGCCGGGACCTCGCCCATGTCCGGCGGCGTCGTCCTCTTCCGCAGCAACGTCGGGGTCGCCAACTCCGGCAACACCATCCGCCAGAACATCGTCCAGGGCAACGCCCCGGCCGACCTGGCCGACCGCGACACCGGCGCCGGCAACACCTTCAGCGGCAACTCCTGCCGCGCCTCCGAACCGACAGGGCGGTGCGCGGCGCTATGACCGATACCGCTGCTCCCCGGCAGGGCGCCCCGGCCGCCGCCGCTCCGGGCGCCCAGGGCGCCATGCGGCTCCGCGAGCTGGTCTTCGGGGCCGCCTGCGCCGCCGCCGTACGTGCCATCGCCCGGCTCGGCGTCGCCGACGCCCTCGGCGAGGCCCCGGCCACGCCCGACGAGCTGGCCGCCGCCGTGCACACCGAGCCCCGGCCGCTGGCGCGGCTGCTCCGGGCCCTCTCCTCGTACGGCGTCTTCGAGGAACTGCCCGACGGCCGCTTCGCCCATACGGACATGTCGCGCATGCTCCGCGTCGACGCCCCCAACAGCCTCCACTACATCGCCCTCTGGTGCACCGAGCCCTGGACCTGGCAGGCCTGGCCCCGACTGGACGAGGCGGTGCGCTCGGGGCGCAACATCTTCCGCGAGCTGTACGGCAAGGAGTTCTTCGACTACCTCCACGACGACGCCGGGGACAGCGCCCACATCTTCGACCGGGCGATGACCCATTCCAGCCGCCAGTCGGCCGAGGACATCGCGGAGCTGCTCGACCTGACCGGCGTCGGCGAAGTCGCCGACATCGGCGGCGGCCAGGGCCACGTCCTCGCCGCGCTCCTCGAACGTCACCCCGGCGTCCGCGGCACCCTCCTCGACCTCCCCAAGGTCGTCGCCGGCGCCGACCCCCGCCTCCGGGACGGCGGCGCCCTGTCCGGGCGGGTGCGGCTCCTGCCGGGTGACTGCCGGGAGGCGATTCCGGTGCGGGCCGACATGTACATCATCAAGAACATCCTGGAGTGGGACGACGAGAGCACGCGGTGCACCCTCCGAAACGCCGTGGCGGCGGCCGGGCCGGGTGCGCGGGTCATCGTCATCGAGAACCTTGTCGACGACACGCCGTCGATGCGGTTCACGACCTCGATGGACTTGATGCTTCTTCTCAACGTCGGCGGTCAGAAGCACACCCGCGACAGCCTGGGCGGGCTCATGGCCGAGGCCGGCCTTCGGGTCGACGCCGTCACCCCGGTCAACGCCTACCTCCACGCCTTCCACTCCGTGGTGGGCTGAGGGCGGTTCCGTTTCCCACCCCGTCCCTGGACCCCTTCCCGCCGGGTTGGGGGTAGGCCGCTTGCCTGAGGCGAGCGGTCTACCCCCAACCCGGCGGCGTCAGAGTTCGCCGACGAGCCCCGTCGTGTGTGCCGCCGCCCGGAACGCAGGATGCGCCAGCACCGTGCGGAGGAAGTCGGCAGTGGTGTGGACGCCGTCGCCCGCGACGCGGAATTCGGCGAGGGCGCGGTCGGCCCGGGCGAGGGCGCGGTCGCGGTTGGGGGCCCAGACGCAGATTTTGGCGAGGAGGGAGTCGTAGTCGGGGCCGATGCGCCAGCCGGGGAAGGCGTGGGTGTCGACGCGGACGAAGGGGCCGCCGGGAGGGGTGAATTCGGTGAGGAGGCCGGGGGTGGGGGCGAAGTCGCGGGCGGGGTCTTCCGCGTTGAGGCGGCATTCGATGGCGACGCCGCGGGGGGTGATGTCGGATTGGCCGAAGGCGAGGGGGAGGCCGGCGGCGATGAGGATCTGCTCGCGGACGAGGTCGATGCCGGTGACGAGTTCGGTGACCGGGTGCTCGACCTGGAGGCGGCAGTTGACCTCCATGAGGTAGAAGTCGTGGTCGGGGGTCAGGACGAACTCGAAGGTGCCGGCACCTTCGTAGCCGACCGCGAGCGCGCCCCGCACCGCGGCCTCGCACATGGCGGCGCGCAGGCGTGGCGGGAGCGAGGGCGCCGGGGACTCCTCGATGAGCTTTTGGTGGCGGCGCTGGACGGAGCAGTCGCGTTCGCCGAGGTGGAGGGCGGTGCCGTGCCGGTCGCAGAGGATCTGGACCTCGACGTGGCGGGCGTGGTCGACGTACCGCTCAAGGTAGAGGCGGTCGTCCCCGAAGACGGCGCGGGCGTGGGCGCGGGTGTCGGCGTAGGCGGTGAGGAGTTGGTCGGGGTCGCGTACGACGGCCATGCCGCGACCGCCGCCACCGGCGACGGCCTTGAGGATGACGGGGTAACCGGCCTGCTGGGCGGCCTCCTTGGCGTCGGCGGGGGAGGCGAGCGGGCCGTTCGTGCCGGGGAGTACGGGTAGGCCGGCTTCGGCCATGAGGGCGCGGCAGGCGGCCTTGTCGCCGAGGCGGCTGATGACGTCGGGCGGCGGACCGATGAAGGTGAGGCCGTTGTCGGCGCAGATCTCGGCGAAGTCGGGGTCCTCGGAGAGGAAGCCGTAGCCGGGGTGGACGGCCTGGGCGCCGGTGCGGTGGGCGGCTTCGATGATGGCGGGAATGTTGAGATAGCTGGCCTTGGCCGGGGGCGGCCCGATGTGGACGGCCTCGTCGGCCAGGCGTACGACGGCGGAGTCGCGGTCCGCGGTGGAGTGGACGGCCACCGTGCGGATACCGAGCTCGTGGCAGGCGCGGGCGACGCGGAGGGCGATTTCGCCACGGTTGGCGATCAGGACGGTGGAGAACACGGCGGTCATCCCTCCTCGACCGGCTCCAGGGCAAGCAGCCGCTGCTGGTATTCGACGGAATGCGCGTCCGGGACGAGGATCTCCACGACCCGGCCCGCCGCGTCGGCCTCCACCGTGCTCATCATCTTCATGACCTCCAGTACGCCGACGGGCTGGCCGGGACGGACCAGGTCGCCCACGGCGACGTACGGCGGCGCGTCGGGCTCGGGGGAGTGGTAGAAGGTGCCGACAGTGGGGGCGCAGAGGTAGTGCGTGCCCCGGGGGGTCTGCGCTTCCTGCGCCGAGTGCGCCTGCTGTGCGCCGGGGTCGGCGGCGGATTGTGCGGCGGGTTGCGGTGCAGCCTCGGCCGACTCGGAAGGCCACTCGACCTCGACGGAGGTCTGGCCGTACTGGAGCCGGATCCGCTGCGGCGGCTTCGGCACGGCCCTGGCGAGCTCGGTCGCGCTGCGGCAAACCGAGTCCAGGACGGCCTGCGCGGGCGGTGGGGCGGAGCGGCTTTCGCCGTTGAGCCCCTTGGCGGGGCTGTGGTCCGTCTTCTTGTCGCTGTTGAGTGTCACGGTGCTTCCTCTTCCAGTCCGAAGCGGTGGAAACGGTCCCGGCGGTCGCGCAGCAGCTGATCGGGCTCGTACGGGAGCAGGTCTTCGAAGGCCGCGGTGACGGCTTCGCCGAGGAGCGCGGCGGCTGCGGTGTGGTCCTGGTGGGCGCCGCCGGGCGGTTCGGGGACGCTGCCGTCGACGATGCCGAGGCGGGAGAGGTCGCGGGCGTCGAGACGGAGCGCCGCGGCGGCGGCGGGGGCGGCGGCGGGGTCCTTCCACAGGATGGCGGCGCAGCCTTCGGGGCTGATGACCGAGTAGACGCCGTTCTCGCTGACCAGGACCCGGTCGGCGACTGCCAGGGCGAGGGCGCCGCCGCTGCCGCCCTCGCCGGTGATCACCGCCACGATCGGCACGGGGAGGCGGGACATCAGCCGCAGGTTCTCCGCGATGGCGAAGGCCTGGCCCCCGCTTTCCGCGTCCGGGCCGGGGTTGGCGCCGGGTGTGTCGATCAGCGTCAGCACCGGCAGGCCGAGCTTGGCGGCCAGCCGCATCAGCCTCGCCGCTTTGCGGTATCCCGGCGGCGTCGCCATCCCGAAGTGATGCGCCTGGCGCGCGGGGAGGCCGGGGCCGCCCTTGTGGTGGCCGACCAGCATGAGCGGGCGCCCGGCGAGGCGGCCGGGACCGCCGATTATTGCTGGGCAGTCGGCGGTGAGGCGGTCGCCGTGCAGGGGCTGGAAGTCGTCCAGCAGGAGGGCGGCGTAGTCCGCGGCGGTGGGCCGGTGCGGGTGCCGGGCGAGGCGCACGGTCGCCCAGGCGGCGGAGCCGTCTGCGCCCTCGGGCCGGTGTGTGGTTTCGGGTGCCCCCATCTCGCTTCGCTCGCCTTGCGGAACGTTCTCCCACAACCCGGTGGAACCAGCCCGTCCGGCGTTTGAGGACTGGGGGCACCTCCCAGCCGCCAGGCTGGGGGAGGGTCTGGGGTGGGGCCCCAGCGGGTCCGGGTGGGGGAACCTCCCAAACGAAGGTTTGGGGGAGAGCCCGGTTTCGGGAAGGGGCGGGGTGGGGGAATCAACCGCCCGCAGCAACCTGCCCAGGGTCGCTCGCAGCGCCGGGCGGGGCACTACGTCGTCGATGAGGCCGTGGGCGAGGAGGAATTCGGCGGTTTGGAAGCCCTCGGGGAGGGATTGGCCGGTGGTTTGTTGGATGACGCGGGGGCCGGCGAAGCCGAGGCGGGCGGAGGGCTCGGCGAGGATGACGTCGGGGAGGGTGGCGTAGGAGGCGGCGACGCCGCCGTAGGTGGGGTCGGTGATGAGGGAGAGGGTGAGGATGCCGGCCTCGTCGAGTTCGGCGAGGGCTTGGGCGGTCTTGGCCATCTGCATGAGGGAGAGGGCGCCCTCCTGCATGCGGGCGCCGCCCGAGGCGGTGACCAGGAGCAGGGGGACCCGCAGGCGGAGGGCGGTGTGGGCGGCTTCCGTGATGTGGGCGCCGACCGCGCAGCCGAGGCTGCCGCCGAGGAAGCGGAAGTCCATCGCGGCGACGACGAGGGGCCGTTCCTCGATGGTGCCGCGGACGCAGAGGACGGCCTCGTCGAGCCCGGTGGCGGCGCGGGCGGCGCGGAGCCGGTCGGGGTACGGCTGGGTGTCGGTGAAGCCGAGCGGATCGTGCAACGCCCGTACGCCGCCCCCCGTGTCCAGGGCGACGGCCGAGCCGGGGTCGAGGAGCCGGTCGAGGCGCTGCCGGGCGGTGAGGCGGCCGTGGGCGCCGCATTCGGGGCAGACGTGGAGGGCCCGGGCGAGGCGCTTGCCGTAGACGAGGGCGGCGCAGCGCTCGCACCGGACCCAGGGAGGCTCTTCGGACTCCGGTGGGGGCGGCGGGCGTTCGTCGGTGATCGCCATCAGCGGTCCCCGTCCGACTCCCGCTCCCAGCGGTAGAACTCCACCGCCATCGCGTCCTTGGGTTCGCTCCAGGTCAGGGGGTCGTACGGCTGGACGAAGGCGGCGAGGCGATCGCTGATGTCGCGGAAGTCGGGGTGGCCCTTGTGGCGGGCGACTTCGGGGCCCGGCGGGTGGTCGGCCTCGACCAGGTGCAGATAGAGGTCGTCGCCGAAGTGGAAGAGGCTGCGGCCCCGGACCCCGATGAGGCCGGGGAGGTCGCCGCGGTCGGAGGCGGCGAAGATCTCCGCGATGTCGGCGGCGGAGTCGGGCTTCATACGGGCGACGATGAGCGTGCGGTAGGCGCGGTGCACGCGTGGGCTGCTGTGGGTCTCGTCGATCATATGACACCTGCCTTCAGCGAGCCGTTGACGACTTCCATGAAGGAGCCGGGGGTCTTGCAGGAGTCGGCCTCGCCGGTGATGGCCACCCCGCGGCGGTTCTCCAGTTCGCCGACGATGCCGAGCAGGCCGAGCGAGTCGAGGCCGTACTCGGCGAAGGGGGTGTCGGGGGAGGCGGTGAGGTGCTGGGGGTCGACGGTGATGCCGGCGCTGGACTTCATGAGTGAGGCCAGTTCGTCGTAGGTCAGTGCCTGGATGATCTGATCGTTGCTCACGGGGTGTACTCCTTCACTACGAGGGCCGCGTTGGAGCCCATGAGGCCGCGGCTGAGGACCAGCGCGGTACGCAGTCGAGCGCTACGCGCCCGGCCGGTGACCAGGTCGAGGCCGAGGTCGTCGCGGACCTCGGTGACCTGGGGGGTCGGCGGTACGGTGCCGTGCTCTATGGCGAGTACGGCGGCGGCCGTATCGAGGAGCGGGCTGCCGCAGTAGGCGCGGCCGGTGCCGGTCTTGGGGGCGGTGACGGGGACGCCGTGGGGGCCGAAGACGTCGGAGATGGCCTGTGCCTCGGCGAGGTCGGCGTCCGGGGTGCCCAGCGCGTCGGCGAAGACGACATCGATGTCGGCCGGCACGCACCCGGCCTCGTCCAGGGCCCCGCGGATCGCCCGGACCAGCCCCTCCCGGGACTCCGCCCACCGCGAGGGCCCGGTGAAGGTGGCGGCGTGTCCGGCGAGCACGGCGCGAGGTTCGGCGCCGCGCGCCAGGGCGTGGTCCAGGGCTTCGACCACCAGCATCGCGCCGCCCTCCGCCGGTACGAATCCGCAGGCGTGGGCGGTGAAGGGCAGATAGGCCCGGTCGGCTTCGGCGGCGAGGCTCAGTTCCGCGTAGCCGAGCTGGCAGACGGCGGAGTACGGCGCGAGCGGGGCCTCGGCGGCGCCCACGACGACCGCGTCGGTGCCGGTGTCGCGGTGCAGGTTGCGGCACGCGTGGGCGATGGCGTCGAGGCCGCCCGCCTCGTCGCTGGCGACGACCCCGCAGGGGCCCTTGAAGCCGCCCCGGATGGAGATCTGGCCCGTACTGGCCGCGTAGAACCAGGCGATGGACTGGTACGGGCCCACAAAGCGCGGCCCCTGGCCCCACAGCCGCTGGAGCTCGCGCTGACCGAACTCACCGCCACCGGACCCGGCGGCGGTGACCACACCCACGGCGAAGGGTTCGTCGGGATCCGTACTCAGCCGGGCGTCGGCCAGTGCCAGGTCTGCGGCGGCCATCGCGAAGTGCGTGAAGCGGTCGGTCTGGACGACGAAGCGCTCCTCGATGGCCGACGCCGCGTCAAAGCCGTGCACCTCGCCCGCGACCCGCAGCGGCAGGCCCTCGCAGCCCTTCCGGGTGACCCGGTCCAGGACGCTGACGCCTTCGCGGGTCGCCTTCCAGAAGGCGTCGGTGCCGATGCCGTTGGGCGCGACGACCCCGATGCCGGTGATGACGGCCTGCCTGTTCATGACCCCTCCGATCGGTTGAGTACGACGGCGGACTGGAAGCCGCCGAATCCGCTGCCCACCGACAGGACCGTCCGCAGCTTCATCTCCCGGGCCGTGCGAGGCACGTAGTCGAGGTCGCACTCCGGGTCCGGGGTCTCGTAGTTGGCGGTCGGCGGCACCACGCCGTTGGCCAGGGCCAGGGTGCAGGCGGCCAGCTCGATCGCGCCGATCGCGCCCAGCGAGTGGCCCACCATGGATTTGATGGAACTCATGGGCGTCGAGTAGGCGTGCGCGCCGAGGGAGCGCTTGACGGCGGCCGTCTCGTGGCGGTCGTTCTGCTTGGTGCCGGAGCCGTGGGCGTTGACGTAGTCGATGTCCCCGGCGTTGAGGCGGGCGTGGTCGAGGGCGCGGTCGATGGCCTCGGACATCTCCAGGCCCTCGGAGGTCAGCCCCGTCATGTGGTAGGCGTTTCCGTACGTGGCATAGCCCATGACCTCGCAGTAGACGGTCGCGCCCCGGGCCCTGGCGTGCTCCAGCTCCTCCAGGACGAGCACCGCGCCGCCCTCGCCCATGACGAAGCCGTCACGGTTGGCGTCGAAGGGGCGGGAGGCGTGGGCCGGGTCGTCGTTGTTGGCGGAGGTCGCCTTGATGGCGTCGAAGCAGGCCACCGTGATCGGGGAGATCGGCGAGTCCGAGGCGCCGGCCAGCACGATGTCGGCGCGGCCCTCCTCGATGGTGTGGAAGGCGTAGCCGACCGCGTCGAGGCCGGACGTACAACCGGTGGAGACGGTCTGCACCGGGCCGCGCGCGCCGTGCCGTTCGGCGATCTCGGAGGCCAGCGCGCTGGGCGCGAAGGCCCGGTGCAGATGCCGGCCCGCCTGCCGAGGGTCGACGTCCCAGTGGGCGCCGCGCTCGCTGACGCGTACGTAGTCGTGCTCCAGGCGGGTGGTGCCGCCGACCGCGGTGCCGAGCGAGACGCCGAGCCGCCAGGGGTCCACGAGGTCCAGGTCGAGCCCGGAATCGCGGACCGCCTCGGCGGCCGCCGCCAGCGCGAACTGCACGTAGCGGTCGGCCCGTTCGGTGTCGGCCGGGGTGAGCCCGTGTGCGACCGGGTCGAAGTCGCACTCGGCGGCGATCCGCGAACGGAAGCCGGCGGGGTCGAAGAGGGTGATGCCGCGGGTCGCCGTACGACCTGCGGTCAGCAGTTCCCAGAAGGCGGGAACCCCGACCCCGCCGGGGGCGACGACACCGGCCCCGGTGACCGCCACCCGGCGTATGGAGCTCCGGGAAGTCCTAGCCATGGTTGCCTCCTCCTCAGCCGGTGCCTGCGGGGTGGTGTGAGACAGATCAATCCCCTGGTGCCCGGCGGTCGGTGACGAGCCGCATGTCGTAGTCGGTGAGGAAGCGCTTGATGCCCTGCGCGTCCGTCAGGTCCACGCCCTCGGCGAGCAGCCGGGCCAGGACGCCCGTCCTGTGCGGTCCCTCGGCGCCCACGGCGGCCAGCGGTGCCTCCTCGATGGGCACCCGCAGGTCCACCAGGCGTACGACGATGTCCTCGTGCTCGCGCAGGAAGACCGTGCTGCCCGCGATCGGGCTCTTCGGGTCGTCGACCGCGCTCTCGTCCTGGCGGGCCAGCAGCCGCGCCAGCGCCTGGCCGCAGCCCTCCTTCGTGGGGTAGAACAGCGCGTGCCGCCGCAGGTCCGGGGAGTGTCCGTCGGCGCGCGCCGCCACATGGTGCACGGCCGGCAGCGCGGCCCGGGTGAAGAACTCCCGGGCCGAGTGCGGGTCGCTCAGGTCCCGGTCCACCTCGAGGTACGGGTTGATGGCCTCCTCGACCGCCCGCACCTCGGGCTGCTCCGCGACGTGGCGCAGCGCCTTCACCAGCTCGCCGTGCACCTCGACGGCCCGTACGACCCGGTTGCCGTGCATGAAGAGCGAGGTCCGGCGCAGCGAGGTCGTGTCGTCCACCCGCGCCTGCGGCGAGCTGTAGCCGGCCAGGATCTCGGCGACCGCGGCCTCGCTGCCCGGCTTCACGGTGAAGGTGATCGCGTGCCGGACCATCCCGTCACCGATGCGCGGGGTGGTCTGCAGGGTGCCGCCGGCGCTGGTGCGCTCGGCGGTCTCGCGCAGCACGCCGAAGCGCAGGGACCGGGTGTCGCGTACGCAGCCGTGCAGCGGCTCGACCATCTCCAGGTGCGCCGGGCTGTCCACCCAGGCCAGGAAGGTCAGCGCGCTCTCCCACTCGCTCGTGATCAGCCACTGCGAGGGGTTCTCGATCGACTGGCACAGCTGGTCGCTGATGTGGCCCGGGACGGCCGCCACCCGCTGACACATCTGGTCGTACGCTTCGAGCAGACGCTGCTCGGCGCCGTCCTCGACCTCAAGCAGCAGTACGACGCGGGTACGGGAGCCGTCCAGCGCGGACTGCGAGACCTTTTCGACCGGCGGTGTCATGGTCCACCTCATCCTTCGTGCGGTCCTTCGTGCGGTCCTTCGTGAGGGTCCGTCGTCCACTGATCGTGGTTCGGTGAGCCGGATGGGGCGAGATATGTGATCCACTCGGGTGAATTGCGACAAATCCCTCCGTAATCGGGCATTGAGCTACATATGACCACACAGGCCGACGACCGCGTCCCGGTCCTCATCGTGGGCGGCTCCCTCGTCGGGCTCTCCGCCTCGCTCTTCCTCGCCCGCCTGGGCGTCCCGCATCTCGTCGTCGAGAAGCACCCCGGCACCTCCATCCACCCGCGCGGCCGGGGCAACAACCTCCGGACCATGGAGCTGTACCGGACGGCCGGCGCCGAGCCGCAGATCCGCGCGGCAGCCGCCGTCCTCGCCGGCAACCAGGGCATCCTGCAGGCTGCGTCGCTGGTCGACGCCGAGGCCGAATGGCTCTTCAGGGAGATCGACGCGGGCGGCAAGCTGGCCCGGATCAGCCCCTCCGGGTGGTGTCTGTGCAGCCAGAACGACCTGGAGCCGGTTCTGCTGCGCTACGCACGGGAGTTGGGCGGGGACATCCGCTTCTCGACCGAGCTGCTGTCCTTCGAGCAGTCCGAGGACGGGACCGGCGTGACGGCGCAGTTGCTGGACCGCGAGAGCGGCGAGCGGCGGCAGATCACGGCCGACTACCTGATCGCCGCGGACGGCCCGCGCAGCCCCGTCCGGGAGGCCCTCGGCATCGGCCAGACCGGGCGCGGCGAACTCTTCCACAACGTCAGCGTCACCTTCCGGGCGAAGCGGCTCGTGGACGCGGTCGGCGACCACCACTTCATCGCCTGCTACCTCACCAACCCCGACGCGGACGGTGTCCTGCTGCCCGTCGACAACTTGGAGAACTGGGTCTTCCACGCCCCCTGGCACCCCGACCGGGGCGAGAGGCTCGAGGACTTCACAGACGACCGGTGCGCGCAGCACATCCGCGCCGCAGTCGGCCTGCCCGACCTGGAGATCGAGATCACCGGGAAGGCACCCTGGCACGCCGCCGAGCGCGTCGCCGACCGCTACGCCGTCGGGCGGGTGTTGCTCGCCGGTGACTCCGTGCACGAGATGTCCCCGACCGGCGCCTTCGGCTCCAACACCGGCATCCAGGACGCCCACAACCTGGCCTGGAAGCTCGCCGCCGTGCTCGGCGGCTGGGCCGGGCCCGCGCTTTTGGACACGTACGAGCAGGAGCGCCGCCCCGTCGCCATCGCCACCGGCGAACGCGCCTCCGCCCGCTCCGCCGAGCACAGCCACCCCGGCTACGCGGCCCCGGCCGGCGGCGGCCCCCAGAAGAACGTCATGGCCGTCGCCCTCGGCTACCGCTACCCCGACGGCGCCGTCGTCGGCGCCGACCCCGGCCTGCCCGTCGTCCCCGAGGCCTTCCGCCCCACCGGCGAGCCGGGCAGCCGCGCCCCGCACCTCTGGGTCACCGACGGGGGCGGCGTCCGCCGCTCCACCCTCGACCTGTACGAACGCTCCCCCGTCCTCCTCGTCGGCGACGGCGACCCCGGCGCCGCCTGGTGCGACGCCGCCCGCTCAGCCGCCGCCCGCCGCTACGTCCCCCTCGCCGTCCACCGCATCGGCTTCGGCCCCGACGCCGACCTGGTCCCCGAGCCCGACGCGGAGTGGGCCGCCCTTCACGGCATCACGGACAGCGGCGCGGTTCTGGTGCGCCCCGACGGCTTCGTCGCCTGGCGCGCCCCCGGGCTGCCGCCCGAGCCGGAGGCGTGGCTGGTGGATGTGCTGGGGGCCGTGCTGCGGCTGGGCTGAGCGGATGGGTGTCGCGCCGTTGCGCCTGCGGCGATCGCTTGTACGGCGGCGTGGGCGAGCGGCATGTGCGGGCACGTAGCGGCGGAGCCTGTGACATGGCTGTGAAGGCGCTGCGGTTAAGGTGGTCGGGCCGTGGTGCTCGGGAAGACCGGTGACAGACCCTCAGGGGTCCCAGCCCGGAGCGGCCCTCGCCACTGTGATCGGGAGCTCCGCCCCAACCGTACGTGCCACTGGCCGCCGCAAGGTGGCTGGGAAGGCAGGGGCGGCGCGCTTACACCCGTAAGCCAGGAGACCGGCCACGGCATCTCACGAGCAATTCCACGAGGTGCTGGAGCGTGATCGACGAATGACTGCTGCGTCCGATTTCTGCTGGCGACGCCAGGACTCCCTTCGAACGGCCGGACTGCTGGCGGTAATAGCCGCCATGCACGTCGTCGCCTTCGGCGTGCTCTTCCTGCTGGTCGTCCCCCACCGTTACACCGTCGGCACCCAGGTCTACGGCGTCGGCCTGGGCATCACCGCCTACACCCTGGGCATGCGGCACGCCTTCGACGCCGACCACATCGCCGCCATCGACAACACCACCCGCAAGCTCATGGCCGACGGCAAACGGCCCGTCTCGGTGGGCTTCTGGTTCGCCCTCGGGCACTCCAGCGTGGTAGTCGTCCTCGCCGCTCTCATCGCCGGTGGCACCCGGCTCGCCGGGCGGATCATGAACGAGGGCTCCCGCACGCATGAAGTGCTGGGCGTCATGGGGACGACCATCTCCGGGCTGTTTCTCTACCTCATCGCCGCGCTCAATCTGGTGGCCCTCGTCGGCATCATGCGGGTCTACCGGGTCATGCGCGCCGGTTCGTTCGACGAGGCCGAGCTCGAGGCGCACCTCGACTCACGCGGCTTCATGAACCGCCTGCTCGGCCGCTTCACCCGCTCCATCACCCGCCCCGGGCAGATGTTCCCGCTCGGCTTCCTCTTCGGCCTCGGCTTCGACACCGCCACCGAAGTCACCCTCATGGTCATGGCCGGCAGCGGCGCCGCGGCCGGGCTGCCCTGGTACGCCGTGCTGTGCCTGCCGTTGCTCTTCGCCGCCGGGATGAGCCTCTTCGACACGCTCGACGGCACGTTCATGAACTTCGCCTACCAGTGGGCCTTCTCCAACCCCGTGCGGAAGGTCTTCTACAACCTCACCATCACCGGGCTGTCGATCGCCGTCGCGCTTCTGATCGGCACGATCGAACTCGTGGGCGTCCTCCACCAGAAGCTCGACCTTTCCGACCCCTTCACCGGGTGGATCGCCACCATCGACCTCGGCAACGTCGGCTTCCTCATCGTCGCCCTCTTCGTCGTCGTCTGGGCCGCCGCCCTCCTCTACTGGCGCGCCGCCCGCGTAGAAGAACGCTGGGCCGCCACGGCCCGCTCCGCGGACGGCACCGCCCAGCCTTGATCCCGCCGGCGGGTTGATTCCCCCACCCCGCCCACGGGCGCGCAGCCGCCGACGGACCGCCACCACCGACCCGGCAGGCGCGGCGGCGCCCCCGGCACGGCGGACGGAGTCCGGCGCAGCGGCTCGAAGCCCGCAAGTCCCCTGGGGCCGAGCGGTGCGAGAGGCGCGTCAGAGCTCGGGGCGCAGGACGACCTTGCCCAAGGTGCGGCGGGACTCGAGGGCGGCGTGGGCGGCGGCGGCCTGGGCGAGGGGGAAGGGGTGGAGGGCGGGGATGAGGCGGCGGGCGGCGGCTTCGGTGAGGGCGGCGGATTCGAGGGCGCGGAGGCCGTCGGGGCCGGCGGCGCGGAGCATGGAGGGGCCGAGGAGGACGGCGGAGGTGATGCGGCGGGCGGCGAGGTCGCCCGCGGCCAACTGGAGGGGGCCGCCGGAGGCCCAGCCGTACACGAGGTGGCGGCCGCTGGGGCCGAGGAGGTCGACCGCACCCCGCGCGGGGTCGCTGCCGACGCCGTCGAAGACGACCGTGGCGGGGCGCCCGGCGAGGGCGGCGCGGGCGAGGTCGGTCCAGCCGGGGGCGGTGTAGTCGACGGCGGCGTCAGCGCCGAGGGCCAGTACGCGCTCGGTCTTGGCCGGACCCCCGGCGAGGCCGACGACAGTGGCGCCGGCGTTGCGCGCCGCCTGGACGAGCAGGCTGCCGATGCCGCCGGCGGCGGCGGTGACGAGGGCGACGTCGTCCGGGCCGAGCCCGGACTGGCGGAGGATGCCCATGGTCGTACGGCCGGTGCCGATCATGGCGACGGCCTCGGCGAAGTCCAGGCCGTCCGGGAGGACGTGCAGCCGATCGGTGTCGGTGACGGCCAGCTCGGCGTAGCCGCCCGGCACCATGCCGAGGTGCGCGACGACGCGCCGGCCGAGCCATTCGGGGCCGATGCCGGGGCCGAGGGCGTCCACGGTCCCGGCTACTTCGCGGCCCGGGATGGTCGGCAGCTCGGGCAGGGCGTACGGGCCTTTGGGGTCCCCGGCGCGGATCGCGGTGTCGATGACGTGGACGCCGGACGCCGCGACCGCGATCCGGACCTGGCCGGGACCCGGCTCGGGGTCGTCGGCCTTCTCGTAGCGGAGGTTCTCGGCCGGTCCGAAGGAGTACAGGCGGATGGCGTGCACAGCGGGACTCCTTGAGGGGTGAGCGGCAGCGCGTACGCGCACAAGCCTCCGACCTCAACCGGACTTGAGGTCAAGTCCGCGGGTACCGCGCCAGCAGATCCCAGATCACCGGATTCTGGTCGAGCCGGTCGTGCATGTCCGTCAGGTCCGCCACCAGGTCCTGCAAGAAATCGCGGGCCTCACGCCGCAGTTCGGCGTGGTTGAAGGCAAGCGGCGGATCGTCCGGCGCCCAGTCGGCCACGACGTCCACCCAGCCGAAGCGGCGCTCGAAGCGCAGCCGGTCCGTGGACTCGGTGAAGTCCAGCTCGGCGTACTGCGGGCGGGCGGCCCGGCTGCCCAAGGGGTCGCGGTCGAGTTGCTCGACGATATCGCACAGGGCCCAGGCGAAGTCGAGGACCGGCACCCATCCCCAGGCTGTGGACAACTCACGGTCAGCCTTCACGTCCGCGAGGTAGACGTCGCCGCAGAAGAGGTCGTGGCGCAGCGCGTGCACGTCCGCGGTGCGGTAGTCCGTCTGCGGTGGGTCCGGGAAGCGGCGGGACAGTGAGTAGCCGATATCGATCACGGGGACGATGGTGGCAGGTCCTTGTGGAGGACGACGCAGGGGCGCCCCAGCTGCCGGTCCTCGCGGCGGTCGATGGCCCGGTAGCCGAGCGCCGTCCAGAAGAGCAGCGCCCCGGGGTTGTTCTCCAGCACCGCGAGGCGTACGCCGTCGCGGCCGGCGCCCCGCAGGCGGTCCTCGACGAGGGCGGCGAGTTCGCGGCCGTATCCGGCCCGGTGGTGCTGGCTGTGCACCATCAGCAGGCCGATCCACGGGTACGTGTCGAGCGGGTCGGGGTGCTCGGCCAGCGTGACGGCGAGGCCGACCAGCCCGTTGCCGGCGCGGGCGAGGAGCACCTCCGACGCGGGATGGACCAGCTCGGCGTTGATGCTGGAGGACACCTGCTCCGGGCGGACGTCCTCCGGGTCCGGGAAGTCGCCGCTGAGGCGGTGGAAGGCGGCGTTGGAGGCGTACAGGTCGGTCAGCTCGGCCAGCAGGCCGGCGGGGAGGGAGCCGTCGACGGGCTCGAGCGGTTCGAGCAGCAGCATGCCCCGCACGATAGTGCCGTGCGGGGCATGAAGGCTCGGCCGTGGCCGCGACTAGAGGTTGACGCCGAAGTCGGTCGCGATGCCGACCAGGCCGGAGGCGTAGCCCTGGCCCACGGCGCGGAACTTCCACTCCGCGCCGTTGCGGTAGAGCTCGCCGAAGACCATGGCGGTCTCGGTGGCGGCGTCCTCGCTGAGGTCGTAGCGGGCGATCTCGGCGCCGCCGGCCTGGTTGACGATGCGGATGTAAGCGTTCCGCACCTGGCCGAAGTTCTGGCTGCGGGTCTCGGCGTCGTAGATGGAGACCGGGAAGACGATCTTGTCGACGTCGGCGGGGAGCCCCGCCAGGTTGACGTTGATGGCCTCGTCGTCGCCCGCGCCCTCGCCGGAGCGGTTGTCGCCGGTGTGGACGATGCTCTGGTCCGGGGACGTCTTGTTGTTGAAGAAGACGAAGTGGCCGTCCGAGTAGACCTTGCCCCCCGCGTTGACCGCGATGGCGCTCGCGTCCAGGTCGAATTCGGTGCCCGTGGTGGTACGGGCGTCCCAGCCGAGGCCGACCGTGACGGCCGTCAGGCCCGGGGCTTCCTTGGTGAGCGAGACGTTGCCGCCCTTGGACAGGCTTACAGCCATGGGGTCCCCTCCGTGATGTCGGTTGTTGCTGCCGACGACGCTACCTTCAAGGGTCACAACGCGGTCAGGGGACCGCATGGTTCCGTTACCCGGCCAAAAAGCGTGTGACGGACAGGGGTGGAACACGGGATCATGGGACACATGTCCGGGCCCATTCTCATCCGCGGTTCGGTCTCCATCCCGGAGGCCGAGCTCATGTGGCGTTTCTCCCGCTCCTCCGGGCCCGGTGGCCAGCACGTCAACACCAGCGACAGCCAGGTCGAGCTGCGCTTCGACCTGGCGAACACGGAATCCCTCCCGCCGGTGTGGAAGGAGCGTGCGCTCGAACGGCTCGCCTCCCGCCTCACCGGCGGCGTCCTTTCCGTACGCGCCTCCGAGCACCGCTCCCAGTGGCGCAACCGCGAGACCGCCGCCGCCCGCCTCTCCTCCCTTCTCGCGGAGGCCACCGCGCCCCCGCCGAAGGCGCGCCGCGCGACCCGCGTCCCCCGCGGCATCAACGAGCGGCGCCTGCAGCACAAGAAGCACCGCGCGGAGACCAAGCGCGGCCGTACCGGCAAGGATTGGGGCTGAGCGCGGGAATGAGCGACGAAGACGACCTGAGGGCACGGCGGTTCGCGGCGATACGCGCCTGCGACCGCGTGCTGTCGTACGGCAAGCCGCGGTCGATGGGCGACCACCTCGCACGGCTCTCGGCGTACGAGGGCCTGGACGGGCGCCCGGACATGTACGGCGACGGGGTCGTCGCCGAGCTGGAGCGCCGGGTCGCCGAGTTGCTCGGGACCGAAGCGGCGGCCTTCTTCCCCACCGGGACCATGGCCCAGCAGGCCGCCCTGCGCTGCTGGGCGGGGCGTACGGGCAACTCCACGGTCGCCCTGCACCCGCTCGCGCACCCCGAGATGCACGAGCGTGGCGCGCTGTCCGCGCTGAGCGGGCTGCGGACCGTGCACCCCACCACCGAGCGGCGCCTTCCGGACGCGGACGAGGTCCGCGACCTCGACGAGCCCTTCGGCACCCTGATGCTCGAACTCCCGCTGCGCGACGCCGGGTTCATCCTGCCCACCTGGGAAGGCCTTACCGAGACGGTCGCCGCCGCCCGCGAGCGCGACGCCGTCGTCCACTTCGACGGCGCCCGGCTTTGGGAGTGCCCGACGCACTTCGGCCGTTCCCTCCCCGAGATCGCCGCGCTCGCCGACAGCGTCTACGTCTCCTTCTACAAGTCCCTCGACGGCATCTCCGGCGCCTGCCTCGCCGCGTCCGCCGACCTGATCGCCGAGGCCAAGACCTGGCGGCACCGCTACGGCGGCCTCCTTTTCCAGCAGTGGCCCGCCGCCGTCGCCGCGCTCCACGGCCTCGATCACGAACTGCCCCGCCTGCCGGAGTACGTCGCTCACGCGAAGGTCGTCGCGGCGGCGCTGCGGGAGGGCCTGGCCGGAGCCGTGCCCTTCTTCCAGGTCCACCCGGAGACGCCGTACACCCACCAGTTCCAGGTCTGGCTGCCCTACCCGGCCGACGTGCTGGACGCGGCGTGCCTGCGGCAGGCGGAGGAGACCAAGTCCCAGGTCTTCGGCAGGTGGTTCGCCACGGAGGTGCCCGGCCTCTCGGCGACGGAGATGACGGTCGCGGCCTCCGCCCTGGAGTGGACGGCGTCGGACGTGACGGCGGGCGTGGCCGACTTCCTGGCGTTCGTCGGAGGGTCGGACAGGGCCGAGGCCTAGAGGGCCTGTCCGGTCAATCTCCGCGGCGTCGCGTGCCTCCCCCAGCCTGGCGGCTGGGTGGGGGTCCTCCCCCTGGCTTCGCCGGGGGGACACCCACCGGTCGAAGGCTGGGGGCGTGCCCCCAGGCACCAGCACTCGCGGCGTTGCCAAAATGCCCTAGTAGCTCTCCCCCAGCCTTCGGCCGGGAGGTACCCCCACCCCCAAGCTCTCGACTTCGCTCGAGCAGGGGGGACCCCATCAAGGGCATCCCGGCGCCTGGCGATCGCAGGCGCCGCTGCGGACATCAGCCGCTGGCGCGGCGGGCCGCTCCTGCTCCCACGGAGATCGACCGGACAGGCCCTAGGATCCGACCCGCAGCAGCAGCTTGCCCGTTGTCGTCCGGGTGTCCATCAGCCGGTGGGCCTCCGCCGCCTCGGCGAGCGGGAACTCCGCCGTGACCGGGAGCGTGACCGCGCCCTCGGCGACCGTGCGGAAGGCCCGGTCGGCGATTGCGCGCAGCGCCTGGGGCTCGGTCTGCGCAAGAGTGAGGATCGAGAAGCCGGCGACGGACACCGCGCCCGGGTAGAGCTCGGGCTGACCGACCTGCCAGGGGGCGGCGCCGCTCGCGTTGCCGTACGAGACGAGGCGGCCGAAGAGGGCGAGCGAGGCGAGGCTGCCGCGCAGGGTGTCGCCGCCGACCGGGTCGAGGGCGAGGTCGACGCCACGGCCCCCGGTGGCGCGGCGGACGTCGTCCGGGAAGCCGTCGCCGGTGAAGAGCTGGTCGTAGCCGTACTTGAGCGCGTACTCGGCCTTGCCGGGACTGGACACGACCCCGTAGACCGCACCCGCGCCGGCCGCCTTGGCGAGCTGGCCGAGCACCGTGCCGACGCCCCCGGCCGCGCTTTGTACGAGCACCGTCTCGCCGGCGCGGAGGCGGCCGACCTCGTGCAGCAGGGCGTGCGCGGTGGGCAGGACGGTCGGCAAAGTCGCGCCGGTGCGCAGGTCCAGGCCGTCCGGGAGGGCGAAGACCGTGGAAGCGGCTGCCAGGACCACTTCCGCGTAGCCGTCGCCCTCCGTCAGTGCGGCGACCTCCTGGCCGGCCGCCAGCCCCTCCACCACGGCGCCCACCGCGCGGATCCGCCCGGAGACCTCCAGCCCGGGCCGGAAGGGCAGGGAGGGTACCCGGTAGCCGTTGGCGCGGGACTTGAGGTCGGCGAAGTTGACCCCGGCGTACGCGACGTCGATCGTCACCTCCCCGGGCCCGGGCTCAGGGACGGGCGCCTCGACCACCGTCAGGACCTCGGGGCCGCCGTATTCACCGATCTCGACCGCGCGCATGGCACTACCCCCAGAGTGTTTAATGAAAAGCGAACACCTAGCGCTTTGGAGTGTACGGATCTCATCGAACACTCTGCAAGCAGAAACCCCGGAAGGACCCCCGCCCGTGAGCCACCGGCCCGCGCCCGAGCACACCCACCCCGACGACGTACCCGTCCAGGCGGCCCTCGCCGCCCTCGCCGACCCCGTACGGCTGCGGCTTGTCCGGGAGCTGGCCCGGGCGGCCGACTGGGAGCGGGCCTGCGGCACCTTCGACGTGCCGGTCGGCAAGGCGGCGCTGAGCCACCACTTCGCCGTGCTGCGCTCCTCGGGGCTGATCGAGCAGCGCGACCTCGGCGCCAGGCGCGTCAACCGCCTGCGCCGCGCCGAGTTCGACGCCCGCTTCCCCGGCCTGCTCGACCTCGTGCTCGGCGAGGACCAGGGCACTTCCGGGGACTAGACGCCGCTGCTGCCGGCCCGCACCAGCCCGGTCTCGTACGCCAGCACCACCGCCTGTACCCGGTCGCGCAGGTCGAGCTTGGTGAGGATGCGGCCGACGTGGGTCTTCACGGTCGCCTCGGACAGCACCAGCTTCCGCGCGATCTCGCCGTTGGACAGGCCCTGGGCGACCAGCAGCAGCACCTCGCGCTCACGCTCGGTGAGCCGGTCGATGCCTTCCGCGCCGGGCTGGACGGCGGTGCTCGGCAGCATGGGGGTGAAGCGGTCGAGGAGGCGGCGGGTGGTGCTGGGGGCGACGACGGCGTCGCCGCTGTGGACGGCCCGGATCGCGCCGAGCAGCTCGCTGGGCGGCACGTCCTTGAGCATGAAGCCGCTGGCGCCCGCCTTGAGGGCGGAGAAGGCGTACTCGTCGAGATCGAAGGTGGTCAGGATCAGCACGCGCGGGCCACCCTCCCGCTCCGCCGCGTCGCCGCAGATCTTCCGGGTCGCCTCGACGCCGTCCATCTTCGGCATGCGTACGTCCATCAGCACCACGTCCACCTTGGTGGCCCGCAGCACCTCCAGGGCCTCCGCGCCGTCGCCCGCTTCGGCGACGACCTCCATGTCGGGCTGAGCCTGCAGCACCATGCGGAAGCCGGTGCGCAGCAGTGCCTGGTCGTCGACGAGCATTACGCGGATCGCCATGGGTGTCAGGTCCTCTTTCTCTAGCGCTCTAGCGGGTGGTCTTGATGGGCAGTACGGCACTGATCCGGAAGCCGCCGCCCGGCCGCGGTCCCGCGTCGAGGGTGCCGCTGACCATGCCGATCCGCTCACGCATGCCGATCAGGCCCTGGCCGAGGCCGTCCTCGCCGCCCTCCTCGTACAGCTCGTGCTGGGCGCCGCGTCCGTCGTCCTCGATGAGCAGGGCCAGTTCGTGTTCGCCGAAGCCGATCCGTACGCTCGCGCTCACCTCGGGGCCGCCGTGCTTGCGGGTGTTGGTCAGCGCCTCCTGCACGATGCGGTACGCCGTCAGCTCGACCCCGCTCGGCAGCGGGCGCGACTCGCCCGCCACCTCGAACCGCACCGGAAGCCCGGCCCCCCGGACCTGCTCGATGAGGTCGGAGAGCTCGTCGACGCCGGGCTGCGGGACGTACTCACCGCCCGCGTCGTCGCTCGAGCGCAGCAGCCCGAGCAGCCGGCGCATCTCGGCCAGCGCCTGCCGTCCGGTCGACGAGATGGTCTCCAGCGCCTGCTTGGCCTGCTCCGGCGAGGCGTCCAGGACATAGGCGGCGCCGTCCGCCTGCACCACCATCACGGAGACGTTGTGGGCGACGACGTCATGCAGCTCGCGGGCGATACGGGCCCGCTCGGCCGCCACCGCGGCCTTGGACTGCGCCTCGCGCTCCCGCTGGAGCCGGGCGGCACGCTCCTCCAGCTGGGCGTAGTAGGCGCGCCGGGTGCGCAGGCTGTCGCCGATGACCCAGGCGAGGGCGAAGGGGATGGTCAGGAAGACCATGGAGATGAGGTTGCCCCAGTGGTCCTCGTGACTGCCGGGCCAGCGCAGCGTGGCGATGGGCGAGGCGCACAGGCCGCCGACGAGCGCGAGCCGGGAGGCCCAGCCGGGGCCGTTCGAGGCGACCGTGTAGATGATCACCAGCATGGCGAAGTCGGCCGGGTTGACCTGGACATTAGTGGCGATCTGGGCCAGGCCCGCGGCTATCGCGAGCAGCAGCATCCGCTCCGGTGCCCGGCGGCGCAGCGCGACGGCGACGGAAAGGGCGAGGGCGGTCGTCGCGGCCGCCGTGAGATGGCGCCCCTCCGAGGCGATCCACAGGCAGGAGAATCCGAGCAGCACGAAAGCCCAGAAGGTGTCGACACCGGTCGGATGCCTGCGGAGGAAGTCGTAGAGGCGCTGCACGTCACCCAGCGTATGCACGCCACCCTCGTCGGGGAGTCAGTCGGCAGAGCGATCTGTCCTACTCCGCAGGGTGGAGCCCGGTGGGCGGCCGTCAGCCCGCGCGGCGGTGGTTGCGGTTGCCGGAGCGGGAGCGCTTCTCCAGGTACATGCGCTGGTCGGCGGATTGCAGGACCTGTTCGGCGGTCATGCCGCAGCCGGCCCAGCCGATGCCGAAGCTGGCGCCGACCCGGACCGCCCGGCCCTCGACGCGGATCGGCGGGATGATGGCGTTGCGCAGGCGTTCCGCGAGGTCGGCGGCGTCGTCGCGGGCCAGCCCGTCGGCCAGGACGACGAACTCGTCGCCGCCGAGCCGGGCGACGGTGTCGCCGTCGCGCACGACGCTGGTGAGCCGCCGGGCGACCTCGATGAGGACGGCGTCGCCAGTGTGGTGGCCGAAGCGGTCGTTGATGGACTTGAAGCCGTCCAGGTCGCAGAAGAGCACGGCCAGGCCCTTGCCCGCGACGGCGTCGCCCTCGGGGGCGATGGTGTGGGTGTGGTGGTCGTAGCCGACCAGCGGGGCCGCGCTCTCCTCGGGCCCGTAGCCGTAGCTGTACGCGTCGGCGTGCAGGGCGGCGCCGTTGTGGTGCGGCCGGTCGCAGAGCTTGCCGGAGAGCCGGGCGCGCAGCTCGGCGCTGTTGGGCAGGCCGGTCAGCGAGTCGTGGCTGGCACGGTGGGCGAGGGCCAGCTCGCGGCTCTTGCGCTCCTCGATGTCCTCGACGTGGGTGAGCAGGAAGCGCGGCCCGTCGGTGGTGTCGGCGACCACCGAATTGCGCAGCGAGACCCACAGGTGCGTACCGTCGCGCCGCGACAGGCGCAGTTCGGCCCGGCCGCCCTCGGCGCTGGTGCGCAGCAGGACGCCGACGTCCTCCGGATGGACGAGGTCGGAGAAGGAGTAGCGGCGCATGATCGCCGCGGGCCGCCCGAGCAGCCGGCAGAGGGCGTCGTTGGCGCGTACGACCCTGCCGTGCTGGTCGCCGCCCATCTCGGCGATGGCCATGCCGCTGGGGGCGTACTCGAAGGCCTGCCGGAAGCTCTCCTCGCTGGCGCGCAGGGCCTGTTGCTCCCGCTCCAGGCGGACCAGGGCGCGCTGCATATTTGCACGTAGACGCGCGTTGCTGATGGCGATGGCGGCCTGGAAGGCGTACATCTGCAGGGCTTCACAGGCCCAGGGGCCGGGGTGGCGGCCGTTGACGGGTTTGTCGACGGAGATGACGCCGATCAGCTCGCCGCCGCCGGCGGGGGAGGCGTACATCGGCGCGTAGAGCCGGTCGTCGGGGTGCCACTCGTCGGGGAACCGCGGCGGGGGGCCTTCAGTGTGCCAGGTGGGGACGTCGTCGCCGTCCAGGACCCAGCCCTCGGTGTGGGGTATGAAGCGGAGCATGCCCCAGTGCTGGGCCATGTTCAGGCGGCGGTCCCAGGACGCGCGGCTGCCGACCCGGCCGGCCAGCAGGGTTTCGGCGGCGGCACTGCCGGAGAAGGCGGCGACGACCAGGTCACCGT
The DNA here is from genome assembly GCF_003999195.1 of Streptomyces soli. Taxonomy (GTDB): domain Bacteria; phylum Actinomycetota; class Actinomycetes; order Streptomycetales; family Streptomycetaceae; genus Actinacidiphila; species Actinacidiphila soli. The sequence continues at coordinate 38,556 of NZ_RJVR01000317.1, forward strand.
CCTGGCGGACCAGGTTGACGGCGGCGAGCTCGAAGCCGAGGCCCTTGACGACGCCGTCGGTGACGGCCTGCAGGGTGTCGGCCAGACTGCGCGCGGTATTCAGCTCCGCCACGACCTGGTGCACTTGGCGCAGGGTGGCGAGTTGGACGTATGGCTCCGACTCGGTGCCCATCGCTCTCCCCGAGCCCTCGACAACAACTCCTGAGACTGCTTGTGACGCTGATTGCCTGCTTGGCTTCCGATTTCCCGTCGCAACTGAATCACAGCGAGCAGTTCGGCCGGTACACAGGGTCAACAATTCATGCCTCTTGTGACTCAAGTCACAGGAGTTTGTCAGATCTTGACTACGGACGGTATAGCTTTGCGGATCGATGTCTTCACGTGTTGAACACGATTGATCGGTTCTGACAGGTCATGTGAAGCCCCTGTGATGAGCGGCTGGTCCTAGGACTCCCGGGGTCCGCTTCTCGGTCCCGGGCCCGATGCGGCTGCGGACAGGGCCCGGCTAGCGTTCCCGGCGTGCATCCTGAGACCGTGGCCCAGCCCGTTGAAGTCGACCCCGAAGCCTTTCGCGCCGCGATGTCCCGCCTCGCGGCCGGCGTCGTCCTGGTGAGCGCGCACGACCCCGAGGAGGGTCCGCGCGGCGAGGACGTCGGGATGACGGCGACCGCCTTCATGTCCGTGTCACTCGAACCCCCGCTGGTGCTGATCAGCCTGCGCGAAGACTCCCGCATGGACGAGCTGATGGAACGCCAGAGCCGCTGGGCGGTGTCCGTACTCAGCGAGAGCCAGCGGCACATCGCCGGGCGCTTCGCGATGCGCGGCCGCATCAGCGACCGGCTGCTCTTCGAGGACGTGGCGTACTACCGGGGCGAGAAGTCCGGTGCGCCGATACTCGGCGGCGCACTGGCCGTCCTGGAGTGCGAGACCGAGCAACGGCTGCCGGCCGGGGACCACACGCTGGTCATCGGCCGCGTACTGACCGCCCGCACCCCCAGCGCCGACGGCGGCCCGCTGCTCTACTTCCGCGGGCGGTACCGCTTCCTGGCCTGAACGCCCGGCAGAGGGCAGGAAACACTCCCGTAGCATGAAGCCGTACGTCCGGTACCCCGCGAGGACTGGAACGGAAGGCCAACACAAGCGTGAACGCGTCACACAACCCGGGGCAGATGCCCCTCAGGGCCGAGGGAGCAGGCGCGCGCCCAGCGCGCCTCACCGTCGGCGTCGTCGGCACGGGCCGGGTCGGCCCCGCGCTCGCCGCCGCCCTGCAACTCGCCGGGCACCAGCCGGTAGCCGCCTCAGGCGTCTCCGACGCCTCCCGCCGCCGCGCGGCCGAACTCCTGCCCGGCGTCCCCCTGGTCGAGCCCGACCAGGTCCTCGCTCGCGCCGAGCTGGTGCTGCTCACGGTGCCCGACGACGCCCTCCCCGGCCTGGTCGCCGGGCTCGCCGAGACCGGCGCCGTACGGCCCGGCCAGCTCCTCGTCCACACCTCCGGCCGGCACGGGACCGGGGTGCTCGACCCCGCGCGCCGGGCCGGGGCCCTGCCGCTGGCCCTGCACCCGGCGATGACCTTCACCGGCACGTCGGTGGACGTCCAGCGGCTCGTGGGGTGCTCCTTCGGCGTGACGGCGCCCGATGAGCTGCGGATGGCCGCCGAGGCCCTGGTCATCGAGATGGGCGGCGAGCCCGAATGGATCGAGGAATCCGCCCGCCCGCTCTACCACGCCGGCCTCGCCATCGGCGCGAACCACCTGGTCACCCTGGTCGCCCAGTCCATGGAGCTGCTCCGCGCCGCCGGCGTCACGGAACCCGGCCGTATGCTCGGCCCGCTGCTCGGCGCCGCCCTCGACAACGCCCTGCGCTCCGGCGACGCGGCGCTGACGGGCCCGGTGGCGCGCGGCGACGCGGGCACCGTCGCCGCCCATCTGGACGAGCTGCGCAAGCACTCACCGCAGGCCGTCGCCTCCTACCTGGCAATGGCCCGCGCCACCGCCGACCGAGCCCTTGCCAACGGCATGCTCAAGCCGGAACTGGCCGAGCCACTGCTCGACGTCCTGGCCGATGGAGGGGAACGATGAGCGTCCAGCTGCTCGAGACCGCCGAGGAACTGCGGGCCTCCCGCGACCCCGGCCGCAGGCGGGCCGTCGTCATGACGATGGGCGCCCTGCACGAGGGCCACGCCACCCTGATCCGTACGGCCCGCCACCATGCGGGCGAGGACGGCGAGGTCGTCGTCACCGTCTTCGTCAACCCCCTGCAGTTCGGGCCGGCCGAGGACCTCGACCGCTACCCCCGCACCCTCGAAGCCGACCTCAAGCTCGCCGAGCAGGCCGGCGCCGACATGGTCTTCGCCCCCTCCGCCGACGAGGTCTACCCCGGCGGCGAACCCCAGGTCCGGCTCACGGCCGGCCCCATGGGCGAGCGGTACGAAGGCGCCACGCGCCCCGGCCACTTCGACGGAGTGCTCACGGTCGTCGCCAAGCTGCTGCACCTCACGCAGCCCGACGCCGCCTTCTACGGCCAGAAGGACGCCCAGCAGCTCGCCCTGATCCGCCGGATGGCCGCCGACCTCAACTTCCCGGTCGACATCGTCGCCGTCCCGACCGTCCGTGAGCCCGACGGCCTCGCCCTCTCCAGCCGTAACCGGTATCTGTCGGTCGCCGATCGGCAGACCGCGCTCGCCCTCTCCCGCGCGCTCTTCGCGGGCCGCGACATCGCCGGCGCCGGGCCCGAAGCCGTACTGGCCGCCGCCCGCGCCGTCCTGGACCTGGCGGACGGCCTGGCCCTCGACTACGTCGCCCTTGTCGACCCCCGCGACTTCACCGAGGTCTGGCCCGGCGAGGCTGGTCGCGGGGGTACGGGTGGGGGTCCCCCCAGCGAAGCGAGGGGGCGTCGCCCCCCGGGAGACAGCAGTGCCGACGCCGCGCCCGACCACACCGGCCCGGCGGTCCTCGCCGTCGCCGCGAGGGTCGGCACGACGCGGCTGATCGACAACATTCCCCTGGAGTTCGGAGCCCGCCCATGAGCGGCACAGGAACAGCTACCGGCATAACCCTGCACGCCGCCGCCCCCGGCTGGTCCCTGGACGCCGACGTGGTGGTCGTGGGCTCCGGCGTAGCGGGGCTCACCGTGGCGCTGCGCTGCGCGGCCGCGGGCGAACGCGTCACCGTCGTCACCAAGGCCCGCCTCGACGACGGCTCGACCCGCTGGGCCCAGGGCGGGATCGCCGCCGCGCTCGGCGAGGGCGACACCCCCGAGCAGCACCAGGCCGACACCCTCGTGGCCGGTGCCGGGCTCTGTGACGAGGAAGCCGTCCGCATCCTCGTCACCGAGGGCCCCGACGCCGTACGCCGCCTCATCGCGACCGGCGCGCAGTTCGACACCGCCCCCGGAACCGGCGAAATCCTGCTGACCCGGGAGGGCGGCCACCACCGCCGCCGGATCGCGCACGCGGGCGGCGACGCGACCGGCGCCGAGATCTCCCGCGCGCTCATAGACGCGGTGCGCGCCGCTGGGGTTCCCCATGCCGAAGGCCAGGGTCGCATCGAGTTCATCGAGAACGCGCTGGTCCTGGACCTGCTCACCGACGCCGCAGGCCGCACCGCGGGAGTCACCCTGCACGTCATGGGCGAGGGCCAGCGCGACGGCGTCGGCGCGGTCCGCGCCAAGGCGGTCGTCCTCGCCACCGGCGGCATGGGCCAGGTCTTCTCGGCGACCACCAACCCCGCAGTCTCGACCGGCGACGGCGTCGCCCTCGCCCTGCGCGCCGGCGCCGAAGTGAGCGACCTGGAATTCGTCCAGTTCCACCCCACCGTGCTCTTCCTCGGCCCCGACGCCGAGGGCCAGCAGCCCCTGGTCTCCGAGGCGGTCCGCGGCGAGGGCGCCTATCTCGTGGACGCGAACGGCGTGCGCTTCATGCAGGATCAGCACGAGCTGGCCGAGCTGGCGCCCCGCGACATCGTCGCGAAGGGCATCATGCGCCGGATGCGCGAGCAGGGCACCGAGCACATGTATCTCGACGGCCGCCACTTCGGCGCCGAGAAGTGGGAGAACCGCTTCCCGACCATCCTCGCCGCCTGCCGCTCCAACGGCGTCGACCCGGTGACCGAGACCATCCCCGTCGCCCCGGCCGCCCACTACGCCTCCGGCGGCGTCCGCACCGACCTGCGCGGCCGCACCACCGTCCCGGGCCTGTACGCCTGCGGCGAGGTCGCCTGCACCGGGGTCCACGGGGCGAACCGCCTCGCCTCCAACTCCCTCCTCGAAGGCCTGGTCTTCGCCGAGCGCATCGCCGGGGACATCACCGCCCACGCCGAGGCCGCCCCCGGCGAGCCGGTCATCCCGGACCCGAGCCGCCTCCCGCTGCTCTCGTACGAGACCCGGTACGAGATCCAGCGCATCATGACCCGGGGCGCGGGCGTGCTGCGCAGCGCCGACAGCCTCACGCAGGCCGCCACCGACCTGGAGCGAATCCACGACCACGCCGCCGAGGAGCTCGAACGTGACGGCAAGACCGCCGAGCCCTGCGTCGAGACCTGGGAGGCGTCCAACCTCAGCCTCGTCGCCCGCGTCCTGGTCGCCGCCGCCCTGCGCCGCGAGGAGACTCGCGGCTGCCACTGGCGCGAGGACCGCCCGGACCGCGACGACGCGGCGTGGCGCCGCCACCTCGTCGTACGCCTGACCCCCGAGCGGACGCTCGCAGTGCACACCACCGAAACGGAGCAGTTCTGATGAGCACGCCCGACCTCCCCCTCCTCCCCGCCGACGAGGGCTGCGGCGACGACTGCGGTTGCGCCTCGGGCCACGAGGGCGAGGAGTACGAATGCGGCCTCGACCCCGCGCTCGCCCAGCTCCTCACTGATGCGGGCCTCGACCCGATCGAGGTCGAGGACATCGCGCACATGGCGATCTCCGAGGACCTGGCCGGCGGCGTGGACGTCACCACCGTCGCGACCGTCCCCGAGGACGCCGTCGCGACCGGCGACTTCACCGCCCGCGAGGCCGGCGTGGTGGCCGGACTCCGGATCGCCGAGGCGGTCCTGTCGGTGGTCTGCACCGACGAGTTCGAGGTCGAGCGGCACGTCGAGGACGGCGACCACGTCAAGGCCGACCAGGTGCTGCTGACCATACGCGCCCGTACCCGCGACCTCCTCACCGGCGAGCGCAGCGCCCTCAACCTGCTGTGCCGCCTCTCCGGCATCGCCACCGCCACCCGCGCGTGGGCCGACGCCCTGGCCGGCACCAAGACCCGGGTCCGCGACACCCGCAAGACCACCCCCGGCCTGCGCTCGCTGGAGAAGTACGCGGTCCGGTGCGGCGGCGGCGTCAACCACCGCATGTCGCTGTCGGACGCCGCCCTGGTCAAGGACAACCACGTCGTCGCGGCCGGCGGGGTGGCGGAGGCCTTCAAGGCCGTACGGGAGCAGTTCCCCGACCTGGACATCGAGGTCGAGGCCGACACCCTCCACCAGGTCCGCGAGGTCCTGGCCGCGGGCGCCGACCTGATCCTGCTGGACAACTTCACCCCCGCCGAGACCGAGGAGGCCGTCGCCCTGGTCGCCGGCCGCGCCGCCCTGGAGTCCTCCGGCCGCCTCACCCTGGCCAACGCCCGCGTCTACGCCGACACCGGCGTCGACTACCTCGCGGTCGGCGCCCTCACCCACTCCGCCCCGATCCTCGACATCGGCCTCGACCTCCGCGCGGGGAACTGATGCTGCTCACCATCGACGTCGGCAACACCCACACCGTCCTGGGCCTCTTCGACGGTGAGGAGATCGTCGAGCACTGGCGGATCTCCACCGACCAGCGCCGCACCGCCGACGAGATCGCCGTGCTGCTCCAGGGCCTCATGGGGATGCACCCCCTGCTCGGCGAGGGCCTCGGCGACGGCATCGACGGCATCTCCATCTGCTCCACCGTCCCCGCCGTCCTGCACGAGCTGCGTGAGGTCACCCGCCGCTACTACGGCGACGTCCCGGCCGTCCTGGTCGAGCCCGGCATCAAGACCGGCGTCCCGATCCTGATGGACAACCCGAAGGAGGTCGGCTCGGACCGCATCATCAACGCCCTGGCGGCGGTCCACCTCTACGGCGGCCCCTGCATCGTCGTCGACTTCGGCACTGCCACCACCTTCGACGCGGTCTCCTCGCGCGGTGAGTACGCGGGCGGCGCCATCGCCCCCGGCATCGAGATCTCCGTCGACGCGCTCGGCGCGCGCGGCGCCCAGCTCCGCAAGATCGAGCTGGCCCGCCCCCGCAGCGTCATCGGCAAGAACACCGTCGAGGCGATGCAGTCCGGCATCCTCTACGGCTTCGCGGGACAGGTCGACGGCGTCGCCGAACGCATGGCCCGCGAACTGGCGGACGACCCCGACGACGTCACCGTCATCGCCACCGGCGGCCTGGCACCCCTCGTCCTGGGCGAGTCGGCGGTCATCGACGCCCATGAGCCCTGGCTGACCCTCATCGGGCTGCGGCTGGTGTACGAGCGGAACGTGTCCACGACGTAGACGCAGACGTGGTGGCCCCGCGGCGCGCCCGGGCATATCTGGTTACGCGAATTTTGTCCGGTTAGTACGTAAAGTCATTCCATGCCCACGCCACACGGGTCCCGAGGCGGCATGGCGTTCAGCGCGGATGAACTGCGCGTGCTCCGGCGCGCCCTCGCAGCGGCCCTCCAGCCCACCACACCCACCCCCGAGGACGTCCAGGAGTGCCTCCGGCTCGCCGAGGCGGTGGACGAGGCGAGCCGGGAGGGCGGGCGTCTGCGGACGTTCCTGCTCGCCGAGCTCGCCCGCTACCGGGCCGCGCTCCCGGGCAGCGCGGCCGGCTATCTCGAACGGCTGCGCGGCGCGCTCGACACCGGTTACGTCCCCGGGCCCGACGACCTCGCGGCCCTGCGTCACCTGCGCGACGAGCCCTGCGGAGCCGTCGAGGCCCGCCGCAGGGCCGGAATGCTGCGGCGCTGCGAGCACGTGGCGGAGCTGGACGTACGGGCCCGCCTGGCGGCCCGTCTCCCGGCCCGCATCCCGGCTCCGGCCAGGCCCCGGCTCCTCGCCCTGCCCGGTGGCCGGAACGACGCCGACGAGCGCAAGCCGAGGCCCCAGCCGGCCAAGCCCGAGTCCGACCCCAAGCGCAAGGTGCCGACGCCCGCCGAGATCTGGCCCAAGCGCCGCCGCGAGGCCCCACAGGTCCCGCCCGGCCCGCCGCCCCCGCCGGAGGAGCAGCACGAGCGCGCCACCGGCTGAACGCGCGCAGGGGCCCTGGGTCCCGCCCGGAAAGGGCCTGGCTACTCTGGACCCATGGACTATGTCTCCGCACTCGTGCCCCCCGCAGTGATGGCCGTCGCCTTCACCTTCCTCATCCGGACCCTGATCAAGAGCCAGGGCGGGGCGAACAAGTCGAAGGAGGACGCCGCGGTGGACTCCGCCCTCACGCAGGCGGAGGCCACCCGGCAGGCGAACGGCGCCGGACCCCGGGTCTGAAATTCAAGATCCGGCGACAAGATCCGGCATTTTGAGTATTTCCGGCATTTGACGCGGCCCAGGCCACTACTATTCGGGTGTGCCACGTCCATTGGGAGACCTCGAAGACGCCGTCATGACCAGGGTGTGGGAGTGGAACCGCCCGGTGACGGTTCGCGAAGTGCTGGAAGACCTGCGTCGTGACCGTACGATCGCGTACACGACGGTCATGACCGTAATGGACAACCTCCATCAGAAGGGCTGGCTACGGCGGGAAGCCGAAGGCCGCGCCTATCGCTATGAGGCCGTTTCCACCCGGGCCGCTTACTCGGCGGCTCTGATGAACGAGGCCTGGTCGGCCAGTGACAACCCCGCCGCGGCCCTTGTGGCCTTCTTCGGGATGATGTCGCCGGAACAGCGGGAAGCACTCCGGGACGCAATGCGCGTGGTGCAGTCCACCGACCCCGGAGCGTCCGATGGATCGAACGGGCGATAGCGTCCGCTCATGCCTGTCGCATCAAAAGACGTGACCATCCGAAGGGCCCGTACGAGCGATGTGCGGTCGATCCGCAGGTTGCTCGACTCCTATGTGCGCGATCGCATCCTGCTCGACAAGGCGACGGTGACGCTTTACGAGGACATCCAGGAGTTCTGGGTCGCCGAACGGGATCAGGACGCCGAAGTCATCGCCTGCGGCGCACTCCATGTGATGTGGGAGGATCTCGCCGAGGTACGCACTCTCGCGGTCGATCCCACGCAGCACGGGAAGGGTATCGGTCATCTCGTCCTGGAGAAGCTGCTGCAGACCGCGCGCTGGCTGGGAGTACGCCGAATTTTCTGTCTCACCTTCGAAGTGGACTTCTTCGCGAAGCACGGCTTCGTCGAGATCGGCGAGACGCCGGTGGACGGCGATGTCTTCGGTGAGCTGCTGCGTTCCAATGACGAGGGTGTCGCGGAGTTCCTGGACCTCGAACGGGTGAAACCCAACACCTTGGGTAACAGCCGCATGCTGCTGCACCTCTAACCGGACTGATCGCAGAACCGTATGTCCGAATCGTCCCCTCATCGAAGCATGGGGATCAGGATGAGTTCGTCCAAGGGGTTTGTGTTTTCCGGGAAAAGGCGCTTTGCTTTTACGGGTTATCCGTATTCGATGAAAGGAAAGCCGGTGGCACAGAAGGTTCAGGTCCTTCTTGTTGACGACCTCGACGGCGGCGAGGCGGATGAGACCGTGACGTTCGCGCTCGATGGAGTGACGTACGAGATCGACCTCACCACCGCCAACGCCGACAAGCTCCGGGGTCTGCTGACCCCGTATCTCGACAGTGGCCGCCGCACCGGTGGCCGGGCCGGCCGCGGCCGTGCGGTCAAGGCCGCTCGTGGCGGCTCCTCTGCGGGCCAGGACACCGCGAAGATCCGCGCCTGGGCCAAGGAGAAGGGCTATGAGGTCAACGACCGTGGCCGCGTCCCCGCGACCATCCGTGAGGCGTACGAGAAGGCGCACGGCTGATCCGGCACGAATTCCCGTAGCCGGAGCCGGTGGCAGGCGTTCGCCAGCGCGGACACCAGCGCCGCCAGACCAACGCCCGCAGTGCCGGCTCCCAGGCTCAGGGCGGGGAGCTGTACATCGGGTCCGGGAGGTCGCAGCCATGCCGAGGCATATCGGTGGCATGCGGCCTCCCTGCCGTTGAGCGGCACGAGATCGAGTGGAATCCCGCTCCACTCCAGCCATTCCAGCAGCCCGGGCAGATCTTCGGCGCTGTCCGGCGCCACCAGGAACTGCATGCGCCGCCCCCGCAGAGCGACCGGCCCGGTGGCCGTGAAGCGGTCCAGCACCTGGAACCCCGCCTCGGCGGGCACGTCGAGCACGTCGTACGCATCCTCGTAGCAGCCCATGCCCCGTGCAACTGACACGGGCGCGTCAGGTTACGAGGAGTATCCGATTGTTACCCATCGTAATCAACTCGCCGGTCATTCCCGCGCAAGCGTGTTCGCCCTTAGCAGACACCTACGGTGAATACGGCATGGAGTGTCAGTGCGAGCGGGTAAGAAAGTCCTAGTGGGAAGGGACGACTGGCGTGTCGGCGAGGCGGGCGTTCGCCCTGGGCGTACTGGATAAAGGTGCATCCGCCTGGCCTGCGGGAACATCGTCTCGCACCATCGGGTTGGAGCTGTTGTCGGCTGTGCGGGGCCAAACGGTCCCGGGCAGGTGCGACGGTTGAGAAGAGCTGCCCCGCTGTGCGGGACTAGCATGCGGAAGGACAGGGAGGGGACCGACCCCTAACTGCCCGACCGCTCTGAGGAGCGATTAACGATGTTCGAGAGGTTCACCGACCGCGCGCGGCGGGTTGTCGTCCTGGCTCAGGAAGAAGCCCGGATGCTCAACCACAACTACATCGGCACCGAGCACATCCTCCTGGGTCTCATCCACGAGGGTGAGGGTGTCGCCGCTAAGGCCCTGGAGAGCCTCGGGATTTCGCTCGAGGCGGTCCGCCAGCAGGTTGAGGAGATCATCGGACAGGGGCAGCAGGCCCCGTCCGGGCACATCCCCTTCACCCCGCGTGCCAAGAAGGTCCTGGAGCTTTCGCTCCGTGAGGCCCTCCAGCTCGGCCACAACTACATCGGTACGGAGCACATCCTGCTCGGCCTGATCCGCGAGGGCGAGGGCGTCGCCGCCCAGGTCCTGGTCAAGCTGGGCGCCGATCTGAACCGGGTCCGGCAGCAGGTCATCCAGCTGCTCTCCGGCTACCAGGGCAAGGAGGCCGCCACGGCAGGCGGCCCGGCCGAGGGCACCCCCTCGACCTCCCTCGTCCTGGACCAGTTCGGCCGCAACCTGACCCAGGCTGCTCGTGAGTCCAAGCTCGACCCGGTCATCGGGCGCGAGAAGGAGATCGAGCGGGTCATGCAGGTGCTGTCCCGCCGTACCAAGAACAACCCCGTCCTCATCGGCGAGCCCGGCGTCGGCAAGACCGCCGTGGTCGAGGGCCTCGCTCAGGCCATCGTCAAGGGCGAGGTGCCCGAGACGCTGAAGGACAAGCAGCTCTACACCCTGGACCTCGGCGCCCTGGTCGCCGGATCCCGGTACCGCGGTGACTTCGAGGAGCGCCTGAAGAAGGTCCTCAAGGAGATCCGCACCCGAGGCGACATCATCCTGTTCATCGACGAGCTCCACACCCTCGTGGGTGCGGGCGCCGCCGAGGGCGCGATCGACGCCGCCTCGATCCTCAAGCCCATGCTGGCGCGAGGCGAGCTGCAGACCATCGGCGCCACCACGCTCGACGAGTACCGCAAGCACCTGGAGAAGGACGCGGCCCTTGAGCGCCGCTTCCAGCCCATCCAGGTCGCCGAGCCGTCGCTCCCGCACACCATCGAGATCCTCAAGGGTCTGCGGGACCGTTATGAGGCCCACCACCGCGTCTCCATCACCGACGAGGCCCTCGTCCAGGCCGCCACCCTGGCCGACCGGTACATCTCGGACCGCTTCCTGCCGGACAAGGCGATCGACCTGATCGACGAGGCCGGCTCCCGGATGCGTATCCGCCGGATGACCGCCCCGCCGGACCTGCGCGAATTCGACGAGAAGATCGCCGACGTGCGCCGGGAGAAGGAGTCCGCGATCGACTCCCAGGACTTCGAGAAGGCAGCCTCTCTCCGTGACAAGGAGAAGCAGCTGCTTTCCGCGAAGACCAAGCGGGAGAAGGAGTGGAAGGCCGGCGACATGGACGTCGTCGCCGAGGTCGACGGCGAGCTGATCGCCGAGGTCCTGGCGACCGCGACCGGAATCCCCGTCTTCAAGCTCACGGAAGAGGAGTCCTCGCGTCTCCTGCGCATGGAGGACGAGCTCCACAAGCGCGTCATCGGCCAGAAGGACGCCATCAAGGCCCTTTCCCAGGCCATCCGCCGTACGCGGGCCGGTCTGAAGGACCCGAAGCGTCCCGGTGGCTCGTTCATCTTCGCCGGCCCCTCGGGCGTCGGAAAGACGGAGCTGAGCAAGACGCTCGCCGAATTCCTCTTCGGTGACGAGGACGCGCTCATCCAGCTCGACATGTCGGAGTTCTCGGAGAAGCACACGGTCTCCCGGCTCTTCGGCTCCCCGCCTGGATACGTCGGCTACGAAGAGGGTGGCCAGCTCACCGAAAAGGTGCGCCGTAAGCCCTTCTCCGTCGTCCTCTTCGACGAGGTCGAGAAGGCCCACCCGGATATCTTCAACAGCCTGCTGCAGATCCTGGAGGACGGTCGCCTGACCGACTCCCAGGGCCGGGTCGTGGACTTCAAGAACACGGTCATCATCATGACCACCAACCTCGGCACCCGGGACATCTCCAAGGGCTTCAACCTCGGCTTCGCGGCCGCGGGTGATGTCAAGACCGGGTACGAGCGGATGAAGGCCAAGGTCGGCGAAGAGCTCAAGCAGCACTTCCGCCCCGAGTTCCTGAACCGTGTCGACGACATCGTCGTCTTCCACCAGCTCACCGAGGAAGACATCATCCAGATCGTCGACCTCATGATCGCCCGGGTGGACGAGCGGCTCAAGGACCGGGACATGGGCATCGAGCTCAGCTCCGACGCCAAGTCGCTGCTCGCCAAGAAGGGCTACGACCCCGTGCTGGGCGCCCGGCCGCTGCGCCGGACCATCCAGCGCGAGATCGAGGACGCGCTCTCCGAGAAGATCCTCTTCTCCGAGCTCCGTCCCGGCCACATCGTGGTCGTCGGCACCGAGGGTGAAGGCGATGCCGCCAAGTTCACCTTCCGCGGCGAGGAAAAGGTCGCCGTGGCCGACGCTCCGCCGGTCGCGGCCGCCGGCTCCGGTGGCGCCGGCCCGAACCTGAGCAAGGAAGCGTAAGCGCCCAGCGCTCAGGCACCGATCAAAGGGGCTGCCCCGGACCGTTTCGTACGGTCCGGGGCAGCCCCTTTTTGTCTGCCGTCAGGTCCTGCCGGGCCGGGGACCTGGTCCCGGGGGAATTGCCCGTTGGTCCTGGGTAATTACCAGCGGCGCTGCCCTTCCTGCGGCATCAGGGCGTGTCGGTCTGACCCCGGTGGGCGTCGCGGTGGGCGTCGGCGATGAGGCCCTGGGCGACCTCGAGGATGGCGGCGCGTTTGTCGTCGGGGTCGCCCTCGATGCTCTGCATGGCGAACATGCCGGCGTGCATCGAGAAGAGCGCGGTGATGCAGCGGACCTGGTCGGTCATGGAGTACTCGGGCTCCTTGAGCAGCTCGCCCAGGGCCTGGATCTTTGACTTGAAGGTCTCGCCGATGCTGAGCTCGCGCACCGTGGCCTGGTTCTCCTGCATGAAGCGGAAGAGCTCGGCCGCTCCCCAGAGGGTTTCGCTGTAGCGGCGCAGGATCTCCTGCTTGGTGGCGAGAGTGCGGGGCTGGCCCTCGGCCCAGTCGATCAGCTCGTCGACGGGCCTGGCCAGGTCGTCAACGATGCTGATGAGGATGTCCTCTTTGGTCTTGAAGTGGTAGTAAAGGGCCGCCTTCGTGACGTCGAGGTGCTCGGCGATCTCGCGCAGGGAGGTCTTCTCGTACCCCTGCTCGGCGAAGAGCGACAGCGCGACGTCCTGGATGCGGTGTCGCGTATCACCCTTGCGTACATGCGGCGTAGCCATGCGCAAACTTTAACTTACTTGACGACCGGCTAGCGATTGCCTACTGTCACACAATAAAACAACTAGCCGGTCGGCAAGTAAGGGGAGCTGGACATGGCGACGACACAGCAGCCACCGCAGCGCAGCGTGCGGGTGGTGCTGTTCGGGCTGATGATCGCGATGTTGCTCGCGATGCTCGACAACATGATCGTCGGCACCGCGATGCCGACCATCGTCGGTGAACTGGGGGGTCTGAACCACCTGTCGTGGGTGGTCACCGCGTACACCCTCGCGACCGCCGCCTCGACCCCGATCTGGGGAAAGCTCGGCGACATGTATGGCCGCAAGGGCATCTTCATGTCGTCGATCGTGATCTTCCTGATCGGCTCGGCGCTGTCCGGCATGGCGCAGGACATGGGGCAGCTGATCGTCTTCCGCGCCATCCAGGGCCTGGGCGCGGGCGGCCTGATGGTCGGTGTGATGGCGATCATCGGTGACCTGATCCCGCCCCGGGAGCGCGGCAAGTACCAGGGCATGATCGCCGGCGTGATGGCCGTGGCGATGATCGGCGGCCCGCTGGTCGGTGGCACGATCACCGACAACTGGGGCTGGCGCTGGAGCTTCTACATCAACCTGCCGCTCGGCGCGGTCGCCCTGTTCATGATCTCAGCGGTGCTGCACCTGCCGAAGAAGCGGGTCGAGGCCCGCATCGACTACCTCGGCGCCGCCCTGTTGACCGTCGGCATCACCTCGCTCGTCCTGCTCACCACCTGGGGCGGCAACCAGTACGCCTGGGGCTCGGCCCAGATCATCGGGCTGCTGGTGCTCGGAGTCGCCGCGCTCGCGGCCTTCCTCTACGCCGAGACGCGGGCGGCGGAGCCGGTGCTGCCGCTGCACATCTTCCGCAGCCGCAACTTCTCGCTGATCTCGGTGATCGGCTTCCAAGTCGGCTTCGTGATGTTCGGGTCGATGACCTTCCTGCCGCTGTTCCAGCAGATCGTGCAGGGCGCGTCGGCGACGAACTCCGGCCTGCTGCTCCTGCCGATGCTGCTGGCGATGATGGTCGTGTCGCTGATCGCCGGACGGGTGACGACGCAGACCGGCCGCTACAAGGTCTTCCCGATCGTCGGCGGCGCGCTGATCACCGTCGGGCTCTACCTGCTGTCGACGATGGACACCGGGACCACCCGCTTCACCTCGGGGCTGTACATGGCCGTGCTGGGCGCGGGCATGGGCTTCCTGATGCAGATCACGATGCTGATCGCGCAGAACAGCGTCGAGATGAAGGACATGGGCGTGGGCTCGTCGTCCTCGACCCTCTTCCGGACCATCGGTGGCTCGTTCGGCGTCTCGCTCTTCGGCGCGATCTTCACGCACCAGGTCAGCGCCACGATGACGGCACGGTCCGGCCAGGCAGGCGCGTCGGCGACCTCGGGGTCGGCGCAGCTGGACATGGCCAGCCTGGCGAAGCTGCCGCCGGCGGTGAAGGACGCGTACCTGCACGCGGTCGCGTCCGGTACGCACAACGTCTTCCTGTGGGGCGCGGCGGTCAGCGTCGTGGGCTTCGCGGCGTCGTTCTTCGTGAAGGAGATCCCGCTCCGCGGGGCCCTGCCGAAGCCGGCCGAGGAAGAGGCTCCGCCGGCCGACTCGCTACTCGCCCGGCAGGACTAGCTCGGCGATCGCCCCGCCGCCATCCTGCGGCGGGGCGTTGCGGAAGGTGAGCCGGGCGCCGAGCACGCGGGTCTGGCCGACCGCGATGGTCAGGCCCAGGCCGTGGCCACTGCCCGCGCGGTCGGCGGAGCCGGTGCGGAACCGGCTGGGGCCGTCGCGGAGCAGGTCGTCCGGGAAGCCGGGGCCGTAGTCGCGGACCTGGACGGACGGCCCGTCGACGGTGACCTCTATCGGCGGCTTGCCATGCCGGACGGCGTTGGCCAGCAGGTTGGCCAGGACGCGTTCGAGGCGCCGCGGGTCGGTGCGTACGACCGCGTCCCCACGGATGGCGACATGCGCGGACGGCGATGCCACGACGACCCGGCGGCGTACGAACTCACCCAGCGCCACGTCCTGCAGGTCCGCGTGCTCGGCGGCGCCGTCGAGGCGGGAGACCTCCAGGACGTCCTCGATCAGGGTGCGCAGGACGGCGACCCGGTCGTGTACGAGCTCCGAGGGGCGGCCCGGGGGCAGCAGCTCGGCGGCGGTGACCAGGCCGGTGACGGGAGTCCGCAGCTCGTGGGCGATGTCGGCGGTGACGCGGCGCTCGGCTTCGAGGCGGCCGGCGAGGGCGTCGGCCATGGCGTCGATGGCCCGGGCCAGCTCGTCGGTCTCGTCGCGCACCCGGCCGCCGATGGCGTCGCGGACCCGTACATCGGTTTCGCCGTCGGCCACCCGGCCGGCGGCCTCGGCGGCCTTGCGGAGCCGGCGCGACAGCCGGCCACCGATGAGGACACCCAGGGCCGTGCTTCCGCCGACCACGGCGGCCGAGCCGGCGGTCAGGGCCTGGTCGAGGTCCGTCAGCACGGAGAAGGTGTCGGCGAAGCCGGCGTGCAGGGAGATGATCCGGCCCCCGGGGACCGGGGTCGCGGCCCAGATGACGGGGGAGTGGCTCGTCTGCTGGACGTAGGTGGCACGCTTGCCCTTTTGGGCGAGGTGCTTGAGCGGGGCGGGCAGCGCAGGGTCGTCGAGGCGGGCATTGATGGTGAGCCGGCCGGTGGACTCGTAGATCCGCTCGGCGAACTGCACGCGCTCGTTCTGCACATCACGGGAATTGTCGATCATGCTGGCGCGGGCCGCGTTGTGGACGACCAGGCTGAGCATGATCGCGACCAGCGCGGAGACCGCGGCGATCGCGGCGCTCAGCTTCCAGCGCAGTCCGATCTTGACGGGGCGCACGCGCGCCAGGAGGGGCTGGGGGGCGGGCCTGGCCGCTTCCCTGGAAGTGATCTCGCCATCGGTGCGGGCGTTGGCCCGTGCGTCGGTCCGGGCGGCCTTCGGAGCGGATTTCGGTGCGCTGCTCCCGGCGCCGGTCGCGGAGTCGCGCGGCACCCTTGCCGGAGCGTCCGCCCCGGATGGGGGCGCGCTCTCCGTGTCGTCCCTGACCTTCTTCGTGAGCACCGCCTTCACGCCTTCAACTTGTAGCCGAAGCCGCGCACGGTCTCGATCCGGTCCTGGCCGATCTTCGCGCGCAGCCGCTGTACGTGGACGTCCACGACCCGCGTGTCGCCGCCCCACCCATAGTCCCAGACCCGCTCCAGAAGCCGGTCGCGCGACAGTACCGTCCCGGGGGCGGCGGAGAACTCCAGCAGCAGCCGCATCTCGGTCGGAGTCAGCGCGACCGGCTCACCGCCGCGCCGCACCTCCATCGCGTCCGGATCCAGCTCCACGTCCCCGAAGGACAGCGCCCCGCCGTCCTCGGTCTGCTCGGCGGCCGCTGCCGTGGCCTGGCCGAAGCGGCGCAGGACCGCCCGGATCCTGGCGGTCAGCACGGCGCCGTCGAATGGCTTGGTGACGTAGTCGTCGGCGCCCGCCTCCAGACCCAGGACGACGTCGATGGCGTCCGCCCGCGCCGACAGCATGATCACCGGCACCGTCGACTCGTCTCGGATCCGGCGGCACAGGCTGACCCCGTCCAGTCCCGGAACCATGACATCGAGCAGGGCGATGTCGGGCTGCTCGGCCCGGAAGGCCTGCAGGCCGGCCAGTCCCTCGGGCACGGCGGTGACCTTGAAGCCGTCACGCTCCAGGGCGAGTGTGGTCGCCTCGCGGATGACGTCGTCGTCCTCCACGAACAGGACGTGCGTCTCAGCCATGGGAGTCCTTAGTGGGCGCCGTAGTCGCGATGTGTGAACGAAACCCGGCTGAACTGCGTGCCCGTCCATCGGTAGGTGGTGATGTCCTCCCCGGAGGGATTCGACACCGAGTCCTGCGGGTCGTACACGTGATGGGTGACCTTCAGCTCGCCGTCGCTGACCTCGGCGACGACGGGCGGCTGCTCGTCCACGAAGACATTGCGGTACTTCCCGTCCTGCAGCCGGTAGACGTAGCTTCCGATGCCCACGTCGTCGCAGGTCGAGACGTTGACGACCATGTCGGTGGGAGCGCCCGAGGAGGTCCCGGTCAGATCCCCGAAGCGGGCTTCCACAGGATAGGAGCCATGGGCGCCGCAGCTCACCAGATCCTCGCGGATGTCGGCGGCGACCTTGCGGTCCTTCTTCAGCAGCTTCACCGGGTCGGTGCCGCTGGCGGCGGACGGGGTCGCGTAGGCCGTTACGGCGGCTGAGTCGGTGTTCGCGGTGCCTTCCTCGCGTACACCGCCGGAGTGATGGCAGCTGGCCACAGCGATCAGAGCGGCGCACACGGTGACCGTGGCGGCCGCGGTGACCGGGACTATGCTGCGGCGCACGCGACCTCCGTCCTGCTGTAGCTGTAACCGTTGACGTGCCTGTTCTGCTCCAGCTCCGCGCGCAGTCGTGCCAGCGCCCGGTGCAGGGTGCTCTTCACCGTACCTACCGACATGCCGAGCGCGACGGCCGTCTCCTCGGTGCTGAGCTGACGGTAGTGGCGCAGCAGGACGACCTGCCGCTGCTTCGGGGCGAGGACGGTGAGCGCGTCAAGCAGCATGGCGCGGTCGGCGCGCTGCTCGGTGCAGTCGTCGACGGCGTCCTCGGGGAGGTCGACGGTCGGCACCTCCTCCAGCTTGCGCTGGCGCCACCACTCGGTGCGGGTGTTGATCATGACCCGGCGCATGTACGCGTCCGCCAGGCCCTTGTCGGCGATGTCCTGCCAGCGCGGGTAGGTGCGGGCGAGGGCCGTCTGGACCAGGTCCTGGGCGTCGATCGGGTCCGGGACCAGCCTCCGGGCGCTGCGCAGCAGGGCGTCCTGCCGTGTGCGCACGTAATCCTCAAAGTCCAGTACCTGGGCGTTCGCCGCCATGGGTGGTCCCTCCGTCCGGTATCGCTCGGTCACGATGCGGCTGACGCTACGGAGCGGATGTCCGGCTTCTGCGACCGCACGCGCACAGCGCTCGCACAGGCGGCCGTCGATTGTGTAACGACGGGGTGTTTTGGGGCCTAACCGGACAAACGGACGCGCTTCGGGAGGGCCTAGCCCGGCAAGCGGTAGACGCCGGCCTCGACCGGCTCCACGAGGCCGTCGGCCACCAGCCCGTCCAGCGCCCGGGCCCGCTGCACCGGCTCGTCCCAGACCCGGTCCAGCACCGCCTGCTCCACCGGCCCGTGCGCCTCGCGCAGCACCGCCAGCAGCTTCCCGCGCACCTGACGGTCAGTCCCGGCGTACGTCTGGCCACGCCTGGGCGGTCCGTCGTGCGCCGGCGAGCCCGCCAGCCGCCACGCACACCGCGCCGCGATCGGGCAGCGTACGCACTCCGGGCTGCGGGCCGTGCACACCAGAGCGCCCAGCTCCATCGTCGCCGCCGCCCAGCGTGCCGCCACTGCCTCCTCGGCCGGCAGTAGCCCGGCCGCCGTACGGCGCTCGGCGGCCGTCGTCGCCTGCGGCGGGAACTGCGTGCCGGTCACCGCCCGGGCGAACACCCGGCGCACATTGGTGTCCAGCACCGCATGCCGCTGCCCGTACGCGAACGAGGCGACGGCGGCAGCCGTGTACTCCCCGATCCCCGGCAGAGCGAGCAGCTGCGCGTGGTCGCGCGGCACCTCGCCGCCGTGCAGCTGCGCTATCGCCGTCGCCGCCGCGTGCAGCCGCAGCGCCCGCCGGGGGTACCCCAGCCGTCCCCAGGCCCGCACCGCCTCACCGGCCGGCTCGGCGGCGAGCGCCGCCGGGGTGGGCCACCGGCCCAGCCAGTGCTCGTACACCGGCAGGACGCGGCTCACGGGCGTCTGCTGCAGCATGAACTCACTGACCATCACCCCCCACGGGCCCGCGTCGGGGCGCCGCCACGGGAGGTCGCGCGCGTTGTCGTCGAACCAGTCGATCACGGGGGCGTGGAGATCTTTACTCATGGCGCTTCCGATCCTCGCACAACGGTCGCGCGGGCCCGCCCAGAAGGATCATTAGGCACACAAGTTGCCTGCGTGTCCCGCGTGCCCTCGGTGGTTTCGTGGGAAAGCGCATAAGGTTTGCGCGTGGGCTCGATGCGCAATCCCGTGGGACCTCTCCCGTCCTCCATTTACTGGCGGCGGCGGGCTGTTGTGCTGTGCCTGATCACCCTGTTGGCCTTGCTGGCCGTATGGGTCGTCAACTCCCGTGGCGGAGGCGGCAGCGGCAACGGCGCCGACGGCAACAACGGCCACACCCCGGCCTCGTCGATCACGCCGGGCCCCTCGGCGACCGGCCCGCTCAACAGCAGCCGCCCGGGCGGGTCCGTGGGCGGCGGCAGTGGCGGCAGCGGGAGCACCTCGTCCGGCGGCAGCGGCGACACCGGTACGACAAGCGGCGGTTCGGGTGGCGCCACGGCATCCTCGGGCACCAGCGGCACCGACGGCGGCACGACCTCCGGCGGAACCAGCGGCGGAACCACCACCGGCGGAACCACCACCGGCGGAAGCAGCGAGCAGCTGCCGGCCGGATCGACCCTGCCGGACTGCACCAGCAGCGCGGTGACCCTGACCCTGCGCAGCGCCCAGAACTCGTACGACCCCGGCCAGAAGCCCAAGTTCCAGCTGACCGCGCACAACTCCACCGGCACGTCCTGCAAGCTGGACTTCGGCCCGACGGCGGCGGTCTTCACCATCACGGACGTCGATGACAACCACGTCTGGGCGAGCGACGACTGCCCGGTCGACAAGAGCGCCTACCTGATGCAGGTCCCGGCAGGCGCGTCGACCACCTACACCGTCCAGTGGGGCCGTACGACCAGCTCCCCGCAGTGCGCCACCCCGAGGGGCGGCCAGGCCCAGACGGGCACGTACCTGGTCGAGGCGAAGCTGCCGGGCTTCGCGGCCAAGCAGACGTCACTCGTGCTGAAGAACGACTAGCGGATCAGACGTAGCGCTCGAGGATCGAGGACTCCGCGAGGCGGGAGAGGCCCTCGCGGACCGAGCGGGCGCGGGCCTCGCCGACGCCTTCGACGGTCTGGAGGTCGTCGACGCTCGCGGCGAGCAGCTTCTGCAGGCCGCCGAAGTGCTCGACGAGCCGTTCGATGACGGTGTTGGGGAGCCGGGGCACTTTGGCGAGCAGCCGGTAGCCGCGCGGGGAGACCGCGGAGTCCAGCGCTTCCGGCGAGCCCGCGTAGCCCAGGGCCCTTGCCACGGCGGGGAGTTCGAGGAGGTCGCCCTGGAAGAGGGTATCCAGCTCGACCAGCGCCTCGGGGACGGTGCGGCTGCGCTTGGCGGTGGGCTCGGGCACGTAGTCGCGTACGACGAGCTCGCGCTCGGGCTCGACGCCGGCGATCAGCTCGTCGAGCTGGAGGGAGAGCAGGCGGCCGTCGGTGCCGAGCTCGACGACGTACTCGGCGATCTCGGTGGCGATGCGGCGGACCATTTCGAGGCGCTGGGCGACGGCGGTGACGTCGCGGACCGTCACCAGGTCCTCGATCTCCAGGGCGGAGAGGGTGCCGGCGACCTCGTCGAGGCGCAGCTTGTAGCGCTCGAGGGTGGCCAGCGCCTGGTTGGCCCGGGACAGGATCGCGGCGGAGTCCTCCAGGACCCGGCGCTGGCCGTCGACGTACAGCGCGATCAGCCGCATGGACTGGCTGACGGAGACGACGGGGAAGCCGGTCTGGATGGAGACGCGCTGCGCGGTGCGGTGGCGGGTGCCGGTCTCCTCGGTGGGGATCGCGGCGTCGGGCACGAGCTGGACGCCGGCCCGCACGATCTTGGTGATGCCGTTGTCGAGGATCAGCGCGCCGTCGAGCTTGCACAGCTCACGCAGGCGCGTGGCGCTGAACTCCACGTCCAGGACGAAGCCGCCGGAGCACAGCGACTCGACCGTCTTGTCCATGCCCAGGACGATGAGACCGCCCGTGTTTCCGCGCAGGATCCGCTCCAGCCCGTCACGCAAATGCGTGCCGGGGGCGACGGCACTGAGCGAGGCGCGCATCAGGCCATCGAGGCCGGTACCCCCGCCGGACTTGCCGGGAGCTGTCGCCCGGTCGTTGGCTGCCACTTCACTCCTCCGGTCGCTACGAATGCCCGGATGGGCGAGACCAGGGCAAAGTTTACCGTCGGAAGTGTCAGGGGCGTGGGGCCCTCTTCGGCAGGACACGCAGCGCGTCCCCTATGTCCGTCACTTCCGTCACCTTCATTCCGTCCGGGACGCGACCCGGGTCCGGTGGTACGAGGGCGTGTGTGAAGCCGAGCCGATACGCCTCCGCGAGCCGGCGCTGCACCCCCGTGACCCTCCTGACCTCGCCCGCGAGCCCCACCTCGCCGACCGCGACCAGGTTCTTCGGAAGGGGCGTGTCGATGGCGGCGCTGGCGAGCGCGAGCGCCACGGCGAGGTCGGCGGCGGGTTCTGTGAGCTTTACGCCGCCGACCGTGGCGGTGTAGATGTCCTGCTTTCCGATGGCCTTGATCCGGCCACGCTGCTCGAGAACGGCCAGCATCATCGACACCCGCGAGTTCTCCAGTCCGGAGGTCGTCCGCCGGGGGGAGGGGATCTGGGTGTCGACGGTCAGCGCCTGGACCTCGGCGACCAGCGGCCGCTTGCCTTCGAGGGTGACGGTCAGGCAGGTGCCCGGGACCGGCTCGTCGCGGCGGGTGAGGAAGAGGCCGGAGGGGTCGGTGAGGCCGGTGATGCCCTCGTCGTGCAGCTCGAAGCAGCCGACCTCGTCGGTGGCGCCGTAGCGGTTCTTGATGCCGCGGATCAGGCGGAGGCGGGCGTGCCGGTCGCCCTCGAAGGAGAGCACGACGTCGACGAGGTGCTCCAGCAGGCGCGGGCCGGCGATGGAGCCGTCCTTGGTGACATGGCCGACGAGGATCGTGGACATCCCGCGTTCCTTGGAGGCCCGGATCAGCGCGCCGGCGACCTCGCGGACCTGGGCCATGCCGCCGGGCGCGCCGTCGATCTCGGGCGAGGCCACGGTCTGGACGGAGTCCAGGACCAGCAGCGACGGCTTCACGTCGTCCAGGTGGCCCAGGACTGCGGCCAGGTTGGTCTCGGCGGCGAGGTAGAGGTGGTCGGCCAGGGCGCCGATCCGGTCGGCCCGCAGCCGCACCTGGGAGGCGGACTCCTCACCGGTGACGTAAAGGGTGCGGGCCTGCGCGCTCGCCGCCTTCGCGGCCACGTCGAGGAGCAGGGTGGACTTGCCGACCCCCGGCTCACCCGCCAGCAGCACCACGGCCCCGGGGACGAGGCCGCCGCCCAGGACCCGGTCCAGCTCCGGCACGCCGGTGCCGCGCGCGGTCGCCGTGCGGCCGTCCACCTGGCCGATCGGCTTCGCCGGGGTCGTGACCCTGCCGGGCGCGGTGGTGCGCACCGGCGCGGCCCCGCCGTACTCCTCGACGGTGCCCCAGGCCTGGCACTCGCCGCACCGGCCGAGCCACTTCACGGTCGTCCAGCCGCACTCCGTACAGCGGTAGGAGGGGCGGTCCTTGGCGGCGGGGCGGGTGCGGGTGGTGGCCATGGGCAGCACCGTATCCGCTGCCGCTGACAGTGAGGGTCGCGACGGGGCGTCGCTCGTACGGGCGGGATCGCCACCCGAACGGGTTAAAGCCCGGCGTGAGGGCTGAACCCGTACAGACCGTGGGCCTACCGTCACGGAGTGATGAGCAGCAGGTCTGAAACCTCCTCGCAGACAACCGGCGCGCGCCGCCGACACCGCGCGCCGGTCCAGCGCATGCGCGCAGACGCGCCGGCGGGGGGCGCACGCCGGCGCCCGCAGGGGACGCTGCCGGCCCAGCCGCCCGCGCATTACGAGCCCTACCTGGACGGGCTGTTCACCTACTGCCTGTCCGTGCTGTGCGAGCACGACGCCGCGGCCTCCGCGCTCGGCGACGTCCTGGCCATGGCGGAACGGCAGCGCGCCCGGCTCCGCAATCCCGAACTGCGGCGGCCGTGGCTCTACGCCCTGGCCCGCTGGGCATGCCTGCGAAGGCTGTCCGAGGAAGGGCGCCCGGTGCCGGGAAAAGCCTCGGCCGAGGTCGCGGCGCAGCGCCGGCGCGAGCTGTCGGCGCTGGCCTGGCCGGAGGCGGCCGGTACGACGCCGGAGCAACGTGAGGCGCTGGAGCTGGCCGTACGGCACCAGCTGGCCCCGCACGAGGTGGCGCATGTCGTCGGCATCGAGCCGGACGCGGCCCGGGCGATGCTCGCGCAGGCCGCCTGCGAGGTCGAGCGGACCCGGGCGGCGCTCGCCGTCGTCGAGCTCGGCCGCTGCCCGGCGGTGGCCTGGCTCGCCGGGGACACCCAGGTGCTGCTCGGGACGGCACTGCGACGCGAACTGGTCACCCACGTCGACGAGTGCCCGGACTGCCGCTTCACCGCCGAGCGCGCCGTCGCGACCGGCCCCTGGCCGGGGCTTGCCGCCACCACGGCGGCCACGGCCGTGCTCGCCGTGATCGAGGCGCCGCGCTCGGCGGCGTACGCGGCCCTGCTGAACGCCATGCGGTCCGGTGCGGGGCGTAGCCGCGAGGGCACGCCGCGCTTCGACCGGCGCGGCTTCCCCATGGACCTCAAGGACCGCGCCGCCCGGCGGGCCCGTATGCGGCACCGCGCCGTCACCTCGACCGTGGTCGCCGCGGTCGTCGCGGCGCCCGTGCTCGCCCTCTGGGCTGCCTACCACGGCACCTCCCTCGCCCCCGACAGCCGGGACGAGGGCGCCCTCTCCGCGACCGACCAGGAAGGCCTTGACGGCTACCCGTACGAAAAGGCCGGCTCCGCCGATTCCGCCGCCCCCGGCCACAAGGCCGGCGCCCCTGCGGCCGGCGTCTCGGTCTCCGTCGCCTCTGCCAGCCCCTCGTCCGAGGGCGGCCGCTCCTCCGCCACGGCCGGCGGCTCCTCCGCCACGGCCGGCGCGTCCGCGTCGCCCTCGTCGGCCGCCCCGAGCCGGGGGGCGGGGCCAGGGCGGCTCACGATCGCGGCGGAACCGCGCGGCGACGTCACGGTCATCACCCTCACCGCGTCCGGCGGCTCCGACGTCCACTGGACGGCGTCCACGGGTGCGGACTGGCTCCGCCTCAGCCGGCACGGCGGGACCCTGTCGCCCGGCGACACCACGACCATCACCGTCTCCGTCGACCACCGCTCCGAGCCCTCCGGCCCCTGGCGCGGCCGCGTCGTCTTCTCCCCCTCCGGCGCCGTCGTCACCATCGACGGCCGCGGCCCCTCCACGTCCCCCTCCCCCGACCCCTCCCCCACCCCCACCGACCCCTCCCCGTCCTCCTCCGGCGAGTCCTCCCCGCCCCCGACCGACTCCCCGACGGGCGGCTGAGGGGTTTTCGTGGCCGAAGGCGGCGTGAAGAATCGGGCCCCGCGTCAGGAAATCGGGTCCGCCGGGTGGGGGGCCATGGGCAGGAGCCCGGCGAGCCGCTGCTCACAGAGCTCGGCCAGGGCGGCGTAACCCGCCGGGCCCATGAGCTCGGTGAGCTCGGCGCGGTAGGAGAGGTAGACCGGCTCACCGGCGCCGTGCGCGGACGTGGCGCCGGTGCACCACCAGTGGAGGTCGTGGCCGCCGGGGCCCCAGCCACGGCGGTCGTATTCGGAGATGGAGACCTGGAGGACGCGGGAGTCGTCGGGCCGGTCGATCCACTCGTACGTACGACGGATGGGCAGCTGCCAGCAGACGTCGGGCTTGGTCTCGAGCGGCTCGCGGCCTTCCCGGAGGGCGAGGGTGTGGAGGGCGCAGCCGGCGCCGCCGGGGAAGCCGGGGCGGTTGAGGAAGACGCAGGCGCCCTCGTGGCGGCGGGTCTGGCGCTCGCCTTCGTCGTTGACCTCGGCCCATTCGAGACCGTGGAACTGCCAAGTCTCCGGCGTGAGCCGCTCCGCGTGGAGGGCGACCCGCTTCTCGTCGTCGTCATCGGAGAAGTGCGCGCCGAGCGTGCAGCAGCCGTCGCTGGCGCGTCCGGCCTCGATGCCCTGGCAGCCCTGACCGAAAATGCAGGTCCAGCGGGAGGTGAGCCAGGTCAGATCGCAGCGGAAGACCTGTTCCTCGTCGGCGGGATCGGGGAACTCCACCCAGGCGCGGGGGAAGTCGAGCCCGACCTCGTCCCGGACCGCGTCCACGTCCTGGGGGTCGAGCTGCCGCTTGTTCGCCTTCTTGGTCTTCGCCACGGAGTCAGGGTAAGCATGTGAAGCAAAACGAGCGCGTACCCCGGTTGCCCCGGGGCGGCGCGTGGCGCAGTACCTTTTCGGGCATGAGACTCGGTGTCCTCGACGTGGGTTCAAATACGGTTCATCTGCTGGTCATGGACGCGCATCCCGGGGCGCGCCCGCTGCCGGCCTACTCCCACAAGGCGGAGCTGCGGCTGGCGGAGCTCATCGAGGAGGACGGCGCGATCCACGAGGACGGCGTGGAGCGGCTCGTCGCCACGGTCGCGGAGGCGCTGGAGGTCGCGGAGGACAAGGGCGTGGAGGATGTGCTGCCCTTCGCCACGTCGGCCGTACGGGAGGCGGCCAACGGGGAGCAGGTGCTCGCGCGGGTCGCCGCCGAGACGGGCGTGGCACTGACGGTGCTGTCGGGCGAGGACGAGGCGCGGCTGACCTTCCTGGCCGCGCGTCGCTGGTTCGGTTGGTCGGCGGGGCGGCTGCTGCTCCTGGACATCGGCGGCGGTTCGCTGGAGGTCGGCTTCGGCATGGACGAGGACCCGGACGCAGCCCTGTCGCTGCCGCTGGGCGCGGGCCGGCTGACCAGCGGCTGGCTGCCGGGCGACCCGCCGGCGCCGGAGGACGTACGGTCCCTGCGCAAACACGTACGGGCGGAAATCGGCCGTACGGTCGCGGAGTTCAGCCGTCTGGGCCGGCCGGACCACATAGTCGGTACGTCGAAGACCTTCAAGCAACTGGCCCGGATCGCCGGTGCCGCCCGCTCCGGGGACGGGCTGTACGTACAGCGCACGCTGACGCGCCACTCCCTGGAGGAGTGGGTTCCGCGGCTCGCGACGATGACGGAGGCGGAGCGCATCGCCCTGCCGGGGGTCTCTGAGGGGCGGGCGCGGCAGCTCCTCGCGGGGGCACTGGTGGCGGACGCGGCGATGGACCTGTTCGGGGTCCCTGAGCTGGAGATCTGCCCGTGGGCGCTGCGCGAGGGTGTGATCCTGCGCAAGCTCGACCTGATGGTCAACGAACGCGGCTGAGGGTGAACCGATCGGTGTCTTTCGCGTCACGTCGGCTGGCATCGATGCGCCGTCCGGCCGACCGGCCGCCGTACGCTGTTCCCCGTGGCTCAACCAGCTGACCCGAAGGCGTACGACGACGCACTCGCGGCCGGGCACACGGTGCGTGTGCCCGACGCGAAGGTGGCGCTGTCCACCGCCTCCGTCTACCCGGAGTCGACGGCCACGGCCTTCGAGATCGCGGCCCGGCTGGGCTACGACGGGGTCGAGGTCATGGTCTGGACGGACCCGGTCAGCCAGGACATAGAGGCGCTGCGCCGCCTGTCGGACTACCACGGCATCCCCATCCTGGCCGTGCACGCGCCCTGCCTGCTGATCACCCAGCGGGTGTGGTCCACCGACCCCTGGGTCAAGCTGCAGCGCGCCCAGGCGGCGGCCGAGAAGCTGGGCGCGTCGACCGTCGTGGTCCACCCGCCCTTCCGGTGGCAGCGCAACTACGCGCGGGATTTCGTCCGCGGGATCTGGCGGATGGCGGACGAGACCGACATCCGCTTCGCCGTCGAGAACATGTACCCCTGGCGCTACCGCGACCGCGAGATGCTCGCGTATGCCCCCGACTGGGACCCCACCAACGACGACTACCGGCACTTCACCGTCGACCTCTCCCACACCGCGACCGCCCGCAGCGCGGCCCTGGAGATGTTCGACCGTATGGGTGACCGGCTGGCGCACGTGCACTTGGCGGACGGCAGCGGCTCCGGCAAGGACGAGCACCTGGTCCCCGGTCGCGGCACCCAGCCCTGCGCCGAGCTCCTGGAGCGGCTCGCCGCCCGCGGCTTCGACGGCCACGTGGTGATCGAGGTCAACACCCGGCGCGCCATGACGGCCGCCGAGCGCGAGGCGGACCTCGCGGAGGCGCTGGCCTTCACCCGGCTGCACCTGGCCGCCGCCGCACAGGTGGGCTGATGCCCGGGTCGTCCGCCTCGTCCGCCTCGTCCGCGTCGCCCGCCTCGTCCGCGTCGTCGTCGGAGTCCGCGCCCCGCCGCCGGGGCCGCCCGTCCGGGGCTCGCGCGGGCGACGCCGGGACCCGGGACCGGATCCTGGCGGAGGCGCGTACGGAGTTCTCCGAGCGGGGCTACGACAAGACCTCGATCCGCTCCATCGCAAAGGCCGCCGGGGTCGACTCGGCGCTGGTCCACCACTACTTCGGTACGAAGGACCAGGTCTTCGCCGCCGCCATCGAGGTGAGCTTCGCCCCGGCCCTGCGCGCGCCGGTCGCCGTGGCCACCGGGGACCCGGCCGGGACCGGCGAGCGGATGGCCCGCTTCATCTTCGGGATCTGGGAGTCGCCCGCCACGCGCGAGCCGCTGCTGGCCATCCTGCGCTCGGCGGTGAGCAACGAGGCGGCGGCGGCAGTTCTCCGCGAGCTGGTCACCCGGCGGCTGCTGGTGCCGGTCGCCGAGGGGCTGCACGTGCCCGATCCGCAGCTGCGGGCCCAGCTCGCGGCGGCGCAGCTGATCGGGATCGCGATGCTTCGATACGTCATCAAGGCGGAACCAGTAGCGTCGGCGGACATCGACGAGGTCATCGCGATGGTCGCCCCGACACTCCAGGGTTACCTGGCCGGCTGACCCTCACCCGGAAGCCGGAAGCTCGTGACCAGGGGCCTCGTCCGTAACGTGGACGCCGAGTCCGGCATGCGGACACCCTGTCGGGGCCGGCAGCCGCAGGCGTACGCTCGAAGGATCCGATGACGGAATGGTAGAGAGTGGAGCAACCGTGCCCGAGCTGAGGTCACGTACGGTCACCCACGGCCGCAACATGGCAGGAGCCCGCGCCCTGATGCGCGCCTCCGGAGTCGACAGCGCCGATATCGGGAAGCCGATCATCGCCGTCGCCAACAGCTTCACCGAGTTCGTACCGGGCCACACCCACCTCCAGCCGGTCGGCCGGATCGTCAGTGAGGCGATCAAGGCGGCGGGCGCGGTGCCCCGCGAGTTCAACACCATCGCCGTCGACGACGGCATCGCCATGGGGCACGGCGGCATGCTGTACTCGCTGCCCTCCCGGGACCTGATCGCCGACTCCGTCGAGTACATGGTCGAGGCGCACTGCGCGGATGCCCTGATCTGCATCTCCAACTGCGACAAGATCACCCCGGGCATGCTGATGGCCGCCCTGCGCCTCAACATCCCCACCGTCTTCGTCTCCGGCGGCCCCATGGAGGCCGGCAAGGCGACCCTCGTCGACGGCACGGTCCGCACCCTCGACCTGATCGACGCGATGTCCGACGCCGTCAACGACAAGATCTCCGACGCGGACATCCTCCGTATCGAGGAGGCCGCCTGCCCGACGTGCGGGTCCTGTTCCGGCATGTTCACCGCCAACTCGATGAACTGCCTCACCGAGGCCATCGGGCTCTCCCTCCCCGGCAACGGCTCGGTCCTGGCCACGCACACCGCCCGCAAGGCCCTGTACGAGAACGCGGGCCGTACGGTCGTCGAGCTGACGAAGCGCTACTACGAGCAGGACGACGAGACCGTCCTGCCGCGCAACATCGCCACCTTCGCGGCCTTCGAGAACGCCATGGCCCTCGACATCGCCATGGGCGGCTCCACCAACACGATCCTGCACCTCCTCGCCGCCGCCCAGGAGGCGGAGGTGCCCTTCGGCCTCGCCGAGATCGACGCCGTCTCGCGCCGCGTGCCGTGCCTGGCCAAGGTCGCGCCGAACGTCGCGAAGAACCGTACGTACTACATGGAGGACGTCCATCGCGCCGGTGGCATCCCCGCCATCCTCGGTGAGCTCTACCGCGGCGGCCTGCTCAACGAGGACGTCCACACCGTCCACAGCCCCTCCCTGGACGACTGGCTCAAGACCTGGGACGTGCGCGGCGGTTCCCCCTCCGCCGAGGCCGTCGAGCTCTGGCACGCCGCCCCCGGCTGCAAGCGCTCCGCAACCGCCTTCTCGCAGTCCGAGCGCTGGGAGACCCTCGACACGGACGCCGCCGAAGGCTGCATCCGCTCCGCCGAGCACGCCTACTCCAAGGACGGCGGCCTGGCGGTGCTCAAGGGCAACCTGGCCGTGGACGGCTGCGTCGTGAAGACCGCGGGCGTCGACGAGTCCATCTGGACCTTCGAGGGGCCGGCCGTCGTCTGCGAGTCGCAGGACGAGGCCGTCGACAAGATCCTCAAGAAGCAGATCAAGGAAGGCGACGTCGTCGTCATCCGCTACGAGGGTCCCCGCGGCGGCCCCGGCATGCAGGAAATGCTCTACCCCACCTCCTTCCTGAAGGGCCGCGGCCTCGGCAAGGCCTGCGCCCTCGTCACCGACGGCCGCTTCTCCGGCGGCACTTCGGGCCTCTCCATCGGCCACGCCTCCCCCGAGGCCGCGTCCGGCGGCACCATCGCCCTTGTCGAGGACGGCGATCTCATCCGCATCGACATCCCGGGCCGCACCATCGACCTCGTCGTCCCCGACGACGTGCTCGCCGCCCGCCGCGACGCCCTCGGCGGCGTCTACGCCCCCAAGGCCCGCGACCGCAAGGTCTCGGCCGCCCTCAAGGCGTACGCCGCCATGGCCACCAGCGCCGACAAGGGCGCCGTCCGCGACATCAGCCGTCTTGACGGCTGACGCCTTTCTCCTCACGGCCCCGGACCCCTCCCGCCTCACCAGCGGGAGGGGTCCTTCGCGTCCACGGCGAAGACCGTCCCGTCGGGCGCGGTCGCGTACACCCTGCCGCCGACGGCGAGCGGGGCCGGCACCGACTGCACGTAGCGGCTCGGGTCCTTGCCGATGCGTGCCCTCGTCTGGCCCGTGGGCACACCGCTCGCGGCATCCACCGCCAGCAGCCGCCCGTCGGCTGCCGTGAAGTACAGCCGCCCACCGGACACGACGGGCTTCGATGCTTCGGCCACCGAGGTCTCGGTGCGCCACAGCTGGGCCCGGTGGGCGGTGTCGACCGCCACGAGGGCGCCTCGGTGGCTGAGGAGGTAGACCCGGGTGCCCTGCAACGTGCTCTCGGTGTTCTCCAAGGGCTGGGCAAGAGGTACGCGCACCGCCTTGCGGTGAACGGGGTCGTACCGCACGACCGCGTCGGTCTGGGAGGCGTCGTTGGCCTCCGTGAGATACAGAGCACCGCCCGAAACCCCGACCGGCGTGAGAGTCCCGTCCAGGCGACGCTGCCAGTCCACCTTGCCGCTCGCCGGATTCACGGCGCTGATCAGTGTGCTGGCCCCGTCGCCGGCCTGCTCGGCCGCGTAGACGGAGTCGTCGCCGCACGCCGTCAGCACCGGCTGGGCGTGGCCAGGCAGCGTGCGGTGCCAGCGCTCCTTGCCGGTCGCGCCGTCGATCGCCGTGACGCTGCCCCCGGGCGCGACGAGCAGGACCACGTCGCCCGCATTGCAGAAGCCGCCGTTGTACGTGGAGATGTCGACCGTCCACCGGGCCTTGCCGGTGGCCGGAGCCAGCCCCTCCAGGCGGGATCCGTCCGGTGTGACGACCCGCAGCACCCCGTCCCTCAGCACGGGCGCGGGGCGGCCGGTGTCGCGGTTGCTCGCAGACCCGGCCGACCGCGACCACAGCACCCTTCCGGTGGCCGGATCGAGCCTCGCGGCCTTTACGCCAGGCCCCGCGCAGAACAGGGCGGGCGCGGTAGCCGCATACGAGCAGACCGGCGTGGCGGTGCCATTGCCCAGGACCCGGTCCCATGAGCGGAAGGCACTCGTCCCCGCGTTGGGTGTGCCCGCGGGATCGCTTCGCTCCGGGCCTGTGAATCGCTGTGCGGCCAGGACCCCGGCGGTGCCCAGTACAGCGAGCGTTGCACCGAGGGCGACAGCGGCCGTGGCTGTGCGCCGGGAGACGCGGGGACGGCTTTCGGGTTTGAGCGCCTGGCTGACGTGCTCGTCATGGACCGGCTGCCGCTGCGCCGGCACGAAGCTCGTCGTATCGAACTGGGCGAACGACTGCGTGTCGTACGAAGCCGAAACGGCTCGCAGCTCCGCCATCAGGATGTCCGGGGTCGGTCGTTCCTCGGGCTCCTTGGCCAGGCAGCGTTCGATCAGCGGCAGCAGGTCCTCCGGAATGCCCTTCAGAACTGGTTTGTCGTGCACGACTTGATACGCCACGACATAGGGACTGTCGGAGTCGAATGGGCCACGTCCGGTGGCTGCGTGTACCAGAACCGATGCCATCGCGAACACGTCCGCGGCGGGCCCGACCGATCGAGGCTGGCTGAACTGCTCGGGGGCCATGAAGGGCGGGGTGCCGATCAGCTTGCCCGTCTCCGTACGCAGTGCGCTGTCCGACGGCCGGGAGATCCCGAAGTCGATCACCTTGGGGCCGTCGGCGGCGAGCAGCACATTGCTCGGCTTCAGATCGCGGTGGACGACACCGGCCCGGTGAATATCGCGCAGCGCCTCGGTCAGCCCGGTCATCACGTGCCGGAGTTCGGCGGCAGGCAGTGGGCCCTTCCGTTTGACGAATTCGGAGAGGGTCGGTCCGGGGATGAACAGCGTTGCCATCCAAGGTCGTTCGGCTTCGGGATCAGCGTCCACGACGGGCGCCGTGAAGGCACCGCTCACCCTTCGGGCAGCCGCGACCTCCTGCCGGAAGCGCGCCCTGAACTCGGGGTCCGCCGCGAGTTCCTCGTGCACGACCTTCACCGCCAGGCGCTTCCCGGAGGTCGAGTGCGACAGGTAGACGACTCCCATCCCGCCGGAGCCGAGAACGCTCTCCAACCGGTACTGCCCCGCGTATTG
Source organism: Streptomyces soli (assembly GCF_003999195.1). Lineage (GTDB taxonomy): Bacteria > Actinomycetota > Actinomycetes > Streptomycetales > Streptomycetaceae > Actinacidiphila > Actinacidiphila soli. The sequence goes on from NZ_RJVR01000317.1 coordinate 70,543, forward strand.
CGGATGTTCCGCTTCCGGATCCCTCCGGTAGCTGTTCAGCGGCGGCATCCCACCACCCCCGTGTGTTCGTGCGAGCCGCGACAGGCGGAGCCTAGCCGATGACCTGAAAGTAGGGTGTTCGGCTTGCTAGCCTGCCGCGTGACAGAGCGTGAATTCATGGGGGAAGGTCAATATGGCCGAGCAAACGGCTGAGAGTGTGAGCGCCGAGTCCGTCACCTACAAGGTCGCCCCGGGCATCCGGCTCAACGTCCGCAGCGGTCCCGGTACCAGCTATCCGGTGGTGAGGGTCCTGCCGTACGACGCCAAGGTGATCATCTACTGCCAGAGCCCGGGCACGAAGGTCAACGGCTATTACGGCACGTCGAGCATCTGGGACAACATCAGTTCCGACCAGTTCATCTCCGACGCCTACGTTGACACCGGCAGTGACGGCTACGTCACCGGCCGCTGCGCCTGAGGAGGCAACGATGATGGGGATCGGAAGGCGAAGTGGCCTGCTGACGGCCGGCCTGGCGGGTGCACTCGCCATGGTCGTGGGCACCGCCACGGTTGCGAGTGCCGCGGACACCTATCCGGTGGCCCCCGGCCTCCGGCTCAATGTCCGCAGCGGCCCCGGAACGGGCTATCCCGTCGTGAAGGTCCTGCCGTACGACGCGCGTGTGACCATCTACTGCCAGTCGCCGGGCACGACCGTCGACGGCTACTACGGCACGAGCAACCTCTGGGACAACATCAATCCCAGCCAGTACGTCTCCGACGCGTATGTGAAGACCGGCAGCGACGGCTACGTCGCGCCGCGCTGCGCGTGACAGCCAGCACAAGACACAGGGGTACTCGATGAGGATGATCGGCAAGCGTGGACTGCTGATGGCCGGTTTGGCCGGAGCACTTGTTTTCGTGGTCGGAACTACCACCAGTGCAAGCGCGTCCACGCTGTACCAGGTCGCTCCGAATGTCCGGCTCAATGTCCACAGGGGCCCTGGTACGAGCTATCAGATCGTGAAGGTCCTGCCGTACGACGCCAAGGTGAACATCTACTGCCAGAGTCCCGGCACCACGGTTAGCGGCTATTACGGCACGTCGAGCATCTGGGACAACATCGGTCCCGACCAGTTCGTCTCCGACGCCTACGTCAACACCGGTAGCGACGGCTACATCGCGGGCCGCTGCGCCTGACGCCTTCGCATGGAGGCGGGGCGCGGAGGGGCAGGATGGAGGTATGACCAACCTGCCCCAGAGCGCCTTCGCCGCGTCGTTCAATTCCATAGCCGCGCTGTACGCGAGGACCTCGGTCTACCGCTGCGCGTCACGCAGCAGGACGTCCGGTGGACCCGGCGGGTGTCTCTCGACGAGCACCTGGCGAACCTCGCGACCCACTCCTACTTCGCGGTGCTCGGCGAGCAGGAGCGGGACGCGATCTTCGCCGACGAGCGCGCGGAACTGCTGCGGGTCTTCCCCGACGGCACTGTGGAGGAGCCGTACCGGGTCGACGTGACGGTCGCCGTCAAGCGTTAGTCACGACTCACAACTTACGGCGCGAGGCCGCCACCGATCCGACGACGCCCACCACGCCGGCGACGATCACGGCTCGCCACAGGCCGTCCCACAGGCTGCCGAAGAATCCCTCGGAGGTCAGGATCTGCCGCATGACGAGGTCGGTGACGAGCAGCGCACCGGCCGGCACCGCGGCGACCTGCCAGGGGTGGGCCCGGGCCCAGCGCCGTAGGCCGCGATCGGTGCCGGCCTTGCGGCCGAGGACCGCCCCCGTGCCGCCGACGAGGAAGAAGAGCATCAGGGCGACCGACAGGGAGCCGGCGAGGACGCCGAGCCCGAAGTGGCCGGTGACGCTGTCGAGGGCGAGCGACACGCCGCCGCCGATCGCGCCGACGGCGGCGGCGGGCCGCCAGGGCCCAAGAGTCGCGGAAGCGACGGCGAGCTGCCGCTTCTCGGTCCTGGATACATCGGTAGAACGCCTCATACCGCCACGGTCCTGCGCGGGCGGCCCGAACGCTATAGGGGATGACCCTGAGACAGCCCCGACGCGCTCACCGGCCTCTCGTGCGCGACCCGCACCGGCTCCACCCCCTCACCGTTGTGCCGGTCGGCCCAGCCCAGCAGGGCCATCTCGCACGCATGGTCGAGGTGTCGCAGCCGCCGCAGGTCCAGCTCGATGGGCCGGTCGCGCGGCAGCGCCTCCAACTGGTCGAGCAGCTTCGGCAGCCGCAAAAAGGTCGCGTTGCCCATGACCCGTACGGCCACGACGTCGCTTCCGTCGTCCATCTCCACATGCACGTGCGAGGTGTCCCACGCGGTCTTCACCACGGCCATCAGCAGCCCGAACACCACCCCCTCGAACATGTTCGTGACGACGATCGCGCCGGCCGTCGTGCCCAGCACCACCGCCTCGCCCCGGTGCTCGCGCCACAGGGCCCCCAGTGTCTTCACCGGAATGAGCTTCCAGCCCGCGACCACCAGCACGCCCGCCAGCGCCGCCACCGGGATCACGCCGAGTGCCCCCGGCAGCAGGACGACGAAGACCAGCAGCCAGACGCCGTGCAGCACCCGCGAGGCCTTGGTGCGGGCGCCCGCCTGCAGATTGGCCGCGCTGCGCACGATCACCGCGGTCATCGGCAGCGCTCCGAGCGCCCCGCACACCGCATTGCCCGCGCCCTGGGCCATCAGCTCCTTGTCGTAGTCCGTACGCGGCCCGTCGTGCAGCCGGTCCACGGCCGCCGCGCTGAACAGACTCTCCGCCGAGGCGATCAGGGTGAAGGCGAGCACCGTGCTGAGGGTCCCGATGTGGGCGAGCTGGGCGAATTCCGAACCGCCGGGCGGCTGGACGGCATCCAGCAGGCCCCTGACCTCCACCCGGGCCACCGGAAGATCGAACACCGCTGTCGCCGCCGTCGCCAGTGCGACCGCCGCCAGCGAGCCCGGCACCGTCTGCACGGCAGCGGGCAGCCTGGGCCAGACCATCAGCAGCACGATGGTGCCGGCGCCCAGCGCGAGCGCGGTCAGCGAGGGGCCGGAGCCGATGGTGTCCGCGACCAGACCCGGAATCCCGGCGAGCTTCGCCAGGCCACTGCTGGGCGCCTTGGCGTCGGCCAGCGCGTAGACCTGCCCGGCCATCAGGACCAAGCCGATGCCGGCCAGCATGCCGTGCACGACGGCGACGGATATCGCCCGGAACCAGCGGCCGAGCCGCAGCGCGCCCATGGCCAGCTGCAGCAGCCCCGCGGCCAGCACCAGCACGCCGAGTGCCCGCAGCCCGTACGACTGCACGGCTTCGTATACCAACACCGTCAGCCCGGCCGCCGGGCCGGACACCTGCAGGCTGCTGCCGGGCAGCAGCCCGGTGACCAGGCCGCCGACGATGCCGGTGACCAGGCCCAGTTCGGCCGGCACGCCGGAGGCGACGGCCACGCCCACGCACAGCGGCAGGGCGACGAGGAAGACGACGAGCGATGCCGTGAAGTCGGCCCGCAGAACGGACAGTCGGGGAACGGAGAGGGACGGTGGCAAGGGCAGGGGGAGGCGTCGCATACGGCGGCTCACAGGGGGAGGAAGGCGTCGACGGAGGGCTGGTGGGCGAGCACGAGGCCGGTGTGTATCTCGTAGAACCAGCCGTGCAGGCGCAGCTTCCGCTCGGCCAGCCGCTCGCGTACGCACGGATAGCCGCGCAGTCGCTCGAGCTGCTCGCGCACATGCCGCTGCACGGCCGAGGTGACGGCAGGGCCGTCGTCGTCCGGCAGTTCGTCCGGTACCTGCTCGGTCAGCCAGTCGCGGACGGCAGGTACGCCGCCGAGGTCGTCCCCGCGGGCCACGGCGCCCACGGCACCGCAGTGGGAGTGCCCGCACACGACCACGTCGCGTACGTCGAGCACGCGCACCGCGTACTCGACGGTGGCGGCTTCCGAGCTGGGCGCCTGCCCGGCCCGGTGCGGTGGCACGGCATTGCCGGCGGTCCGGAGCTCGAACAGCTCGCCGGGCCGGGCGCCGGTGAAGAGGGAGGGGATCACCCGGGAGTCGGAGCAGGTGATGAAGAGGGCCAGCGGGGACTGCCCGGCGGCGAGCCGCGCGAACTCCTCGCGCTCCTCGCTGCGGTTGGCGATCCGGTCGCTGAAGCCGCGGGCATGGTCAATGAAGGTCTGCATTGAAGGATGCCTCCAGTACGTCCCTGGCGCCCGAGTGGGGGAGCGGAAGGGGCGGTGGGGTGTTGGGCCGAGCCGGTGGTGGGGGGAGTGACACGTGCGCCGACGGCACCTGTCAGCCGCGGATCAGCAGCGGAACACCTGGTGGGCCACGGGTAGTTCACCGGATCTGCTCAGCGGTACCGCCTGCCGGGCCGTACGGGCCGCAGCCACCGGGGCGACCTGGCCGGCGCCCGGATCGGCGTCGGTCGGGCCGCCGTACGCGGCCGATCGCGAACGCGGGGGCGACGGGGAGTAAGGGGAACCGGGCAGCGCCATCAGCACGCCGGTGAAGGAGCCGCTGCCGCTGCGCTGGGCCGGGCAGCTTTCGCGCTTCGGCTCAGCGCGCTCGATGGGCTCCACCCGCTCGGCGCGGCCGACCGAGGACTCCGGGCCGGTGTGCGCGCAGGCCGGCCCCGCGGCGAGGAAGATGCCGAGCAGCACCGCCGCGCTCACCGCCAGGGCGCGCACAACTGCCGTGAGTCGACGCATGCTTCACCCCCGTCCCCGCTCTGGTCGTGATCTCCATATGACCAGATCCCAAGAGCATTTTGCAATCCCTTGGGTAAACGCTCTGTAAATGTCTGGTCGCTGGGTGCATCTCTTGACGGGAGTCGTGCGCCGGAGCATTATTCAGCGCATGATGAATAAATCTGAAAGGGCACCCGAGAGGGCAGCGCCGACGACCAGCGCCAGGCCCGCCGACGGCCCCGCCGTGCGCGCCCACGGCCTCCAGGTCGTCCGCGGCGGCCGCACCGTCCTGAACGCCCTCGACTTCGCCGTACCGCGCGGCCAGATCACCGGACTGCTCGGCCCCAGCGGCTGCGGCAAGTCCACCCTGATGCGCGCCATCGTCGGCACCCAGGCCCACGTCACCGGCACCCTCGACGTACTCGGCCTCCCCGCCGGCCACCGCACCCTGCGCTCCCGGGTCGGCTACGTCACCCAGGCACCCTCCGTCTACGCCGACCTGACGGTTCGCCAGAACCTGGACTACTTCGCCGCCGTCCTCGGCGCGCCCGCCGACGACACCCCGCGCGTCATCGCCGACGTCGACCTCACCTCCCACGCCCGCGACCTCGCCGGCAACCTCTCCGGCGGGCAGCTCAGCCGTGTCTCCCTCGCCGTCGCCCTCCTCGGCGAACCCGAGCTGCTGGTGCTGGACGAGCCCACCGTCGGCCTCGACCCCGTCCTCCGCCGCGACCTGTGGGAGCTCTTCCACCGCCTCGCCGCCGATCGAGCGGCCACGCTCCTCATCTCCTCCCACGTCATGGACGAGGCCGAGCGCTGCCACCGCCTGCTCCTCATGCGCGAAGGCCGCATCCTGGCTGGGGGCACCTCCCAAACGGAGTTTGGGGGAGAGTCGCCCGACGCCCTGCGGGAGCGTATGAGCGCACCCACCATCGAAGCCGCCTTCCTCCGCCTCGTCGACGAGGCCAAGTCCCTGCAGGAGAGCGCCCAGTGAACACGCACCGCACCCTCGCCACCGCCCGCCGCGTGCTGCTCCAGCTGCGCCACGACCCGCGCACCGTCGCCCTGATGCTCGTCGTGCCCTGCGTGCTGCTCGCGCTCCTGAACTGGGTCTACGACGCCAGCCCTCGCACCTTCGACTCCGTCGGCGCCTCGCTCCTCGGCATCTTCCCGCTGATCACGATGTTCCTGGTCACCTCCATCGCGACCCTGCGCGAGCGCACCTCCGGCACCCTCGAGCGGCTGCTCGCCATGCCGTTGGCCAAGGGCGACCTCCTCGCCGGCTACGCCCTCGCCTTCGGCGCTCTCGCCGCCTTCCAGGCCGTCCTGGCCACCGGCCTCGCCATATTCGTCCTCGGCCTCAACGTCACCGGGTCCGCCTGGCTGCTGCTCCTGGTCGCCCTCGCCGACGCCATTCTCGGCACCGCCCTCGGGCTGTTCGTCAGCGCCTTCGCCGCCAGCGAGTTCCAGGCCGTCCAGTTCATGCCGGCCGTGATCCTGCCGCAGATCCTGCTCTGCGGGCTGCTCGTTCCCCGCGCGAGCATGCAGCCCGTGCTCGAAGGGCTCTCCAACGTCCTGCCCATGTCGTACGCCGTCGACGGCATGAAGCAGGTCCTCACCCACACCGGCGTCACAGGCGACTTCGTACGCGACCTCGCCATCGTCGCCGGCTGCGCCCTGCTCGCCCTCGCCGGCGGCGCCGCGACCCTGCGCCGCCGTACCGCCTGAGACGGTGCGAAACTAGGGCCATGACCCAGAAAGTGGCTGTCCTCGGCACCGGCAAGATCGGCGAAGCTCTTCTCTCCGGCATGATCCGCGCCGGCTGGGCGCCCGACCAGCTCGTGGTCACCGCGCGCCGCCCCGCGCGCGCCGAGGAACTCCGGGCCCGTTACGGCGTCGAGGCGGTCACCAACGCCGAAGCCGCGAAGATCGCCGACACCCTCATCCTGGCCGTCAAACCGCAGGACATGTCCGCCCTGCTCGACGAACTCGCCTCGCACGTCACCGCCGACCGCCTGGTCATCAGCGCCGCCGCAGGGATCCCCACCGCCTTCTTCGAGGACCGCCTCGCAGAGGGCACCGCCGTCGTCCGCGTCATGCCCAACACGCCCGTACTCGTCGACGAGGGCATGTCCGTCATCTCCGCCGGCAGCCACGCCACCGAGGCCCATCTCCTCCGTACCGAGGAGATCTTCAACCCCGTCGGCAAGACGCTGCGCGTCCCCGAGAAGCAGCAGGACGCCGCCACCGCCCTCTCCGGCTCCGGCCCCGCGTACTTCTACTTCCTCGTCGAGGCCATGACCGACGCCGGCATCCTCCTCGGCCTGCCCCGTGCCCAGGCCCACGACCTCATCGTCCAGTCCGCCATCGGCGCCGCCATCATGCTCCGCGACTCCGGCGAACACCCCGTCAAACTCCGCGAGGCCGTCACCTCCCCGGCCGGCACCACCATCAACGCCATCCGCGAGCTGGAGAAGCACGGCGTACGCCACGCGCTCATCGCCGCCCTGGAGGCCGCCCGCGACCGCAGCCGCGAGCTGGCCTCCGGCCAAGGCTGATCAGAGCAGGTCAGCGGTCCGTACGACCGTCGCGAACCCACCACCGTGCAGATTCACGGCGGTGGCCCGCGCCAGTTCGTCGGCGGTCAGGGACCAGCCGAACGGCCCCTCCAGGTCGAAGGTGTACGTCGCGTCCAGCGGGTACACCACCTCGTACCCCAGGTTGCCGCCCATCCGCGCGGTCGTCTCGGTGCAGAAGTTCGTCTGGATCCCGGCCACCACGATCTGCCGGATGCCGTTCTCGTCGAGCCACCCACCCAGATCCGGCGTACCGATGAACGCCGAGTTCACGTTCTTCGTCAGGAACAGCTCCGGCCCCGCCCCCTTGCCACGCCGCTCCTCCACGAAGTCCTGCAGGTCATTCCCCTCCTGCCCAGGCCGCAGTGGCGAATCCGGCTTGAGCGAGTCGTGCCGTACGAAGACGACCGGACGCCCCGCCGCCTGCCAGGCGTCGAGCAGCAGCTCCATGTTCGCCTCGGCACCCGGGTTGTTCCGGCGCCCGTTCACCGGGTCGTCGAAACCCTTCTGCACATCGATCAGTACCAGCGCCGCGTTCTCCGCGATCTCCATGTTTCCCATAGCTACGATCCTGCTCACGCGCGGACGCCCCCGACAGTGGCAGCAAGGCCCACCATCGATGAATTAGTGCCACCATGGAGGCATGCAGCGCATCGCCCTCGTCGCCTTCCCGCGCATCCGCGCCTTCGACGTCGCCGTCATCACCGAGGTCTGGGGAGTCGACCGCACCGACCGGGGCGCCCCAGCCTTCGAACTACGCCGCTGCGGCCCGGACCGCGCCCCCGTCACCATGCCCGGCGGCCTCACCCTCACCCCCGACCGCGACCTGGACTGGCTGCGCAGCGCCGACCTCATCGTCGTCCCCGGCCTCGAGGAGCACCTCACACCGGTCCCGGAGCCCGTACTCGACGCCCTGCGCCACGCCCACCACGCCGGCACACCCATCGCCGCCCTGTGCGGCGGCGCCTTCGTCCTCGCCCAGGCCGGACTCCTCGACGGACGCCGCGCCATCACCCACTGGAACCTCACCGGCCTCCTCTCCGACGCCCACCCCGCCGTCCAGGTCGTCCCCGACGCCCTCTTCGTCGAGGACGGCGGCCTGTGGACCTCCGCAGGCGTCGCCGCCGGCATCGACCTTTGCCTCCACCTCGTCCGTACGGCCCACGGCGCAGAAGCGGCCGCCGCCATCGCCCGCTCCATGGTCACCGCCCCCTTCCGCACCGGCACCCAGGCGCAGTTCATCGAGCACCCCACACCCGGCGTCGACCGCGAGGCCGACGCCCTCGCAGACGTACGGGAGCGAGCCCTCCGGCACCTCGACGAACCGCTCACCGTCGCCGACCTCGCCGCCTGGGCCGGCATGTCCCCCCGCTCCTTCGCCCGCCACTTCGCCGCCACCACCGGCACGACGCCCCTGCGCTGGCTGCTCGACCAGCGCGTCTCCGCCGCCCAGAAGCTGCTGGAGCGCACCGACCTCCCCATGCCCGAAGTCGCCCGCCGCACCGGCTTCGGCAGCGAGATCACCATGCGCCAGCACTTCGCCGCCCGCCTCTCCACCAGCCCCCGCGACTACCGCCGCGCCTTTCACCCGGCCGGCAGAAGCCCGATCGCCCGGTAAGCCGCGTCAACCGTCGGCCGCGCCAACCCCCGCGCCCGCTCCGCCCCGGCCCGCAGCACCCCGTCCACATACCCCAGGTCCGTACACAACTCCGCATGCCGCTGCCGCAACGGCCGCAGCGCCTCCACCACCGCCTCGGCCGTGTCCTTCTTCAGGGCGCCGTACGAGTCGTACCCCTCGGCGAGCACCGACGGCTCCTCACCCGTGCAGCCCGCCAGGATGTCCAGCAGATTCGCCACCCCGGGCCTGGCCCCCCGGTCGTACTCCACTTCCCGGCCGCTGTCCGTCACTGCCCGCATGACCTTCTTACGGATGACGTCCGGCTCATCGAGGAGATAGACGATCCCGGGCCCCGCATCGTCCGACTTCCCCATCTTCGAACCCGGCTCCTGCAGATTCATCACACGCGCCCCCACCTCCGGATGCACCGCCCTCGGCACAGTGAAGGTGTGCCCGTACCGCTGGTTGAACCGCACCGCCAGATCCCGCGTCAGCTCCACATGCTGCGCCTGGTCGTCCCCCACCGGCACCTCGTCCGTGCCGTACGCGAGGATGTCCGCCGCCATCAGAACGGGATACGTCAGCAGAGACAACCGCACACTCCTGCCCCGAGCCCGCTCCTGCGCCTCCTTCTCCCTGTACTGGATCATCCGCCGCATCTCCCCGTCCGTGGCGGTGCACTCCAGCACGTACGCCAGCCGCGTGTGCTCGTCCACATGACTCTGTACGAACACCGTGCACACGGTGGGATCCAGCCCCGCCGCCAGCAACAGGCTCGCCGCCTGTCGACTCAGCCGCCGCACCCGCGCCAGATCGTGATCCTCGGTGAGCGCATGCAGATCAACGACGCAGAACAGCGCATCCGCGCGGTGCTGGTCCGTCTTCACCCACCTGCGCACCGCTCCCAGGTAGTTGCCCAGAGTCAGATGCCCCGTCGGCTTGATCCCACTGAAGATCCGCGTCATCTCTGCTGTCTCTCCCTCTGCCTGTCACGGCTGTGACCGCCGCTTCCGCCGGCCGGCGTGGGGGAACAGATACGCCAACGGCCGCCGAAGCGGCGGCCGTCTGATGCATGCGCTGAGCGTCGGCCGCCGTCAGGCGGGCCACCACTGGGTGCTGTGCGCATGCTTGGTCATGTCGGTCAGCCTAAGGTTCAAACCACTTGCGGGCCACAGGTTTGAACCGTTCGTGGGCGTGGTGTAGTGTCATCAAGCTGCTTCGGACCGGACACGATCCAGAGCAGCCACTCACGCCGCCCGGCGGCAAACCACTACTGCACGGCAACCCCTCGGGGTCAATTCCGGGGTGCCGGAATTTGATTCGACTGAGTCGATTATGACTCGGGAGGGAAATCCGCTAAAGTAGCGGACACGCCGGAAGGCGCGAAACAAAAAACCCCGCTCCAACAGGGGGCCGGAAACGAAGAGCGGAAACGCGAAACGGGTCTGGTAAGGTTGGAGACACGAAGGGAAAGCCCGGAGGGGCCGGTGAAACGGCCGCGAAGGAAGCTTCCGTTCCTTGAGAACTCAACAGCGTGCCAAAAGTCAACGCCAGATATGTTGATACCCC
>NZ_RJVR01000116.1 GCF_003999195.1 Streptomyces soli
GCAGGGCGGCGGTGCCCGGGTCCGCGGCGGGGCCGACCACCGCGACCTCCCGGGGGCCGTCCAGGGCCGCCTCCGCCACTGCCAGCCCCCAGCCGATGAACCGCGGCACGCGCCCGGCCAGCGCGCCCACCACGCCCAACGCCCGCTCGGCCGCCTCGCGGTGCGTACCGGAGCCCGTGTAGGCGGCGTACGACAGCAGGGCCCCGGCCGCCGCCGTCCACCCGGAGGGCGCCGCATTGTCGGTCGGGTCCTGGGGGCGCCGGATCAGGGTCTCCGCGTCGTCGGCGGTGTCGTACAGCGTGCCGTCCTCGCCCACGAAGTGCCGCAGTACGGAGTCGAGCAGCAGCCCGGCGAAGTCCAGCCACACGCCCTCCCCGGTGACCGCGCCCAGCGCGAGGAAGCCCTCGGCCACGTCGCCGTAATCCTCCAGGACGCCTGCGTGGCCGCCGCTCGCGCCGTCCCGCGAGGTCCGGGCGAGCCGCCCGTGCTCGTCCATGTGGACCCGGACCAGCAGGTCGGCGGCGTCCACCGCGGCGGCCACCAGGTCGGGCCGCTCGAAGTAGGCGCCGGTCTCCGCGAGCGCGGCGACGGCCAGCCCGTTCCAGGCGGCGACCACCTTGTCGTCCCGACCGGGGCGCGGCCAGGTCTCCCTCGCCGCGAGCAGCCGCTCCCGTACGGAGGCGATCCGGGCCGCGTCCACCAGCCCTGCGTCCTTGGGCAGTTGCAGCACCGACGCGCCCTCCTCGAAGGTGCCCTCGTCGGTCACCCCGAAGTACTCGGCGGCCAGCGCCGCGTCCTCCTCGCCGAGCACCTCGCGCAGTTCGGCGGGCGTCCACACGTAGAAGGCGCCTTCGGCGTGCGTGCCTCCCACCTGTCGCCCACCGCCACCCTTCCAAGGATGCGCTTCGCGCGCCCCTTCTTGTTTGTCGCTGTCCGCATCGAGCGCTGAGGCGAAGCCGCCCTGCGCCGTACGCAGCTCCCGCACCATGAAGTCGGCGGTCTCCAGGGCGACCCGGCGGGCCAGATCGGAGCCGGTGGACCGCCACAGGTGCGCGTACACGCGGCACAGCAGCGCATTGTCGTACAGCATCTTCTCGAAGTGCGGGACCACCCACTCCCGGTCCACCGAGTAGCGCGCGAAGCCGCCCGCGAGCTGGTCGTAGATCCCGCCCCGGGCCATCGCCTCACAGGTGTCGGCCGCCATCTGCAGCGCGCCCTCCGCCCCGGTCCGCGCATGGTGCCGCAGCAGGAACTCCAGCACCATCGACGGCGGGAACTTCGGCGCCCCGCCGAACCCCCCGCGCACCGAGTCGTACTCCCGCGTCAGCCCCAGCAGCGCCGCCGCCAGCTCCGACTCCCCCGGCGGCGCCACCCCCTCGTACGCCATGCTCCGGCCGCCCAGGTCCTTCACGATCCGCGCCGCGACCTCACCGACCTCCTCCCGCCGGTCCCGCCACGCGGCCACCACGCCCTCCAGCACCTGCCGGAAGCCGGGCATCCCGTGCCGGGGCGCCGGCGGGAAGTACGTACCGAAGTAGAACGGCTCGGCATCGGACGTCAGGAAGACGGTCATCGGCCACCCACCCTGGCCGGTGGCCGCCTGCACCGCCTCCATGTACACGGCGTCGACGTCCGGCCGCTCCTCCCGGTCGACCTTCACCGGCACGAAGTGCTCATTGAGATACCCGGCGATGTCCTCGTCCTCGAAGGACTCGTGCGCCATCACATGACACCAGTGACAACTCGAGTACCCCACGCTCAGCAGCACCGGCACCCCGCGCTCCCGCGCCTGCTCGAAGGCCTCGTCACTCCAGGGCCACCAGTCCACGGGATTGTCGGCGTGCTGGAGGAGGTACGGGGAGGTGGAACCGCTGAGTCGATTGGCCATGTCCCCAGCCTCACACACGGTGTCGCCTTGTGAGGGTTACGGCAGGACACTGAGGAGCGGGTGACTGAGAGGGACGCATCTTGACGACAACGCAATTGCCGCCGGCGCACCGCGCCGAGGTCGGGCGGCTGCTGGAGCGGACCGTGGAGGCCGGGCCGCTGCTGGAGCGGGCGCGAGGGGCGCTGCAGGAGATCGCGGGGGCGGCGTCGGAGGAGTACGCGGCGTATGCGGCGGCGCTGGCGGGGCGGGAGCAGGGACGGGAGCGGGGACGGGGCCAGGGGATCGGGCCGGTGGTGGTGACCGCGGCGGGGGCGGTGGCGGCGTTCGCGGCGGATCTGGGGTTCGGTACGTCGGCGGGGACGGCCGCGGGCACCGCGGCGGCGGTGGCCGTGGTGGGGGCCGGGGCCGCTACGGCGCTGAGGGCGACCGCTGGGGGCGGGGTCCAGGAGGCGCGGGAGCGGTGGCTGGCGGCGGTGGAGCGGCGCGGGGTGCGGCCGTTCCTGGAGCGGCACCGGGCGGCTCCGGAGGCGCCCGCGGCGCCCCGGAAGGCGGTGCCCGCGCCACGCCGTACGGACCGCAGCGCGGCGGCCCGGGCCCGCAGTCTGCTGGAGCAGTCCTTCGGCCATCTCCCGGACGTGGACGCGCCGTTCACCGGCCGCAGGGAGCAACTGCGGCAGATCTCCCAGTGGGTGCAGCAGGCGCGGGTCGCCCCCGAGACGGCGCCGGTGGTCGTCCTTCTGCACGGGCAGGGCGGATCGGGCCGCTCGGCGCTCGCGCTGCACGCCGCGCAGCAGTTACGCGACCAGTTCCGCGGCGGTTGTGTCGTGGACGTACGCGGGGCCGCGCCGGGCGAGCCGCCGCTGCCTGTCCGGGACGCGCTGCTGCACCTGCTGAACCGCTTCGGCGCGCCTCGGGAGCAGTTGCTCTTCCGCGAACAGCCTTCGCACGAGCAGCACCTGCGGCGGCTCGGCGAGCAGTACCAGAAGCACCTCACCGGGGTGCCCGTCATCATCGTCCTCAACGACGCGGCCGACCCCGAGCTGATCCGCGCCCTCGTCCCCCTGCACTCCGACAGCCTCGTACTGGTCACGACCGCCGAGCCGGTGGACCTGTCCGTCCCGGGCGCGCGGGTGCGCAGCCTCGCCGTCGAGCCGCTGGACGCCGACGCCTCGTACGAACTGCTGTCCGCGCTTTCCGGCCCGGCCACCGAACCCGGCTCGCTCGACGCCGGGCACGCCGAGGACATCCGTACGCTCTGCGGCGGGCTGCCGCTCGCTCTGCGGGTCGCCGGATCCTCGCTCGGGCGCCGCTCGGCCGGCCAACTCGCCGCCGACCTGGGTGCCTACGGTCAGCAGGATCCCGTCGACCGGGCGCTGGCGCTGCGCTACCACGACCAGCCCGAGGCCTCCCGCCGCCTCCTGCGCCGGCTGGCCCTCGCCGGCCGGGCGAGCCTGGGCGGGGCCGCAGCAGCCGCGCTGCTGGCCACCGACGCGCAGGAGGCCGACCGCCGCCTCCGGGACCTCGCCGACGCGGGGCTGCTCACCCATGTACGCGGCAGTCGCTACCGGCTGCACGACCTCGTACGGCGCTTCGCGCACGAGCGGCTGCACGACGAGGAGGAGCCCGCCGAGCGCGCCGCCGCCCACGAACGCCTGATCCGCAGCTACGCCGAACTCGCCGGCTCCGTCATCCGCCTGGTGGACGGCAGGACCTCACCCCGGGGCAACCGCTTCGGCTCGCACGGCTTCGACTCGCTCGACCTCGCCCTGCGCTGGCTGGACGAGGAGTCGAGCTTCATCACCGCCGCCCTGCGGCACTCCGAGGACGTCGACCAGGCCGCCGTACAGCATCTGCTCAGCGCCCTGTGCGACTACTGCCTGCTGCGCGGCGACCTCTACCGGCTCGGCGAGATCAGCGAGCTGGCGCAGCGGCACCAGGCGGTCCGCGACGAGGAGCAGGGCCTGCTGATCCGGTCCGTGCAGTTGCGTACCGGCATCGCGGCCCGGCAGCTCGGCGATCTGGACAAGGCGCGCTCGACCCTGGCGTCGGTGGTCAATCTGTACTTCGAGGCGCAGCATCTGGCGGGCGCGGCCCGCGCGCTGTGCAGCCTCGGCATCACGCTCCAGCAGCAGGGCAGCCTCCCCGAGGCCGAGGACAAGCTCCGCGAGGCCCTGGAGCTGCAGACCGACGACGACCAGCGGCCCGACCGCGCCTGGACCCTGCACGCGCTCGGCGCCGTCCTGCGCGACGCGGGCCGGCTGGCGGAGGCCCGGGCGCTGCTCGACGACGCCCTCGTCCTGCACCGCGAGAGCGACAGCGTGCTCGGCCAGGCCTGGGCCCACCTCCAGCTCGGCCAGCTGCACCTGCGCACCGGCGACGTACAGCGCGGCGAGCAGGAGCTGCGGGCCGCCGACGGGTTCTACGCCGCCACCCGCGACCGCCGCGGCCAGGCCTGGACCACCACCCAGCTCGCCCGCGCCCAGCTGCTGCGGGGCGCCCCGCAGGCCGCCGCCGAGCAGCTCGGCGACGCCCTCGTACGCCACCGTGCCTGCGAGGACGCCCGGGGCGAGGCCTGGTCGCTGTACTACCTCGGCCACGCCCTGGAGGAGAGCGGCGACCGGGACGCCGCCCTGCGCGCCCTGGAGCGGGCCCGCACCATGTTCAGCCGCATGCGGGACGTCTACGGCCTGGCCTGCGCCCGCCACCACTCCGCGCGCGTCACCCGCGACCAGCGGGCCGCGCGCACCGGCAACCTGCGCAACAGCGGTTTCGCCCGCCAGCTCCTCCAGGACGCCCGCCAGGACTTCCGCCGTATCCGCGTCCCCCACGGCGAGGGCTGGTCCTGCGTCGAGCTCGCCGTCATCGACGCCGGCAACGACCGCGTCCCCGACGCCCTGGCCCTCGTCGAGGACGCCGAACGCCTCTTCGCCCTCATCGGCGACCGGCGCGGCCTCGACTGGGCGCGCTTCCTGCAGTGCACGCTGCGCCCGCTCCTGTCCGAGCAGGGCGCGGCCCGGGCCGCCGCCGAACTCGCCGCGCTCCTGGCCGACTCGTACGAGGGCCGCGACCTGGACCTGGAGGAGTACGCCGACGCCTTCGCCCTGCTGCTGGAACGCGGCATCGCGCCCGAAACCCCCTGGCGCGCCTGGGAGCTGGGCATGGTCCCGTCACGCGGCGCCAGGATGGTCCTGTCGGTGCCGTCGGCCGGGACCGTACGGGACAGCCGCTAGGGCAGGCCTAGTCGCCCTTGGCGGCGCCGCCGCCGACCTTCGCCGACGCGGAGCCGGTGGTGTCGGCGGTGTCGGCGGTGTCGGCGGTGTCGGTCGACGACGCCTCCGACGCCTCCGGCTCCTCCTCGAAGTCGATCTTCTTGAACTGCTTGGCCATGTTCTTCATCAGCCACCACAGCGCCAGGCCGATCAGCGCGAAGATGACGAAGCCAAGGAGACCGGGCGTCACCTTGTTCTCGTTGACGTCCGCGAGAGGGACAAGCTGGGCGGCGGCCGTGCCGAAAGTGTGGTTCACGGGACCCATTGTCTACCCGGCCTCGCGGACGCCCGCGAAGAGGTCGTCCTCAGGCAGCGAGGTGTCCACGCGGGACTGCGCCAGCTCATAATCCTCGGTCGGCCAGACCTTCTTCTGGATGTCCATGGGGACGTGGAACCACGCGCCGTCCGGGTCGATCTGCGTGGCGTGGGCGAGCAGCGCCTTGTCGCGGATCTCGAAGAAGTCGGCGCACGGCACATGCGTGGTGATCGACCGCTCCGGGCGGTCGAAGCTCTTCCAGCGCTCCAGCCACTCTCCGTACGGGGACTCCAGGCCGCGCTCCAGCAGCGCCTCGTGGAGCGCCACGGTGCGCTGCCGGTTGAAGCCCTGGTTGTAGTAGAGCTTGAGCGGCGTCCAAGGCTCGCCGGCCTCGGGGTAGCGCTCGGGGTCGCCGGCGGCGTCGAAAGCGACCATGGAGATCTTGTGGGTCATGATGTGGTCGGGGTGCGGGTAGCCGCCGTTCTCGTCGTACGTGGTGATCACGTGCGGGCGGAACTCGCGGATGAGCTTGACCAGGGTGCCGGCCGCCTCGTCCACGTCCTGGAGCGCGAAGCAGCCCTCCGGGAGCGGGGGCAGCGGGTCGCCCTCGGGGAGGCCGGAGTCGACGTAGCCGAGCCACGCCTGCTCGACGCCCAGGATCCCGCGGGCCTCGTCCATCTCCCTGGCCCGGACCTCGTGGATGTGCTCCTCGATGTAGGGGTCGCCCTGGAGCTTGGGGTTGAGCACGGAGCCTCGCTCACCGCCCGTGCAGGTGGCGACCAGGACGTCCACCCCTTCGGACACGTACTTCGCCATGGTCGCCGCGCCCTTGCTCGACTCGTCGTCGGGGTGGGCGTGGACGGCCATCAGTCGCAGCTGCTCGGTCAAGGCTGGATCCTCTGTCATCGGTCACGGACGCGGCTTCTATAGTGACCGAAACGAGGGGCCGTTTAATCCCGAGGGCCCGCTCCCAGGAGGATCCGACTATGACCGCCGTGCGCGAAGAGCTGCCGGAGGGGCGTTACGGCAGCGGCCGCTCCGACGCACAGGCCGACCGTACGCTCCGGCGGGTGGGCTTTGTGCTCGCGGCGGTCGCGCTGGTCCTGATCGGCTGGTACGGGTGGACCACGGTCGCCGGTACGACGGTCAGCGCCGAGGTCATCACGTTCCAGGTGGTCTCCGACCACGCCGTCGACACGCATCTCGAGGTCCGCAAGGACAGCGGCGTCACGGCCGTGTGCACGCTGCGTTCGGTCGCGGAGGACGGGACCGAGGTGGGCCGCCGGGATGTGCGGCTGACCCAGCACAGCAGCCGTATCGACACCGTGGTCACGATCCGCACCACTGCTCGCGGTACAAGCGCCGAGCTCCTTGGCTGTCAGACCGGCTGAGCCATTCACTCTCGCCCCTTGTGGGCGGAAATTGTTAAGCTGGTGGTTTCGCCCTCCCGCGAAGACGCATCTTTTGGGTAGGGCGTTCATTTGTAAATCAGCAGGCAACAAGTAACCCGAGTACCGACGAGGAGCACCTGTGACCCAGACCAGCGACAGCGTCACCTGGCTGACCCAGGCGGCGTACGACCAGCTCAGGGCCGAGCTGGAGCATCTGTCTGGTCCCGCACGCGCCGAGATCGTCGCCAAGATCGAGGAAGCCCGCCAGGAAGGCGATCTCAAGGAGAACGCCGGCTATCACGCGGCACGCGAGGACCAGGGCAAACTGGAGCTCCGGATTCGCCAGCTGAACCAGATTCTCGAGCACGCCAAGGTGGGCGAGGCCCCCGCCGACAACGGCGTGGTCGCGCCGGGCACGGTCGTCACCATCGCCTTCGACGGCGACCCCGACGACACCCTGGTCTTCCTGCTGGGCTCGCGCGAGTACGTGTCCTCCGACCTGGACACCTATTCGCCGCAGTCCCCGCTGGGATCCGGGGTGAACGGCAAGAAGGTCGGCGACGACGCGGAGTACGAACTGCCGAACGGCAAGAAGGCCTCGGTGAAGATCCTCGCGGTCAAGCCGTACCAGGCCTGAGCCTTCTGAGACAGCAGACAGAAGGGTGCCCCGGCCACCATTCGGCCGGGGCACCCACCCTGCTCGGGACGTCGGCTCAGGAAGTCGCGTGACGGTACTTGCGGACCGCCAGCGTCCGGAAGACCACGATGATCACGATCGACCAGATCAGCGAGGCCCACACGGGGTGCTGCATCGGCCAGGCAGGCGACTGCGACACTCCCGGGTTCCCGAAGAGCTGACGGCAGGCCTGCACGGTCGCGCTGAACGGATTCCAGTCCGCCAGATGCCGCAGCCAGGGGGTCATCTGGCTGGAGTCCACGAAGGCGTTCGAGATGAACGTCAACGGGAACAGCCAGATCAGCCCGCCCGAGGTGGCCGCCTCCGGCGTGCGGACCGTCAGCCCGATCAGCGCGCCGATCCACGAGAACGCGTAACCGAGCAGAAGCAGCAGGGCGAAGCCGCCCAACGCCTTCGGGATGCCCTCGTGCACCCGCCAGCCGACGATCAGGGCGACGATGGCCAGGACGATCACGGTGAGCGTCGTCTGCACCAGGTCGGCCAGGGTGCGGCCGGTAAGCACCGCGCCGCGCGCCATCGGCAGCGACCGGAAGCGATCGACAAGGCCCTTGTGCATGTCGTCGGCGATGCCGGCGCCCGCGCCCGCCGTGGCGAAGGTGACGGTCTGCGCGAAGATGCCGGCCATCAGGAATTCGCGGTACACGCCGGGATCGGTGGTGCCGCCAACCTTCATCGAGCCGCCGAAGACATAGCTGAACAGCACCACGAACATGATCGGCTGGACCAGCCCGAAGATGACCACTTCGGGAATGCGCATCATGCGGATCAGATTGCGCTTGGCGACGACAAGCGAGTCACGGGCGGACCGGATGACCGCGTTGCGCGGCTGTGGTGTCGCCGTGGGGGTTGCGCTGACGGCCGTCATACGGCGTCCTCCTTCAGTTCCGCGACGTGACCCGTCAGCGAGATGAACACGTCGTCCAGGGTCGGGCGGCGCAGCCCGATGTCGTCGATCTCAATACCGCGTGAGTCCAGTTCGCGGATCACCTCGGCGAGCAGCTTCGCCCCGCCCGTCACCGGGACGGTGATCTGCCGCATGTGGTCCTCGACCTTGGTCTCGCCCTTCCCGAAGCCCCGCAGCACCTCGGTGGCCTCCGTGAGGCGCTCGCGCTCGTGCACGACGACCTCGACGCGCTCGCCGCCCGTCCGGGCCTTCAGCTGGTCCGAGGTCCCGCGCGCGATGACCTTTCCGTGGTCGATCACGCAGATGTCGTGCGCGAGGCGGTCCGCCTCCTCCAGGTACTGCGTGGTGAGCAGCAGTGTCGTACCGCCCGCCACGAGATCCTGGATCACGTCCCACAGCCCGAGGCGGTTGCGCGGGTCCAGGCCGGTCGTCGGCTCGTCCATAAACATCACGGGCGGCCTGACCACCAGCGCCGCCGCCAGGTCCAGGCGCCGACGCATGCCGCCCGAGTACGTCTTGGCCGGCCGGTCGGCGGCGTCCGCGAGGTTGAACTGGTCGAGCAGCTCCCCCGCCCGGACCTTCGCGTCCCTGCCGCTCATCTGGTAGAGCTGGCCGACCATCTGCAGGTTCTCCCGGCCGGTCAGGTACTCGTCCACGGCCGCGAACTGCCCGGACAGCCCGATCAGCCGCCGCACCTCGTTCGGGTGCCGCAGCACGTCCACGCCGGCCACGACTGCCTTGCCGCTGTCCGGCCTCAACAGCGTCGTCAGCACCCTCACCGCCGTCGTCTTCCCCGCCCCGTTCGGACCGAGCAGCCCCAGCACGGTGCCTTCCGGCACGTCCAAGTCCACTCCGTCCAGTGCGCGTACGTCTCCGAAGGTCTTCACCAGGCCTTCGGCGTAGATGGCGCCTGTCATGCGGTGTCTCCCGTCCAGGGTTTACGTCCTATATACCGACGCAGCGCGGTCGAGCATGGCAGACGCGATATATCGCGTCAA
The DNA here is from genome assembly GCF_003999195.1 of Streptomyces soli. GTDB lineage: Bacteria > Actinomycetota > Actinomycetes > Streptomycetales > Streptomycetaceae > Actinacidiphila > Actinacidiphila soli. Next base: position 9,404 of record NZ_RJVR01000116.1, read on the forward strand.
CCGTTTTTGTCCGCGCGCCCGCGTCGCCATCCCCGCCTACCGTGCCACGGGCCACTGACAGTGCCCCCGGTCCCCTTTTCCCGGGGCTGCGCCCCGGACCCCGCAACGGGGCATGGCACGGTGCCGCTCGGGTTGTGGGCAGGCGTTCTGCGTGGCGAGCGAAGCGAGGTGGGGATCCCCCCCAGCCGCCAGGCTGGGGGAGGGTGGGCACAACCCGGCCACGGGCCTCAGGCCGCCAACGCATCCCCGGCCACCCACCGTCGTGGCGCGCGCCCGTCGCCGGGTGCGGGCCGGTTGGGCCAGCCTCCCCCAACCCGGAGGGTGGGGTCAGAGGATGACGTAGCCGGACGCGCGCAGGGCGGAGGCGACGGCCTCGCAGTGTTCGGGGCCCTTGGTTTCGAGCTGGAGCTCGACTTCGGCTTCGGTGAGCCCCAGGCGTGGGTCCGTGCGGACGTGGGCGATGTCGATGACGTTGGCGTCGTTCTGGGAGAGGACGTCGAGGAGGGCGGCGAGCGCGCCGGGGCGGTCGGTGAGGCGGAGGCGGAGGGAGAGGTAGCGGCCGGCGGCGGCCATGCCGTGGCGGAGGATGCGCTGCATCAGGAGGGGGTCGACGTTGCCGCCGGACAGAACTGCGACGACGGGGCCGTGCCCGGCGAAGGCCTCGGGCCGGGAGAGGAGCGCCGCGACAGGGCTGGCGCCGGCGGGTTCGACGACGAGCTTGGCCCGCTCCAGGCAGAGCAGCAGCGCGCGGGAGAGGTTGTCCTCGGAGACCGTAAGGACTTCGTCCACCGCGTCGCGGATGATCGCGAACGGCACATCGCCCGGCCGTCCGACCATGATGCCGTCGGCCATCGTCGCGACGCCGTCGAGCTGCACGGGCCGCCCGGCCGCCAGCGAGGGCGGATACGCGGCCGCGCCGGCCGCCTGCACGCCCACCACCCGTACGTCGGGCCGCAGGGCCTTGACCGCGAGCGCGACTCCGGCGGCCAGCCCGCCGCCGCCGATGCCGACGACGACCGTACGGACCTCGGGGCACTGCTCCAGGATCTCCAGGCCGACCGTGCCCTGACCGGCGATGATGTCGGGGTGGTCGAAGGGGTGGATGAAGACGGCGCCCGTCTCCTCCGCGTACGCCTGGGCCGCGCGCAGCGATTCGTCGACCACGTTGCCGTGCAGCCGCACCTCCGCCCCGTAGTCACGGGTCGCCGCGATCTTGGGCAGCGGCGCGCCGACCGGCATGAAGACGGTGGACCGCACACCCAGCAGCGAGGCGGCCAGCGCCACACCCTGCGCGTGGTTGCCGGCGCTGGCGGCGACGACGCCGGCCGCGCGCTCCTCGGGGCTGAGCGCGGCGATCCGCACGTAGGCACCGCGTACCTTGAAGGAGCCCGTGCGCTGCAGGTTCTCGCACTTGAAGTGCACCGGGGCGCCGATGAGCGAGGAGAGGAAGCGGCTGCCCTCCATGGGGGTCACCCGGGCGACGCCGGAGAGCATCTTGTGCGCGCCACGGATATCGTCGAGCGTGATCGGGTGCGAGGGGAACGACGGGACCGCCGCCACAGGGCTTTCCATGGGGCCCAGTCTGTCAGTCCCGCCGCAGTGGCCTGAAACGCACGGCGAAAACGCCCGGCCACGCCCCCGCACAACACCCACCACAACCGCACGGCCCACATGGCCGGCCTTCTTTTCCCCGGTGGGGTCCGGCTCGCATTCTCTCCGCGTACTCTTCTCCCAACCTCCGCAGGACCGACAGAACGCGAGCTTCCGGCCATGCCCATTCCATCGGAGACAACGATCGACCTCTTCGAGCGCCTGCAGCACCAAGTGGCGCTCTTCGCCCGGCGCGCGGAGCAGACCCGCCTGGGTGGGGTGGGCAAGGCCCGCAACTCCATGGACCGGGCCGCCTATCTGCTGCTCAACCGCCTCGACAACGAAGGCCCGATGGGTGTCAAGGCGCTCGCCGAGGGCATGGGGATCGACTCCTCCACCGTGACCCGCCAGGTCGCACCGCTGGTCGACTCCGGGCTCGTCAAGCGCACCTCGCACCCCGAGGACGGGCGCGCAGTGGTGCTGGCGCTCTCCCCGCGCGGGCGCGCGCGCCTGGACGAGGTACGGGCCTCCCGCCAGCAACTGATGGCCGTCGTCACGGAGGGCTGGACGGAGGGGGAGCGCGAGACCTTCTGCGAGCTTCTGGGCCGCTTCAACATCGCCCTTTCGGACTACCACTCGGCCGTCACCCAGCCGGAGGAGCACACCTCCTCCTGACCTCTTGACCCAGGGGCTTCCGCTGCCGTCCCATGGCGCTGTGGGACAGCGTCGGGCGACAGCGGAACGCCTGCGCGGCGCCGAGTTCGAGGCCTTCGCGGCCGGCGCGGCGGGCCGGCTGCTGCATGCCGCCGTCCTCCTCACCGGTGACCCCGCCGACGCCGACGCCCTGCTGTGCGCGGCCCTGACGCGTACGTACGCGAACTGGTACCGCCTACGCGGCGAGGACCCCTACGCCTACACACGCGCCGAGGTCTTCCGCCGCTACGCCCACCGCCCCCACTGGCGCCGCACCGGCCGGGGCGTACTGGCCCGGCTCACCCCGCAGGAGCGGCTCATCGTGGTGCTGCGGCTCTACGAGGGTGTGGCCGAGGAGCAGGCTGCGGCCCAGCTGGGACTGCCTGCCGACCGGGTACGGGCGCTGTGCCTCCGGGCCATGGCCGCCCTCCGCAGCCGGCCGCCGGCGCCGCCGGCCGCCCCTTCCTCTGTCACGGCGGCGCCCTAACACCGGGCCGTTAACGGAAACCCCCTTCCGTTGTGCCGATTACGTTTCCACAAAGTCAAACGAAACCCTTGACGCATGACAGGACATACGGCTCTCATTGCTCAACGCCTGTTCGGTCACGTTGATTTGTGATCGCTTCGGGTGTTCCCCCGAAGTGTCGTATATGGCAGCCGATGAGCTCAGGAGCCGATATGCACCTCACACCGTCAGGTCTGTCCGTCCCAGGCCCGAGCCGCCGCACGATCCTGCGCGGCCTCGGCGGCGCCGCGGCCCTCGGCGCAGGCATCCCCCTGCTGAGCGCCTGCGCCGGCAGCTCCGGCTCGTCCGACCCCAAGACCGTCAGCCTCGGCTCCAACTCCTCGGACGCCGTGCCGAAGAAGGCGTTCGCCGACGTCTACAAGGCGTTCACGAAGTCCTCCGGGATAACCGTGAACGTCAACACCAAGGACCACAACACCTTCCAGGAGCAGATCAACTCCTACCTCCAGGGCACGCCTGACGACGTGTTCACCTGGTTCGCGGGCTACCGGATGCAGTTCTTCGCGTCCAAGGGCCTGGCCACCCCGATCGACGATGTCTGGTCGTCCATCAAGGGCAACTTCCCCAGCGCCATGCAGGACCTCAGCAAGGGCGAGGACGGCAAGTACTACTTCGTGCCGCTGTACACGTACCCCTGGGCGATCTTCTACCGCAAGAGCGTCTTCAAGGCGCACAGCTACTCGGTGCCGACCACCTGGTCGCAGTTCCTCGCGCTGTGCAAGCAGATGAAGAAGGACAACCTGGTGCCGATCGCCTTCGGCGACAAGGACCAGTGGCCCGCGATGGGCACCTTCGACCAGATCAACTGCCGTACCAACGGCTACGACTTCCACATGTCGCTGATGCAGGGCAAGGCGTCCTGGACCGACAAGAAGACCCGCGCCACCTTCGACAACTGGGCCGAGATCCTCCCCTACCACCAGGACGGCGCCGTCGGCCGCACCTGGCAGGACGCGGCGCAGGGCCTGGTCGCCAAGAAGGCTGGCATGTACCTGCTAGGCATGTTCGTCGCCCAGCAGTTCACCAAGGCCGAGGACCTGGCCGACCTCGACTTCTTCGTCTTCCCCGAGATCGACCCCACGTACGGCCAGGACACCGTCGAGGCCCCCACCGACGGCTACATGCTGAGCAAGAAGCCCAAGAACCACGCTGGTTCGGTCAAGCTGCTGGAGTTCCTGGGCACGCCCGCGGCCGAGGAGACCTACCTCAAGGGCGACCCGAGCGTCGTCGCCGCCTCGACCAAGGCCGACACCTCCGCGTACACCGCCCTCCAGAAGAAGGGCTACGACACGATCGCGGCGGCCAAGCACCTCACCCAGTTCATGGACCGCGACAGCCGCCCGGACTTCACCTCGACCGTGATGCAGCCCGCCCTGCAGAACTTCGTCCGCAACCCCAAGGGCATCGACAGCCTGCTGTCCTCGATCGAGCGCCAGAAGAAGACGATCTTCGCCTCCTGATGACCGCTCCGATCACCGGAACCGGGTCCGGAATCCCCAGCACCCCGGAGGCGGCCGCCGCGCCACCTCCGGGCACCCCCGGAACAACCGCCTCCCCTGCCCGGCGCCGTATCCCCCGGGGGCACCGGCGCCTGCTCACCCGCCGCGACCGGATCACTCTGACCCTCATGGCCGGGGTGCCGACGATCCTGCACGTCGCGCTGGTCTGGCTCACCGCGCTGGCCTCGATCGCGCTGGCCTTCACCAGCTGGGACGGCATCGGCTTCAGCTCCATCAAGTGGGTCGGGCTGGAGAACTTCCGCCAGCTGTTCACCGAGAACCCGCAGTTCTGGCCGGCGGTCCAGCACAACGCGATCTGGCTGGTCGTGCTGCTGCTGATCCCCACCCCCCTGGGCCTGTTCCTGGCCGTGCAGCTGGACAAGAAGATCCGCTTCAGCCGGATCTACCAGACCGCCTTCTTCCTCCCCGTGGTGGTCTCGTTCGCGGTCATCGGATTCGTCTGGCAGCTCGTCTACAACCCCGACACCGGCCTCATCAACAGCCTCATCGGCGCCAACAGGCCCGGCCACTACATCGACTGGATCGGCGACCCGAATCTGAACCTCTGGGCCGTCCTGGTCGCCGCCTGCTGGCGGCACACCGGCTACATGATGATCCTTTACCTCGCCGGGCTGAAAGGCGTCGACCCCTCGCTGCGCGAGGCCTCCGCGCTGGACGGCGCCAACGAGTGGCAGACGTTCAAGAACGTCATCTTCCCGGTCCTCAAGCCGATCAACACCATCGTCCTGGTGGTCACGATCATCGAGTCGCTGCGCGCCTTCGACCTGGTCTTCGTCTTCAACGGCGGAACGCAGGGCACCGAACTGCTGTCGATCCTGGTCACCAACAACATCATCGGCGAGTCCAGCCGCATCGGTTACGGCTCCGCCATCGCGGTCGTCCTGCTGCTCATCTCGCTCGGCGTGATCATCCCCTATCTGATCAGCACCTTCCGGAAGGAGCGGCGGGCATGAGCGCCACGACGATCACCGCCTCCCGGCCTCCCCGGCAGCGCGTCCGCCCCGCCAGGCTGGCCCTGCATCTGTTCCTGGCCGGTGCCGCCCTCGCCTGGCTCGCGCCCCTGCTCTGGGCGTTGTACGCCGCACTGCGGCCGTACGCGGAGACCAGTGACAAGGGCTACGTCTCCTGGCCCGACAAGCTGAGCTTCGCCAACTTCACCAACGCCTTCACCCAGTCCGGGATGACGCACTACTTCATGAACACGCTCGTGATCGCCGTCCCGGCGGTCCTGCTGACGCTGTTCCTGTCGTCCTGCGTCGCCTTCTACGTCAGCCGCTTCGACTTCCGGATCAACCTGTCGCTGCTTCTGGTCTTCACCGCCGGCAACCTGCTCCCCCAGCAGGTCATCATCACCCCGCTCTACCGGCTCTACCTGCTGGTGAACCTGCCCGGCATCACCGCCTCCGGCAAGTTGTACGACTCCGCGCTCGGCCTCGTCCTCATCCACGTGGCCTTCCAGTCCGGCTTCTGCGCCTTCGTACTGAGCAACTACATGCGCTCGCTGCCGCACGAGCTGACCGAAGCGGCGCTGGTCGACGGCGCCTCGGTATGGCGCCTGTACTGGCAGATCGTGCTGCCGCTGTGCAAGCCCGCGATGGCGGCCCTGGCCACCCTGCTGTCCATCTGGATCTACAACGACTTCTTCTGGGCCGTCGTCCTCATCTCGACGGGCGAGAACATGCCGATCACCTCGGCGTTGAAGAACCTCTCCGGGCAGTACTTCACCGATCCCAACCTGGTCGCCGCCGGAGCGCTGCTGACCGCCATTCCCACCCTCGTCGTCTACTTCGCGCTCCAGCGCCAGTTCGTCAGCGGGCTGACCCTGGGCGCGAGCAAGGGCTGACGCCCCGATCACCGGTCCCGCCGCCGCGTGTGAACGGGAGCCGCGACCCTGACGGGACTCTTGACCCGCGGTCCACGGTGCCGTCCCATGGCCCCATGGACCGCAAGGAGGAGCAGGTCCGCCGCCTGCTCGACACGCCGCACCCGGTCGTCGCCGCGGACCTCCCCGCCCGCGCAGCCGACCGGGGGCGGCGTGTCCTGCGCCGCCGCCGCAGGACCCACCTCGTCCTCTGGCTGCTGCTCCTCGCCGCCGTGGTCACCGCGATCGTCCTGCTCGCCCTGTGGTGGCCGACACCGGCCCCGCTCGACACGACGCCGACGACCACGAACTGGTGAAGCCGGGGGCTTCCGGTGCTACGCCCCGAGCGCCTGCCGCAGGTCGGCCAGGAGGTCGTCCGCCGACTCGATGCCGACCGAAAGCCGGACCAGGTCGGACGGGACCTCCAGCGCGGAGCCCGCAGCGGAGGCGTGGGTCATGCGGCCGGGGTGCTCGATGAGGGACTCGACGCCGCCGAGCGACTCGCCGAGCGTGAAGAGCTTCGCCCGGTTGCAGACCTCGACCGCCGCCTCTTCGCCGCCCTGGATCCGGAAGGAGACCATGCCGCCGAAGGCCTTCATCTGCTTGACGGCGATGTCGTACCCGGCGTGCTCGGGCAGCCCCGGGTAGAGCACCTGCGCCACCTTGGGGTGGGACCGCAGCATCTCGGCGACCTTGGTGGCGTTCTCGCTGTGCCGGTCCATGCGGACGGCGAGCGTCTTGATGCCGCGCATCACCAGCCAGGCGTCGAAGGGCCCGGCCACCGCGCCCATGGCGTTCTGGTGGAAGGCCAGCTCCTCCCCGAGGCCCGCGTCCGCCGCGATGAGCGCGCCGCCGACCACGTCGGAGTGGCCGCCCATGTACTTGGTCGTGGAGTGCACGACGACGTCCGCGCCCAGCGCGAGCGGCTGCTGCAGGTAGGGGCTGGCGAAGGTGTTGTCGACGACGAGCTTGGCGCCCGCGTGCCGGGCGATGTCCGCGATCACCGCGATGTCGGTGATCCCGAGCAGCGGGTTGCTGGGCGTCTCGACCCAGATCACCTTGGTGTTCGGCCGGATCTGCTCCCGTACCGCCGTCGGGTCGGACGTGTCGGCCACGGACCACTGCACGCCCCACCGCTCGGCGACCTTGGCGAAGAGCCGGAAGGTGCCACCGTACGCGTCGTTCGGGATCACCACGTGATCGCCGGGGACCAGGACCGTACGCAGCAGGCAGTCCTCGGCCGCGAGGCCGGACGCGAAGGCGAGGCCCCGCCGGCCGCCCTCCAGCGCGGCGAGGTTCTCCTCCAGCGCGGTGCGGGTCGGGTTCGCGGAACGGCTGTACTCGTAGCCGCCGCGCAGCCCGCCGACCCCGTCCTGCTTGTACGTGGAGACCTGGTAGATCGGCGTCACGACGGCGCCGGTCTGCGCGTCCGCGGCCTGCCCCGCGTGAATGGCGAGGGTCTCGAAGTTCTGGTGCTGCTGCTGGTGGCTGTCGGTCATGCCGCCGAGGGTAGTCGCCGCGCGGCGCGATGGCCCGACCGGCGGGTGGGGCGGTCAGGTGTGTTCACGTTCCGGAAGCACTCGGAATGCCAAGGCACCTCTCGTACGTTTGAAGACTAGGACCGTTAGAGCCGCCCCGGAATTGGAGCCACCGCATGCTCTTCGACCGCCACAAGTCGCGCCTCCCCTCCGCCGAGGAGGCCCTCCCGGGTCGTGCCACCCCCGAATTCCCCCTCGCCGCCCGCCACACCGTCCTCGGCAACCCCCTCGCCGGCCCTTACCCCGCCGGCTTGGAGATCGCCGACTTCGGCCTGGGCTGCTTCTGGGGCGCCGAGCGCATCTTCTGGCAGACCCCAGGCGTCTGGACCACCCTCGTCGGCTACCAGGGCGGCCACAGCCCGAACCCGACGTACGACGAGGTCTGCTCCGGCCTCACCGGCCACACCGAGGCCGTCCGCGTCGTCTACGACCCCGCCCTCGTCACCTACGACCAGCTCCTCAAGGTCTTCTGGGAGGCCCACAACCCCACCCAGGGCTTCCGCCAGGGCAACGACACCGGCACCCAGTACCGCTCCGCCATCTACACCCACTCCCCCGCCCAGGCCTCCGCCGCCGACTCCTCCCGCGCCGCCTACCAGCCCGTCCTCACCCGCGCCGGCTACGGCGACATCACCACCGAGATCCTCCCGGCCGGCCCCTTCTACTACGCCGAGCCCTACCACCAGCAGTACCTAGACAAGAACCCCAACGGCTACTGCGGCATCGGCGGCACCGGCCAGTCCTGCCCGATCGGCGTCGCGAAGACCGACGGCTGAACCAGGGTGGCCGACAGGGGAAAGCTGACCCGGCTGCTGGCGGCCCTCGGCGCCGACGACCCACAGGTCTGGGCGGACTCGGAAGCTGAGGAGGATATCCCTCAGCTCGCCCGGTACCGGCTTCTACGGGCACTGGCGCAGGACATCCGAGCCTGGAACTCCATCGGTGCCCTCGGCGAGAACGCAGGCGCAGAGGGCACCGCCGTCGACCGTGCCCTGGAACTCGGCGTCACCCCGCAGAACCTGAGCAAGATCGCCCGCCTGATCGCCCGCGAGACCACCTTCAACGTGCTGTACCGGCTGGCCGACCCCGACAGCGATGATCTCCAGCCCGACCTCCGCAAGGAACTGCCGGGCTGGGTCCTCGTAGAAACAGCCACCGACGGCACACCCACACACCGCCCGCTCAACGCACTCCATGAAGACCTTCTCGCCCTGGCACCGACCGACGGCGACTGAGCGGAGGGCCCCGGTTCCATGAGGAACCGGCCTGCTTGCGCAGCGATCGAGCCACTGTGAGGGTCAGCCTGCATGACTGCGGCTCCCGAGTTGCAAACCCCCCATGGCGACTTCGGGGCAAGGAGAAAAGCGTTCGGCGGCCTGGGTCAGTGGTGGGGCGTTCTGGCCGGCTTTCTGTTGATAGCAGCATGGGTGAACTCGGCCGCCGGGCCAGCCGTGGTGATCGTGCTCTCGGCGCTCACGGCCGCGTGGTGCTTCTTCCAAGCACCCGTGACGTGCGGTGCTCCGGTGCGCGGGTGTGAGGACGGTTGCCGCAACAACGCATCCGGCCTTCTCCTGGGCTGTCACATTCGGCAGCACCGCTGGCAGAAGCTGAGGCTGCTCATCTTCCGTCGTCAGTTTCGCGAGTTCTGCGCGGGCCTGTTCTCCGACGGGAAGGCAACCATCGTCACGCTGGCAGGCGTCGGCAGCTTCGTGTCTGGGCTGGTTGCCCTTGTCCCGGGCGTAGTCGTTCGCTGACTCGTCAAGGCGCTTCCCTGTCGGCGGCAGCGAGTGCCAGGTGCCACGGGTAGGAGTCCGAGCGACCTTGACCCGGCTCGTTCGGTACGAATCCGCCGGGGCCGTACAGGACCCGTACGCCCAAGGCGCGCAGCGTCTCGACGCTCCGATCGAACTGGGGGTGCTGGGCATACGCCGCGTTGACGCACGGCATCGTCACGAGCGCGATGCCTTTGCCGATGGCCTCTGCGGCGAATCCCACGATGAAGTTGCCGGTAAGTCCCAGGGCCCAGTGATTGATGGTGTTGAACGTGGCAGGTGCCACGACTGCCACGTCAGCCGGCGGCCACACATCGGGGTCCTTCGGCATCTTGTACTGGCTGCGCACCGGATGTCCGGTGAGGTCAGCCAGGGCGGGCAACTCGTCGTCGAGCCATCGCGCTGCCGTGGGGGTGAGTCCGAGGCACACATCCCACCCTGCGGCCTGCGCCTGCCTGATAACGGTCGCCACGTTGAGGACGGGCGGGGCTGCGCTTCCCAACAGATACAGGACACGTCTGGTCGTCATGTCGGCAGTCCATCCCGCCCCGTGCATCGCGTGCAACTCCGCAGCGCCCGGTCGTCACTGCCGGTTCACCGTTCCTCGTCGTGGGGTGACGGGTACCGTTTCGGGTAGCGAGCCCTGGAACGGAGTCCGCATGCAGTTCCCCGATGAAGAGCACACCGGTAACCGGATCGCGCATCACCGGAAGCGCGCCGGCCTGACCCAGCGCGGGTTGGCCCAGCGGATTCCGTACTCGTACAGCTTGCTGACACAGGTGGAGTCGGGACACAAGCCAGCCAGTCCCGACCTGGTGGCGACCATCGCCCAAGCCCTGTCCATCGACGTGACCGCGCTGACTGGTCAGCCGTACGTGACCGAACTCCAGGAGGACCGGCTCACCGAACTGATCCGGCCCATCCGCGAGGCCCTGGACCTGTACGACTTGGGCGTGGACCCCGATCTGCGGACACGACCCGCACCCCAACTCATCGCTGCCGCCGAGCGGCTGTGCCAGCAGGTGCGCGCCACGAAGCTGTATGACGCGGCGGTGAATCTGCCGGAGGTCATGGCGGAGATCACCACGGCTGTCTACCTCGCACCTTCGACGGAGTTGTGGGCGGCGCTGTCGAGCACGTACCGGACGGCCCACGACCTTGCGGTCAAGCTGGGGTACTACGACCTGTCCACAGTGGCCCTCGACCGTATGGATTGGGCGGCGGATCGCGCGTCCGATCCGCTGATCTCGGCTGTCCGCCAGTACATGCGGGCGCTGGTGTACTTCCGGGAGGGCGAGTACACGATCGGCAAGCGCCTCGTGGGCTCCGGGCACTCACTCATCGAGCGGGCTCCGGAGACCCGGGAGTCCCTGGCGGTCGCCGGTCAACTTCACCTGGGCACCACGGTCCTGGCCGCCCGCGCGCAGGACGCGGATGCGGTGCGGACGCACCTAGCTGAGGCTTCCTCCTACGCGGACCGCGTCGGAGAGGCGATCGACGTGCACTGGCTGTCCTTCGGGCCGACCAACGTCGCCGTGCACGCGGTCTCCGCCCACGTCGAGATGCGCGCATATGGCGAGGCACTGCGGAGCGCGGCGCACGTGCAGATTCCCAAGGAATGGGCTCTTTCGCGCGCGGCACATTTCCACGTGGACACGGCACGCGCCCAGACGGAGACCGGGCGTTCCGAGGCGGCGTTGAAATCGCTGATCACCGCTCGTCGCCTCGCTCCACAGCAGACCCGGTACCACTCCGGGGCACGGGAGACCATCAGGGGCCTGATCCACCTGTCCCGGCGTACGCCCGACACCCTCGACCATCTGGCCGCCTGGGTGGGCTTGTAGAGCTTTCGCCTCCTCACCGCCCGGCTTTTCACTGAACTGTGAAAGTTGGGCGCTTGTCACGTCGCCAAGCTGAATACGGCACCGGTTCAGCGATGACGGGACCAGAGGTAGAAAGACATGAATTCGAACGTAAACAGCAGCGGCCAGAACAGAACAGCCGGCGCGGTCCCCCTGACAACACATAGCGCCTGCGACGATGAGGGGATCGACCTTCCGCACGTAGGCACGATGGTGTGGGACACGGCCCTGGACCGCCTGGGCCGCGTGATGGATCAGGAGCCCACCTGCCTCTATCTCCGTCCGCCCGGTGGCGGTACCGAGTGGCAGGCGCGGCCGGAGGACGTCGAGCCTGTCAGCGCAAGCGAGGCACTGAGCCCCCGTGTCGCCGAGGCGAACCGGCGAAGCCGGAGGGGCAGGTTGTGACCACGCGCGTGATCATCAAGTCCGCTGACTGGGCGCTTCGTACCGGTGGCGGCGAGGGCGCTCCGGAAGCGATCTTCATCGTGGAATGCATGACGTACCACGAGGAATCCGATCCGGCGGACGATGACCGGCTCGAAGTCGAGTTATGGGCGCTCAAGCACACGGGATCCAATCCGTCGCACCGCCTATTCAAGCTCAAGACGGAGAGCTACTGGCGTACGGCACCGGCGCCCGGAAATCCGTACAAGGAGCACGAGAGCAGCGAGCCACTGGCATGAGGCAACGCCTGTTCTGTGTCGACATCGTCGTGCTCTGGGCAGCCTGGTCGACGGGGACACATCTGCACGGGCAGACACAGATGCGCAAGGCTGCGGCGTGGTACGGCTGCGGTGGTCGGTCTCGACGGCACGGGCCATGGGCCGCCTGCTCGGTGAGAGGACGGACGGTGACGGGCGAGCCGCCTGAAGCGTTGGTCGGCCGGTGATGACCTCCTCTGTCGTCGTTCCGTGAACCGTGACCCCCTTTCGGTCGATGAAAAGTGACCCCTTCCGTGATCAAGTGATCAGTCTGGCTCCATGGGAGTCAGGTGGA